>NZ_JBIUCF010000058.1:0-89975 GCF_044593615.1 Nonomuraea sp. NPDC051941
ACGTACGTGCCCGGCGTGCGCGACTCGCCGTCCGGGGTGGCGCCCCGGGTGGCGAACCTGCCGTTGCCGAGCGTGCACAACGCCTCCCTCAGTCCTTCTCGACCGAGATCGAGGCCGTCGTACACGATCTCCCAGGCGGGGCCGATGCCGCCCATATCCAGGACGCTACCCACACAAGCCCTGTCCAGCCCTCTCCGGACGCCCCGCCCATGGCCTTAAGGAGCTCTTCAGTGTTCGGATCTTAGGTGAGCGGGAGAAAGTGCAGTCCTCAGGATGGAGCTTCGCGTTTGGCCTACGGCGAGCTCTGCCGTAACGCCTCAAAGGGTTATGCGCGCGGGGCGGGCAGGTTGAGCAGGAGCGGCGAGGCGTCGCTATGCCGAACCGCTTCGCGCGCCGCCGGGCGCCCCGGATACCACTTGGCCAGCCAGTTCTTCATGGTGGCGATCTCGGCGTTTCGCGTCGTGACGATCGAGATGCCCAGGTCGCGCATCTGGGGCCGGTTCGGGCGCTGAAGTTGCCGCGCTGCGGCGACGGCTTCCTGGTGGTGGGCCACCATGTGGGTCGGATAGTCAGGCTCGTCACTGAGTACATGTCGTGCATCCAGCCGCACGGCCCTCTGGGGCCCCGGCCGGTGAGGGGGTCGGCTCCGTAATGAGGGCCGACAGCGGCGTGGTGTCCGCCGCGGCGCCAGCGATGCCGATCACCGCCGCCGCGGTCGCCAGGGTCGATGCGCTCGCGTTCGGCGCTAGCGCCGAACGTTTCGTGCCAGCCTCTCGCTCCTGTCGGGCCGACCCGGACGTGGCCGGCCCGGCAGGCCAGGGCCATGTGACCCTGTTGACCAGGGCAAGCGTCCCGTTGGCATCGCCAGCTCTAGTTCTCGTCGAGGCCGGGAACACGGGGTGCCCGAATCTCGGCGCGGGCGCGGAACGTCACCTGGTCCAGACGGTCTGGGCTCCGCTATGGCCCGCCCGTACTATGACGACGGTGCCTCCCCCGCCGCCGACCAGGGCGAGGACAGCAAAGACGATCAACATGGCGGCGTGCCACCGCGGCCGCGGCGCGGTGCTTTCGTGATGTGAGCGCGGGGTGTGTCCGGTGAGGCGGGTTGCCAGGGAGATGCCCAGCGCGGCCAGCCAGAGCACGATGGCGAACGGCAGGACCTGCTCGCCCTGCTCCTCATGGGCTTCGATGAGTGCGTTCTCTCCGACCTTGTCCATCAACGTCTCACCACTGCTGATCGACACCGGCACGGCGATCAGCGCGATCGTGGCGACGAACAGCACCGCCGGCCACAATCGCCGCGCTGCAGCAGGCCAGAACGCCATCAAGATGGTGCCGAGCGCCGCGAGCGGCACGCACACGACGGCGGCGTGGACGACCAGCGGGTGCAAAGGCAGGCCGAAGAACATGTCCACCTCCTGTCTGGCCCGGCGCCAAGCGCCGGCGATCGCGACTGACGAGGAGTGCCGATGGCCGCAGGCGACACCGGCGGCCATGGCGTCTGGCATCGATCGGCCGGGGGCCTTGGTCACCTTCTCGCAGGTGAACCCGTGCCAGGAGGCTGCTCAGGACAGCCCATCCAGCGCCTGCTGGGAGGCGCGGGCGTGTCCGGCCTCGTCTTCGGCGTTGTGCGAGAAGCGTTCGGCCACCTGGCTGTCACCCGCCGCCTTGGCGCGCTTGGCGAACGTTGGGTACATGGTCTGGGATTCATACCGCTCGCCGGCGATGGCCTTGATCAGGTTGTCATGCGTGCTCCCGACCAGCCCGGCCAGCTTGGCCTCGTCAGCGAAGTGCTCGTGCAGCTCCACATCGGCGTTGCCGTGGAACAGCTTCGCCACGGCCGGATCCTTGGTGTGCTCGGCGTACTGCTGGTACTTGGCATACGCGAGCACCTCACCGTGCAGGGCCGTGTCCAGGTCGGTCTTCGTCTGCTGCGCGCGGACCTCAGGCGCGCCTTGCGGGACCTGCACCGCCTCGGCCTTCGGCGGCACCGGCACGCTGCCCTGGCCAGATTCGGCGGCGCGCAGCGCGGCGCCGAACGCTCGCGCGTGCATGCCTTCGTCACCGGCGATCTCGGAGAAGCGGGCGGCCGCCCGGCTGTCGCCGCCGGCCTTGGCCTGCTGCGCGAAGCCGGGATACATCTTCTGGGACTCGTACCTCTCCCCGGCCATCGCCGCACGCAAGTTCGCGGCGTCGCTGCCGACCAGGCCGCGCAGCGCGGCTTCTTCCTTGAAGTGCTCGCCCAGTTCCACATCGGCGGTGCGCTCGAACAGGCGCGCCACCGACGGCAGATTCTCCCGCTCGGCCTGGGCCGCGTAGAGGCGGTAGGAGGCGTTGGCGAACGCCTCACCGTGCATCGACTGCTCGAGATCTTTCTGGGTTTGCGGGCTCGGCGGGTCCACCGTGTCGGCGGGCGGACCCACCGGTGAGGCGGAAGCGGCGCACCCAGCACCCATGGGCACGCACAGTGCGATGGTGAACGCGCTGGTGATGAGTGCGCGTGCGGACAAGGGGATCATCTCGACCTCCCTCACCTGGTGCGGATGCCTACGGCCATGGTGAGACGGCTTACCTGGCCAGGCGGTCGATAACGGTCATCCTGGCAAAACCACGGGAAGCATGCAGGCCGGATGCAAAGCATGGCCCATACGCAGGGCGGGGCAACCCGGGGTTGTACGTCGGCACCCGGCCATCCGGCTATCCGGCAGGACGGTCGTCACCTCATGCTGTCGATGGATCGCGCTCCCCGGCTGCCCAGCAGGGACACCGTCGAAGGTAAAGCCGCGGCTGACTCGTCCCCAATGGCATAAGTCCGGCGGCCGGGGCGAAGAGGTCACCAGGGCTGGTCCGCGGGACCTTCGACCCTGATCGCACGTCCATGGCTAGCGAGGATGAGGAAAAGCGTCCTACGAGCGGGGAAAGAGTAGGAGATGAGCGAACCGCTGGTCCAGTCCCGATCGGGGCTGTCGTCGGCGGAGGCCGCCGCGCGGCTGGAGCGGGACGGTCCGAACCTGCTGCCCGCTAGACCACCCATCCCGCTGTGGCGGCGGGGCCCTGGATGAGGGCACTCCAGCCCTCCCGCTGGGCTTCGTCGGCCCGGTCGACCTGGAAGCCGATCTTGATTTCCACCCCTTCCAGACCAGTGCACAGGTCCTGGTCCATGGGACCGCCGTGAGCGGTGCGGAAAACGATGGCGCCGTCGTGGAGCCTGTAGTTCACGGGCAGCACCGTGGGTCCGTCCGGCCCGTTGAACGCCACTCGGCCGATGTCGCCGGTTGCGAGCAGTCGCAGGCACTCCTCGGGCTCAAGGACCCAAGGTCGGTTCGGCCGCGGCGGGTCCAGGGCCGAGATGGTCGGGACGGTAGCTGATGCGACGTCCGAAGTCGTCGTTACCTGTCATGAGCGTGCCCTCCCTGGTCAGGTCATGAAGCTAGCCATCGGTCACGCCGGCCGACAGGGTCCTTCGGTCCTTGGGTGACCGACCTTCGGCCCTGCTGCGGATGAGGACGAGCGCGGTCCTATGGGTGTGGCGAAGGAGGCACATCATGATCATCGTAGGCGTGGACGGCTCCGTGACCTCGCGGGCCGCGGTCGAATGGGCGGCCGACGACGCCTTCCGCATGCGGATGCCGCTGCGGATCGTGCACGCGGTGGACCTCTTGCCGTACCAGATCGGCAGGTACCCCAACGCCGCCCTGCCGGACGTGCTGCTGCGTGAGGGACGCCGGATCCTGCGCGAGGCAGAGGCGCTCGTCCACGAGCGACAGCCCACGGTCGAGGTCACGAGCCAGGACGTGGAGGGTTCGCCCGCCGCGGTCCTGCGCGAGCAGGCCGAGGGCGCCGCCGAGATCGTGGTCGGCAGTCGCGGGCTGGGCGGGTTCGCCGGTGCCCTGCTCGGCTCCGTCAGCATGCACGTGGCAGGCCACGTGCACTGCCCCGTCGTGGTGGTGCCCGAGGGACACCGGCCGATGCACGGCGAGGTCGTGGCCGGGGTCGACGACTCAGCGGAATGCGAGCCCGCGCTCGCCTACGCCTTCGAGCAGGCGAAGCTCCGCGGCAGCGCGCTGCGGGTGGTACATGCCTGGCAGCTGCCGGTGCACGCCTTCGCCCCGGAGATCAGCAGCTACGACGTGGACGAGGTCCGCACGGCGCAGCACCAGGTCGTCCGCGATCGGGTGGCGATCTTCAGCGAGGACTACCCGGAGGTGAAGGTGCTGGAGGACGTCCAGTCCGCGCATCCGGTCAACGCGCTCACCGACGCCTCCGAACGCGCGGACCTGCTTGTGGTGGGTTCGCATGGGCGAGGAGCCCTGGGCTCGATGCTGCTCGGCTCGGTCAGCCGGGGCGTCCTGCACCACGCCCACTGCCCGCTAGCGGTGGTCCGCGCATAGCAATTGCCGTCAGGACCTTGGTCCCCGGCATGGGGGACATTCGCCACTGCAGGGCCGGCCGCCGGTGGAAGAGCGTGAGAAGGGGAACGTGAGGAGGACCGTCATGTCGATCGAAGTCAGGAACGTCATGGGGCGGGTGGCCATCGCCGTCCGGGAGGATGCGTCGTTCTCCGAGATCGTGGACGCCATGCAGCGGTTCGCGGTGGGCGCGGTGACCGTGATCGACGCCGACCGGCGGCCGGTAGGCGTGGTCTCCGAGGACGACCTGCTGCTCAAAGAGGCCGATACGGCAGGTCACAACGTGTCGATCTTCGAGTCCCGCAAGCGGAAGCGAGAGCACGAGAAGGCGGCGGGGGTGAAGGCGGTCCAGTTGATGACCACGCCGGCGATCACCGTCACGCCGGGCACCTCTGTTCGTGAGGCGGCCCAGTTGATGCACGCCAAGCGCATCAAGCAACTGCCCGTGATCGACGCGGTCACCCGAAGGATCATCGGTACGCTGCACCAGCGTGATGTGTTGCGGGTCTTCACCCGCCCGACCGAGGCGCTGGAGACGGATATCAGAGCTGTGCTACCCCGTCCCGAAGAGTTCACCATCAAGATCGAGCAAGGGGTGGTGACGATCAGCGGCGTGGTCGAGTGGAAGTCCCAGGCCATCGGGCTGACGGAGCTGATCCGCATGGTGGAGGGCGTCGTCGACGTCAGGTCCGCAGTGACCTTCGAGAAGGATGACCTCCTCATCGTCCCATCCGGGATGTAGCCGGCTTCGCGGATGCCAGGCCCCGCCGAACCTGGCCATCGACATGCTGACACAGATGTTGGCGGCCGGGTTCGAGTCGTACATCGGTGGAACGGGTCCCGGTCAACGACGGCGGGATCAGCCATGACAGGGAGGCAACTACGGGCGAGGCTGTCAGACGCGTAAACCATCGATCATTGACGGCGGTCGACCCGTAACCTGGCGGCCAACGCGGCAGCCTGGGTGCGGCGGCTGCATGTTGAGCTCAGCCAGCACGTTGGAGACGTCGTTCTTGACGCCTTCTCCGCCAGGAACAACCGTTCGTCGATCTGTCAGGCGGGGATCCGGCGGCCGGACACCTGCTCGGCATCGACCACGATGTAGTAGTCCCGGCTGCCCGGTGCCCAGGGGTAACGTCGCCAGGCGGTCCATCTCGTCCGGGTCGGTCACGGCCCTCGCGTGCCCCACCGCGGTGACAGATCAGCCGGTACGCAGCTCCGGATCGAACTCGTCGGCCTCGAAGGCCACCACGGCCCGGCGGGTGGGATCGCCCTCTGGCTGCGGGAGAAGTACTCGCAGGCTAGGTTGAGATGATCAGGGCTGAAGCGCCCCACGGTTCACCTGAAAGACTTGCAGGAGTGGAGAATCCCCGACCACGCCCCTCTGCGTCAAAGAGGCCGAAGACCCTGGTAAGGGGGACCTTCGGCCCTGATCGGCGCACCTACCGCGTGATGCCCTGGATGCAGGGTCCCGCGGAGGTGGGAGTCATGACAATCCTTTCGGCGAAACACGCAATCGACACCGCGGTAGAGGCCGCACGCTGGGCGCCGTCCATCCACAACGCGCAGCCCTGGGCCTTCTCCATATCGGAGCAGGAGATCAGCCTGCGCGCCGACACCGACAGGAAGCTGCGTGTCAGCGACGTCGCGGGCCGCGAGTTGGTTATCGGTTGCGGCGCGGCGCTCTTCACCATGCGTACAGCCATGCGGTGCGAGGGCATCGAGCCGATCGTACGAACCTTGCCGGACCCGGACCGACCATCGTTGCTCGCCACGCTCCGGCCAGGTGCCCGAATGGACGCCGACGAATCCATCAGGACTCTGGGCGCGCAGATCGAACGTCGCCGTACCCACCGCGCCGGCTTCGCCGATGTGCCGGTGCCGGACAGGCTGATCGAACGGCTGATCCGCGCCGCCGCGGAGGAGGGCGCCACGCTGACCCCCGTCCGCTCCCCGGAGGCGGTCCGGGTAATCGCCGCGCTCACTCAGGCCGCTCAGGGTATTCAGGCGCAGGACCGCCGCTTCAGCCTGGAGGTGATCCGCTGGGCGCAGCCACCGGGCAGTCTGCGCAAGGATGGCGTACCCGCGGAGGGTTATCCACGTCAGACGGTACGTACCGACCCGGACTTTCCCCAGCGGGACTACTCCTGGCGGCATGATTGGGGCAGCCAGGCCGACCAACGAACGGCAACCTCCGTCGGGATCGTGGCGCTGCTCACCACGCCGGGTGACAGCCGCCAAGAGTGGATCGACACCGGGCAAGCGTTGCAGCACGTCCTGCTGCACGCCGCCGCTCACGGCGTCAGTGCGGCCTTCCACACTCAGGCGCTGGAGATGTGTCTGCTACGTGAGCTCTTGCGACGCGAACTCTGCTCGGACGAATACCCCCAGATGGTCATGCGACTCGGCATCACCTTCGATGAGAAGTCCTCGGTCCGCCGCTCCCTATCCGAGGTCATGGACTGAGAATCACGCCGAAGGGACATCTCTGATCCAGACAGTGGAGCTTGCAGTGGTCCCTGCACGGCAGGACAGGCGGACGCGCGACCGCACCGTTGCTGCTCGCAAACCAAGGGTTTAGGGGTAGCGGAGGGGCCTCTCATAAGCTGCTGAGCGACCACTGACCCGCGCCGTGACAACCTTCGCGAATCGCCCCTGGGAACCGAAAGGAAAGCGCTCCTCGATCACATCGCCGTCTTGCTCGATGGCCGTACCTATTCGCTCCCGGACCTGTTCCTTCTCCGAGGCGTACAGATCTGACACGATCCGTTAACCCCCATGTCAGTGAGGCTGCCTAGTGATCGGGATGGGCTTGGACACGGGTGTATTACCCAAAACCCATGGTGTAGAGCGTTGTGACCGTGGGGACATGTCTCTCCGGGACAACAGACGAGGCCTGTGGCGTTCCGTCCCGGCTTTTCGACGATCCCGGCCCCGCCATGACCTCGCCACGTGCGATGTCAGTACCCGAACTCGGCGACGGATATGACGCCATGGTGCCCGGCCGCAGGTCATCCGAAGAGTGTCTCCCCGTCGCGGTGAGGTCTGGACGACTTGGTCGATCAGGTCGTTGGGCATGTCCGCCCAGGGACCTATGGCCCTTGGGCGGCGCAGCCACACGGTGTGCCATGGGAGAAAGGGAGGCTGACATGATCGTTGCAGGTGTTGACGGGTCGGACGCGGCCCGCGCCGCAGTGGCTTGGGCGGTGGATGACGCAAAGCGCAGGCACGAGCCGCTGCGCATCGTGCACGCCGTGAATCAGGATCCGTACCGGTTCTCGAGGTTTCACGCTTCTCCCGAGCCAGAGCTGCTGGCGCGGATGGCGCAGGACCTGGTGAACGAGGCAGCCGAGCAGGCGGGCGAGCGTCAGCTCGATGTCGAGGTGTCGACGGAGATCGTCGAGGGGCCCGCGGCGGTGGCGCTGCGTGAGCAGGCCAAGGACGCGACCGAGATCGTCATCGGCAGCCGAGGGCTGGGCGGGTTCGAGGGGGCCCTGCTCGGGTCGGTGAGCTTGCACGTGGCCGGTCAGGCGCACTGCCCGGTGGTCGTGGTGCGGCCGGAGCAGGAGTCCGTGCGTGGTGAGGTGGTGGTCGGCGTGGACGACTCGCCGGAGTGCGAGCCCGCGCTGGAGTTCGCCTTCCGCCAGGCCGAGCTGCGCGCCAGCACGCTGCGCGCGGTCCACGCCTGGCAGCCGCCGGTGCAGCTGTACGCCCCGCAGGTCAACTACGACCCCGACGACGTCACGGCGGCCGCCAACCAGGCCGTCGCCGCCAGGATCGCCCGGTTCCGGGAGGCGCACCCGCAGGTCGTGGTGGTCGAGGACGTGCGGCGCGCCCACCCGGTCGACGCCCTGGTGGCGGCGTCGGCGCAGGCCGCGCTCGTGGTCGTCGGCTCGCACGGGCGCGGCGGGATCCGTTCGGCGCTGCTGGGTTCGGTCAGTCACGGGGTGCTGCACCACGCCCGATGTGCCGTGGCCGTGGTGCGGCAGTGAACGGATCGGTCGTCTCGCCGCCGGTCGCCATCCGTGCGGCGAGCTAGCTGAGATAGAAGCATGCGGCAGCTCAGCGCGCTGGACGCGCAGTTCCTCAACTTCGAGACCGCCACCAACGTGGCCAACGTCGGCGGGCTCAGCGTGCTGGCCAGGGACCTGCCGAAGGAGAAGATCCTCGACAGACTGGCAGAGCGGATGGCAGGGGTGCCGCAGCTACGGCGACGGCTGGTCTGCGTACCTCTCGGTCTCGACCACCCGTACTGGGCCGACAGCGACGAGGTCGACCTGGACCATCACGTCCGGGAGCTCACACTCACGCCTCCCGGCGGCGACAAGCAGCTGGCCGGGCGGGTGGCCCGGCTGCACGCGCGGCGGCTGGACCGGACCCGCCCGCTGTGGGAGATGTACGTGATCCACGGCCTGGCCGGCGGCCGGTGCGCCCTTTACACCAAGGTCCACCACGCCGCCGTCGACGGGCTGACCGGAGCCGAGGTGCTGGCCGCGCTCATGGACCCCACCCCCGGGACGGTCGCGGGCGAGCCGGAGGCCGCTCCAGGGCTGTGGCGCATGCTGGCCAGGAGCGCCTGGCACCTCGCCGCCAACCCCGCGCACCTGCTGAGGTTCGCGGGTGAGGCGCTGCCGGTGCTGGACCAGCTCCCCTTCTTCTCACGGCTGCCCGGCGCGAGAGGCCTGTCGCGGCTGATGCGCCGCGAGGCCCTGCCCGAGCTGCCGGATTTCGCCGCTCCGCATACCCCGCTGAGCGGTCCGGTCTCGTCCCGTCGCCGCTATGCCTTCGTCGAGCTGTCGTTGACGGACGTCAAGCGTGTGAAGAACGCCTTCGGCGTCACGGTGAACGACGTCGTGATGGCGCTGGCGGCCTCCGCGTTGCGGCGCTGGCTGATGGAGCACAAGGCGTTGCCGGAGGTTCCCCTTGTCGCGGGTGTGCCGTTCTCCGTGCGCAGACAGGTGGGCACGGATGAGGGCAACCAGGTCAGCATCATGATCGCGCAGCTGCCCACGCAGGTGGCGGATGCCCGTCAGCGGCTCGAAGCCGTGAGCGAGGCGATGCGGCAGATCAAGGAACGGTTCGCCCTGACGCCGGCCCGCTTGCTGCGGGACCTGAGCGAGAGCCTGCCCGCCGCGCTGAACGGCCTGGCCGACCGCGCCGCGCTCGATCTGGTGGGCCGGACCGCGCCACCCATCAACGTGATCGTTTCCAACATCCCCGGGCCGCAGTCCCCGTTGCGGATCGCCGGGGTCAGGCTGCTGTCGCACTACCCGGTGTCCGCGGTCACCGATGTGAGCGGCGGCCTGAACATCACAGCCTTCTCCTACAACGGCCGCCTCAACGTCGGGATCACCGCATGCCGAAAGCTGGTGCCCGATGCAGGGGCATTCTCCGGCTACCTTCGCGCGGCCCTCGACGAGCTCAAACCGATTCGCAGAAGGCGGGACACGGCCGGAAGCCGCGGCCACGCCTAGGAACCGCGCGACACCGACGTGTTCCCGAAGCCGACCGCGCAGGGCCCCAGCACAACCAGTGAGTGGTGCCGTCACGTTCGAGTGGGGCGGCGTCACCGGCGGGTCTCGCTACCGGTACGTCCCGACGACCCAGCCCGGCTTCGCCTACCTCCGTCGGTCGTAGGCTGGAATATGCGCCGTCGGCGGTGGCCGGGCCGACAACACCCACGCCTGTGTCACTGCACCACTGCCTGGCCGTACACACCCCGGCACTGGCCACGGCCTTCATGCTCGACCTGCACACCTCGTAATGGCATGTGCGGTGCACCCGGCGCTGCATCCGATTGCCCCCTTGGGGTTGAGGACCAATGTCACTCCCATTCGGGACTTCGTCCCCGAGTGCGGCGGGTTCGTGGTCGCGAAGGTGGGTGTGAGAGATCCGACCTGTGAAAGCGAGGCGTGATGGCTGGTCACATCGTGGTCGGTGTGGACGGGTCCGCACCGGCGACCGCGGCGGTTGAGTGGGCCGCGGCCGACGCACAGAGGCGTGATCTGGCCGTGCGGATCGTACACGTGTGCGAGCAATGGCCGCACAGCGAGAGTACGGAGTACTGCACCCGTGCGCTGGAGGCCGCCGCCGATCGAGCGCGGGAGCTCACCAGAGGCGTCGAGGTGACGACGGAGATGCTCAAGGGCAACGTGATCGATGATCTGATCGCGGAGTCGAATTCGGCGGACACCCTGGTGGTGGGCAGCAGAGGGCTCGGCGGGTTCGCCGGGATGGTGCTCGGCTCGGTCAGCATGGCCGTGGCCGGGCACGCCGCCGCACCGGTCATCGTCGTCCGCGCTCCCAGCGCGCTGTGGCATGGCAGGGTCGTGGTGGGCTACGACGGCTCCGGGCACTCCGAGGCGGCCATGGCCTACGCGGTCGAGCAGGCCAGGGCCCGAGGAGCGCAACTGCACGTGGTTTCCGCATGGCAGGTACCGGTGTTCTCCCCGTACGCGGTCACGTACAGCAGTCTGATCGAGGACGTCATGCGGCAGGAGGCCCACGTGGCGCGAGAGCGCGTGACTCCCTGGCGCGAGAGCAACCCCGATCTCGTCATCACCGACGAGCAGCCGTGCGAGCACCCGGTCAAAGGGCTGATGGACGCGGCCCGGACGGCCGACCTGGTCGTGGTGGGCTCGCGTGGGCTGGGCGGTTTCACCTCGGCGATGCTGGGCTCGGTCAGCCACGGCGTGCTGCATCACGTGGGCTGCCCGGTCGCGGTGGTACGACCGCGCGCGAATGGGGAGTCATGACCGTCGAAACGCTGGCCGCCGGGCGATGAGCCGGGTGCTGGGGGAGGTCAAGCCGAACAAGTCGCCGTCGATGACCTGGGAGCTGATGCGCCGCGCCAAGGTGCATCACCCCCCGGCCGTCGAAGAGCGGCACGTGTTCGGCATCTGACGCGTGAGCAGGTGGCGGCGTCCTGATCGGGCCGACCTGAGAAGCAGTCCAGCCACCAGGTGGCGCCGACGTAGAGCTTCTACGTCATCGGGACGCGGGGCCGCTGGTGTCAGGTGAGCTGGAGCGGGCCGGGCGGTGAGGTAAGAGCCTCGCGGCGCTGTTCCCCAATCCCGGCATCATGACGCGATCGCTTCCAGCACCAGACAGGCGCCTGGTGGGCATCGGCCCGCCTGGCGCGATCATCTGAGGGGCGGGCCGAGTCACCCGCGGCTGGCTCGCGGTGAAGTGCTAGACGCTGGGTGCCAGGCCGGCCGAGGTCCGGTGCAGGTTCTCCACCGTCCGTACCAGCGCCAAGTTCGCCGCGGTCAGAGAACGGACCTGCTCTTCCAGATCAGAGACTCGCTTCTTCAAGGCCAGCAGCTCAGCGTCGAGCGCCGGCGACTCCATGAGCCTCCGCCCACCCATCATGATGCCCTCCCTCTTTGAAGCGAACACGCTCATCGTCGCCGCCGGAGAGCACTGTGGTACAGCGGCGAAAGTCCGCGGACAGCGGGACCAACGGCACTGGCCGCACGAGTCGGCCGGGTGGAGCCTCGATGCGAAAGGAGATGACAGCGATGAGGCTGACCTGGAAGGACGCTCTGGCGACAGTGGTTGCGGGGACGAACATCGCCATCTACGTCGCCTTTACCCAAGGCGTGGATGTGCCCTTCATCGACAGCGTGCGCGGCGCCGCGGGCGCCATTCTGCTGCTCGGCATAGTGGGTGGGTGCGCGCTGAGCTCGGTCGGCGAGGAGTACATGGGCAGAGGAGGGCCGTACCTGCACCTGGCGAGCGCTTTAGGCAGCATCGCCCTCATCACGGGCGGGCTCGTCCTGATCGCAGGCAGCGAGCTGGCTCTGGCCCTGCTGTTCTACGCCACCATCGCGCTGTGGCTGATGGCCACCATCCGACACGTACTTTCTCCCTCGAAGACGGAGACGCCCAGGTGAAGGAGGGGCCGAAGGCCCTCGAGAGGCTGCCTTCGGCTAGCGCGGCCCATTGCCGGAGATATTCATAGATGAGCGGCTCGACCACCTCATCCTGCGTGTTCGACTCCGCCCTCACCCAGGCGAGCGAGGACCTGGTCAAAGGTCCTCGGCTGGTACGACAACGACAACAAATGGCGCTGAGCCAACCGGCTGGCCAGCATGGCCCAGGGGATGACATGAACCGAATCCAGAGCACTTCGCCTGCTCAGTGGGGACTTTCGGCCTCTGCCCGGCGGACGGTAGGTCGCCAATAGTAAGGACATGGAAACGCTGCTCACCACGAACTTCGACGAGCACTGCCTGACACGCACGCGCCACGACCTCCTCGGCAAGGCACACGAGCAGGGCATGGTGGGAGAGCGGCTCATGGATTTTCTTGTGGCGGTCAACGAGTGCGTGGTCAACGCGGTGGAGCATGGCGGTGGGCGGGGCAGGCTCAACCTCTGGCGAGAGGACGGCCACCTGTTGTGCGAGATCAAGGACTCCGGGCCTGGAATCTCGGCGCAAGCACTCATTCAGGTCCGGTTACCCCCGTCTGCCTCCCCAGGCGGCAGGGGTATCTGGCTGATGCGCCGTCTCACCGACAGCGCCGTCTTCACCGCCAGCCCCGACGGCACCACAGTGCGGATGAGCATGCGGCTACCCCAGCCTTCGAAAGACGATCTTGAAGGGGGGCATCGCTGACCTGACGAGTGAGGCACAGCAAGGCAGGGCACGGCTGGATCTGACCCCTGAGATGGAGACACGCGGTAGCTCAGCACGCTGAATGCGCCGGGCATTGGGCGTTGTGAATCAGCAGGACGGCTGCGTCCTCTGACTCCGCTGGAGATGGCCAACAGTTGCGATGCACCTGCCATTCGGCCTTACCCAAGAGGACCTTCGCTTCTGGTTCGGAAGTTCGTCAGCTGCGAAAACAGGTAGGCGGGAAGATACGGCGCGCCTGCCCACCGGAGGGCTGCGGATCAAGGAGGAACTCGGTGATTCTCATACCCTCCGGACTATCGTCTGCGGAGGCGGCGGTGCGCCTGGAGCGGGATGGCCCAAACCTGCTCCCGCAGAAGCCGCCCATCCCACTGTGGCGGCGAGTCGCCACCCAGCTTCGCGATCCGCTGATCATCGTCCTGCTCGTGGCGGCGGCGTTGACCGTCGCCACGGGCGACTGGACCGACACCGCCGTGATCATGCTCGTGATCGTCGTCAACACCTCGGTCGGGGTCGCGCAGGAGGTGCGCGCCGACCGGGCCATCACGGCGTTGTCACAGCTCACGGCGCCAGTAGCGCGCGTGATCCGCGACGGCTCCCAGACGCAGCTTCCGGCGGCCGATGTCGTCGTGGGAGACCTGCTGGTGCTGGCCGAAGGCGACATCATCGTCGCCGACGCCACCGTGGTGGAGTCAGCGGCACTGCTCGTGGACGAGTCGTCCTTGACGGGAGAGTCGGTGCCGGTGGACAAGGCCGACGACGACCCGGTCTCCTCCGGCACCGTCGTGGTACGGGGCCGTGGCCGGGCAGCGGTCACCGCCGTGGGGGCGGCGAGCGCGAGCGGCCGGATCGCGTCCATGATGGTCAAGGGGGCCGGCCTGACGCCATTGCAGCGGCGCCTGGTGGGGGTCGGCCGCTTGTTGGCCGGCGTCGCGGTTGCGCTGTCCGCGCTGGTGCTGGCGCTGGGATTGGTCCACGGGCAACCGGTCGAACTGATGGTAGTGACTGCGATCAGCCTGGTGGTCGCGGCCGTACCCGAGTCGCTGCCCGCGGTCGTGACCCTGAGCCTGGCCTTGGGGGCTCGCCGGATGGCCGCGCGCAAGGCGCTCGTCCGCACGCTGCCCGCCGTGGAAACCCTCGGCGCGGTGACCGTGCTCGCCACCGACAAGACCGGCACCCTCACCGAGGGCCGGATGGTCGCCAGGCGCCTCTGGACTCCGACGGGAGAGGCCACGGTCACCGGATCCGGATACGCACCCGACGGCCAGATCGTGCGCGACGACTCCCTCGGCAGCACGAGCCTAACCGGCCTGCTGGTGGCAACCGTGCTGTGCAACGACGCGAGATTGTCGCCGCCGCAGGAGCCCGACGGGGAGTGGACGGCGCTGGGCGATCCCACCGAGACGGCTCTACTCACCGCCGCCGCCAAGCTCGGCCTGGACCGCAAGCAACTGCAAGAGCGCTACCCACGGGTGGCCGAACGCCCCTTCGACAGCGAACGCAAACGGATGAGCACCGTACATCACCTCCCCGACGGACATTGCCGGGTGATCTGCAAGGGCGCGCCCGAAGTGCTGCTCCGGCAGCCTGTCCTGGCCGACGACCCGGTGCTGCTGGCCCGCGCCGCCGCGCGCGCCGAGCAACTCGCCCAGGCAGGGTACCGGGTCCTAGCCGTCGCGAGCCTCGATCTGGACACCGTTCCGGAGGCAGCGCCAGAGAGCGGGTTGTCATTGCTCGGGCTGATCGCGATCCAGGACCCGCCGCGTCCCGCCGCGGCCACCGCGATCGCCGCCTGCAAGCAGGCCGGTATCAGGCCGCTCCTCATCACCGGCGATCATCCGGGCACCGCTCGGGCCGTCGCCACCGATCTGGGCATCATCGCCGCCGACGATCCGGTCGTGGATCTCCGGGATCCTGGGACGCCCGATCAAACCAAGGCCAGCGTGTACGCCCGGGCCACGCCCGAGCAGAAGCTGCAGATCATCCAAGACCTCCGCTCCGACGGACAAACACTCGCTATGACCGGTGACGGCGTCAACGACGGCCCAGCGCTCCGACGCGCCGACATCGGTGTGGCCATGGGCAAACGTGGCACCGAGGTCGCCCGCCAGGCAGCAGACCTCGTGCTCGCCGATGACAACCTGGACACCGTCGTCGCGGCCGTCGAGGAGGGCCGCCGGGTCTACGCCAACATCCGCCGCTTCCTGGTCTACGGCCTGTCCGGCGGAGCAGCCGAGATCGCGGTGATGTTGCTGGGGCCCTTCGCCGGCCTCGCGCTCCCCCTGCTCCCCGCCCAGATCCTGTGGATCAACCTGCTCACGCACGGACTGCCCGGCGTGGCCCTCGGTGGCGAGCCCGCCATACCAGGAGCCATGACCACCCCACCACGGCCACCCAGCCAGAGCATCCTGGGCGCAGGGCTGTGGCAGCGCCTGATCCGCATCGCCGTCGTCCTCACCGCCGTCACGCTCGGAGTGGCCGTCTGGGCCCACCAGACCGGCCGCCCCTGGCAGAGCATGGCCTTCTTCGCCCTCGGCGCCACCCAACTCGGCGTCGCTCTCGGCTCCCGCACCCGGCCAGGCACGCTGGCCAACCCCATGCTGCTGCTCGCCGTCGCCGGTGCGCTCGTCCTGCAACTTGCCGGACTTTACCTCCCACCGCTCCAAGAGCTGCTCAGCACCGAACCGCTGGCCCTGAGCGACCTGCTCACCGTCAGCGCACTATCGGTCCTCGGCTACGCCGCCGTCCGCCTCGACCGGATCCTGCACCCGTCCCGGTCGCCACGGCCCGTCCAGCCCTCGCCCGTACCCGATCTATCCGTCCACGATGATCGATAGCGGGCGTGGTCCCGGGAGATCCGTCAGCTTTTGGAGGTCAATGGGAACCTCTGGCTCAACTGCGGCAATCGGCAGCCCGACGGCGCGGAGCGGATTCGTCCCTCCTCATACGGACTCGGCTGAAGGAGGAGATGAACGAGGAGCCTGCTCGTCCGGGCCTGTGCAGACGGTCCTCCAAGCTTTCCGGGCACGCGGAGAATGGCACGGCGAAGGTCACGGTCTGTGGGGAAGTCGATGTCGTGACGGCGCCTCAGCTGGAGCAGGCATCGGGGCCCAACTGCACCCGTACCGCGTCCCCGCGCATTGCCTGCGGTGGCTCGCCGGCCGTGCGAGCGAGTGACGTATGACGGTGATCAATGGAACCGCGCTTTGGGCGCGAGGACTCCAGCTTGAGCTCGTCCAGAGCCTCGCGCAAATAGCCGGAGAAGGCCCACACATCGGGAACTCGCTCCCAGCAGGCGATGATCCCGACATCGAGGCGGCCGTTGTAGGAGAAGGCCGTGATGTTGAGGGCGCCGCTCACATCGGTGACCACGGACACGGGGTGGTGCGCGAGCAGCTTGACCCCCGCGATGCGCAGCGGAGCCTGCGGACCAGGAACGTTGGACACGATCACATTGATGGGTGGCGCGAACCAGATCGAACGCGGCGCGATCCGCCAGACCGTTCAGCGCGGCGGGAAGGCTCCCGCTCAGGTCCCCCAGCCAGCCCACCGGCGTCAGAGCGAAGCGTTCCTTGATCTGCCGCATCGCCTCGCTCACGAGTTCCAGCTGGCGTCGAACGTTGCCTACCTGCGTGGGCAACTGTGTGATCATGATGGTGACCTGGTTACCGTCGTTGGTGCCGGTTCGCCCGCGCAGGGAGAACGGTACACCCGCAACCAAGGGAGCCTCCGGCAAAGCCTCATGTGCCGGGAGCCAGCGACGCATCGCCGAAGCCGCCAGCGTCATCACGACATCGTTCACCGTCACACCGAAGGCATTCTTGATCCGTTTGACGTCCTCCAACGGCAGCTCGGTGAAGGCATAGCGGCGGTGGGTCGAAACGGGGCCACTCAGAGGAGTGCGCGGAGCGGCGAAATCCGGCAGTCCGCTTAACGGCCTGCGCCGCAGCAGCCGCGACAGACGGCTCGCGCCGGGTAGCCGGGAGACGCCGGGAAGCTGGTCCAGCATTGGCAGGGCCTCGCCAGCGAGCCTCAGCAGGTGCTTGGGAGTCGCCGCGAGGTGCTGGACGCTTCTGACCAGCATTCGCCACGGTTCTGGCGGCAGTTCCAGCTCATATGGGACAGCCGCTGGGACGGGGTCCATGAGCGCAGCGAGCACTTCGGCCCCGGTCAGCCCGTCGACGGCGGCATGGTGGAGCTTGGTGTAGATGGCGCACCGGCCTTCGGCCAGACCGTGGATCAAATACATCTCCCAGAGCGGACGTCCTCGGTCCAGCCGTCGCTCATGCAGGCGGGCCACCTGCTCACCCAGCTGCGCATCGTCACCGGGTGGCGGCAGGGCGAGCTCCCGAACGTGATACTCCAGGTCGACCTCACCATCGTCGGCCCAGTACGGGTGATCGAGACCGAAAGGCACGTGAACCAGGCGGTGCCGTAACTGCGGCACCGCGGCCATCTGCTCGGACAGCCTGCCCAGGATCTCCTCTTTGGACAGGCACTCTTCGAGGATTGCCAACCCGCCGACGTTCGCGACGTTGGTGGCGGTCTCGAAGTTGAGGAACTGCGCGTCCAGCGCACTGAGCTGCCGCATGTTTCGATCGTCGTTCCCGCACGGCAGGGAGATCAGAGCAGATCTTCCCTAACAGCAGGGGCTTTCTTCTCTTTATCCATTTTCCACGCTCCGCCAGCGGCTGGAGCGCCTGGACGAAGCATCCCCGACGGGTGTCTTGCGATCCGGCATCATGGCGCCATGCCTACCGCCGCCGTCGAACACATCGTCACCGGAGTTCCGGCCTTCCCTCCCGACGTCAGCGCGGGACAGGCGCGCGAGCGCATGCTCGGCGAACAATACGACAGTGCCTCCGATCCTGGACACGCAAGGCCACCTATACGGCATGCTCGACATCGAGCGCCTGCTCGCGGCCCCGCACGGCACTCCCCTCTCGGAGCTGGCCGACCGTGATCCTCCCGTTGTGTTGCCCGGCGTGGATCAGGACGAGGACCTGGCTCGTCTGAGCGGCAGCCTCAAGGCCAAGACCGTTGCCGAGAGGTCTGTACGCCGTCGGTTCCTGCGCCGCATCCCGTGGCTGCTGATCGGACTGGCCGGTGCGATGGTGTCGGCGGGCATCGTGAAACACGCACGTGGGTCCCGGCTCGCGGGACCTTCGGCAGGACGTTCGCCCCTGATCGTGCGGGCCTAGGCGGGCCAGAGTCGGTCTTGGGAGGTGCGTCATGACCACTGCACACCACACCATCGATCTCGCGGTCAAACGGCTGCTCGTGGCAGCCGGACAGGCGCCTTCGGTGCACAACACCCAGCCGTGGCGGTTCAAGGTGGGCGGCGACGACGTGATCGAGTTGCTGGCCGACTGGAACCGCTGGCTGCCGGTGAGCGACCCGCGCGGACGATCCCTGCACGTCAGCTGCGGCGCCGCGCTGTTCAACCTGCGCATCGCGGCCCGCGCCGCCGGACGCAGGCCGGTCGCGCGGTTGCTACCCGATCCTGAGAAGGCGCCGGACCTGCTGGCCGCCGTCGACCTCGGCGCACATGAGCTGCCGACGGCCGAGGCGCGGGAGCTGTACGAGCTCATCCCAGTCCGGCGTACCAACCGGAGACCGTATGACGAGCGGCTGATCCCGGCGCACGTGCTGCACGAAATGCGCACCGCGGCCGCGCTGGAGCACGCCAGGCTCATCCTGCTGGACCGACGTTCGGCCGCCGACCTGCTGGACTATGCCGCCATTGCCCAGGACGAGCTGGCCCGCGACACCGCATACGTGGCCGAACTGGCGGCCTGGACAAGCGGGCACGGCGTGCCCTCCTACGTGCACGGACCGTTGGCCACCGGTGTCGTGGATCCAGTCCGTGACTTCGGCCGCCGTTCGGGGAGCGCACGTTTCGAGCCGCGCCCCCAGCTCGCGGTGCTCACCACCGCCGGGGACGAGCCGATGGACTGGCTGCGTGCCGGGCAGGCGCTGGAACGAGTGCTGCTGGTAGCGGCCAAGCACGAGGTCTCGGCGTCGTTCCTCAACCAGCCGCTCGACCTGCGCGACATGCGGCGTCGTAGCGACCCGCATCATCGCCGCGGTCACCCACAGATGATCATGCGGCTCGGCTACGCCCCGACCGTGTCTCGCGCCCCGCGCCGGCCCGTGGCCGAACTCCTGGCCGAGCGCACCTGACGAACGGCTCGACGGCGTGGGACTTCCGCCCCTGCCTGAGAAAACACATCCGCGATGCGATGAAGGCAGCAGTCTTCGAAGGAGGAGCCACGATGCGAGTCACAGTCAAAGATGTCATGAGCACAGAGGTCGTCTCTGTCGCCGGCGACACCCCGTTCAAGGACGTCGCCGACACGCTCATCCGGTACGGCGTAAGCGCCGTACCGGTGGTCGACGACGATCACGTCATCGGCGTGGTCTCCGAAGCGGATCTGCTGTGCAAGGAGGAGTTCCGCGAGCGCTACTACGCAGAGGGCTACAAGCCGCCGCTGCGCGCCCGGCTGCGTCACCGCCTATCCGAGGACGGGTCTGCGTCCCGGCGCAAGGCCGCCGGGGACACGGCCGCTCAGTTGATGACCGCACCCGCCGTGACCGTTCCCGACACAGCCTCGGCAGTGATGGCCGCCCGCCAGATGGACGAGCATGGTGTCAAACGCCTGATCGTCGTCGCTGACGACGGCACGCTGCAGGGCGTCGTGAGCCGACGCGACCTGATCAAGGTGTTCGTCCGCCCTGACTCCGACATCGCCCGCGAGATCCGCGAGGACGTACTGGAGCGCTCTCTGTGGATGGAGACCTCGGGCGTCATGGTCCAGGTCCGACGGGGGGGGTCGTGACGTTGAGCGGTTGGATGGACCGCCGCAGCGAGGTTGCGATCGCCGTGCGAATGACCACCCGCGTCGACGGTGTGGTCGATGTGATCGACGAGCTTCTGTGGAAGCAGGACGACTCCGCATGACGACGATGAGCGGCATGAGGTCGCCCCGGCTGACCCTCCTCGGCGGCGTCGGCACGGTGACCGGCAGCAAGTTCCTGCTCGACCTGCCCGGCGGGGATCGCATGCTGCTCGACTGCGGTCTGTTCCAGGGCCGGCGGAAGCTGCGGCGCCGGAACTGGGCGACGTTCCCGGTCCCGGCGTCGTCGCTATCGGCGGTCGTGCTCAGCCATGCACACCTCGATCACTGCGGTTACCTGCCCGCGCTGGTGCGGCAGGGCTTCAACGGGACGGTCTACACCACACCCCACACAGCACGGCTGGCGGCAATCGTGCTGCGGGACAGCGCGAAACTGATGGCCGACGAGGCCGAGCACGCCAATGCCTACGGCTGGTCCAAGCATCGACCGGCTCTACCGCTATATGACGAGAAGGACGTCGAGAAGGCCCTGGAGCTGTTCGTCCCCGTCGAGCACGAGCAGCCTGCCGACCTGTGCGGCATCAGACTGCACCTGCACCGGGCCGGGCACATCCTCGGCTCCTCCTGGAGCGAGATCACCCTGCCTGGCGCGGCCACGCTCGTCCACACCGGCGACCTGGGGCGCCCAGCTCACCCCCTTCTCCAACCCCCTGCCCCGTTCCAAGGAGCCGACGCCGTGCTCGTCGAGTCGACGTACGGCAACCGACACCACGACGACGTCGACACGCTGGAGCGCATGGCCGAGGCCATCAACCGGACAGTGCGGCGCGGCGGTTCGGTGCTCATTCCCGCTTTCGCCGTGGACCGTACCGAGGTCATCATCTACCGGCTTCGCGAGCTGCGACTGCTGGAACTGATCCCGGACGTGCCGGTCTATGTGGACAGCCCCATGGGGTTGGCTGCCCGGAACGTATACCTGGAGGCCATCTCCTCTGGCTCTCCGGAGTTGCGCCCCTGGCTCACCCGTGACGTGCTCGACCCCGAGTGGCTGCGTGAGCTGCGGACGGTTGAGGAGTCGATGAGCGTCAACGAACCGGATCAACCATCGATCATCATTTCTGCCTCCGGCATGGCCAGCGGCGGCCGCGTCCTGCACCATCTGCGCTACCTGCTGCCGGATCCGCGCATGACCGTGATCATCGTTGGCTTCGCCGCGCTCGGAACGCGCTCACGAAGCCTCCTCGACGGCGCCACCGCACTCAAGATCCACGGACACTACGTGCCCGTACGAGCCGAGATCGTGAACCTGCCGGGGTTCTCTGTGCACTCCGACGCCGATGAGACCATCGCCTGGCTGAGCACCGCCCGCCGAGCTCCGGAGATCGCCTACGTCGTCCACGGTGAGCCGGACGCGGCCACCGCGTTACGGGATCGCATCCGCGATGAGCTCGGCTGGCACGCGGTCGTCCCCGTTCCGGACGAGAGCGTCCTGTTCTGAGCCGGTCCGGCCCAGAGCAGACTGATGCGAACGCCACCGCGGAGGCTCGACCCTCTGGTTGACCGGCAAGGTCGACAAACACCGACCTCCTCCCTTGCCTGGCCGGCGCTCTTGACCTCACCACGCAGATCGCACTCGTCCGTTTCGTCTACGACGCTGGTTCCGTTCCGCCGCTACCGAGCATGCTCACCGTTCGTTGTCCGGTACAGGCCCAAAGTCCTGCTCGGGCATGCATGAGCAGAGCCCAACAGCCCTCCGCATGTGGGACTTCCGCACCTCACCCAGCACGCAACCACATGGGATGGTGAACACCACGACGAACAACCCGCGAAGGAGCTGATCGAAATGCGTGCGATTCGTATAGCGGCACGCCCCAGACCGGCGCGCCCTCGGCCGGGCATCGATCGCCGTACCCCATCCGGGCGCGTCCTTCCCTACTAGGGGTTCGACGGGCTGGACCAGCCCGAAGATCTGTGCCGAGGTGACAGATACCGCGTTCCCGACCACATCCGATGCCGCTTCCCCGATCCGCCGAACGCACTACCGGCGCGACGTGCCGGCGCCAGAGGCACGGTCGAGATGACATTGGTCCTGACCATGGGTGCTGTTGGTCCCGGCCTCAGATGTCGGGCGACTCTGCCCTCGCCGGCCTGGGCGGTTCAGGCTGGAACATGAGACCCACATCAGCGGTCAAGGAATCAAGGAGGCCGAGATGAGACGGTCGATGATCGCAGGGATCGCCGCCGGGTCGGTGCTCGTCACCGCCGCAGTGACCGGCGTCGCCGTCGCCGCTGGCAATGCTCAACCACCGCAGGCCACCGGATGGCATCAGAACGGACGACTCTACGGCCCGATGAGTGACATGCGGCCAATGAGCCGGATGCACGATATTCACGTCGGAAGCGAGTTCGACTACCTGGCCGAGATGGTGGCCCACCACCAGGAGGCCGTCACCGCAGCCGGGCAACTCCAGCGCTCGAACCGGGCGGAATTGCGGACGCTGGGCGCCTCGATCGTGAAGGCCCAATCCGCCGAGATCGCCTCCATGAAGAAGTGGCTGGCCGCCTGGCACCCGGGACGCTCGACGGCGGTCGACTACCGGCCGATGATGCGGGATCTGTCCAAGCTGTCGGGAGATGCACTGGACAAGGCGTTCTTGCAGGACATGATTCCTCACCACATGGTGGCGGTGATGATGTCCCAACAGTTGCTGATGCGGAGGCAAGCGGAACATGAGGAGGTCAGGGCGTTCGCGGCCAGTGTGCGTGACACCCAGCACTCCGAGATGTTCCAGATGCAGCGCTACCTGAGCGACTGGTTCGGCACCGGCTCGTGGGACATGCCAGGCATGGGCTGGTGACGACCTCGGGGCATGTCGATCAGGCCTGGGGCACTCCAAACGTACGTGCGATGAAGAACTCGGCCACGAGGCGGAACCGGCCGGTCCCTGACGTCAGGAGGAGTTATGCGTATCACCGTGAACGAGATCATGACTGAGAACGCGGCCTTCGTCACTGCGGACGCGTCGTTCAAAGAGATCGCGGAAACGCTCGTCGCACGTGGAGTGAGCGCGGTGCCCGTGGTCGACGACGGCAATCGAGTGATCGGGGTCGTGTCCGAGGCGGATCTGATACCCAAGGAGGAGTTCAAAGAACAGTACACGCGGGAGGGCTACCAGCCGCCGATGCGAGCCCGACTCCGGTGGCATCTGTCGCCGGGCGGCGGCCGGGCGATGGAGAAGATGTACGCACGCACGGCGGCCGAGCTGATGACCACGCCCGCGATCACCGTCAGGCCGCAACTGGCCGTGGTGAACGCGATGCGGCTCATGGATGAGCGCGGCGTCACCTGCCTACCTGCGGTCGACATCCAGGGCCGCCTTGTGGGCATCGTCGGTCGCCGCGACCTGATCAAGGTGTTCGTCCGCCCGGATGACGACCTTCTCCGCGAGATCCAGAACGACCTCAACCATCTCGCCTGGGTGGACACCACCATGGTCAGGCCGACCGTCAAGGACGGCGTCATCACCCTGAGCGGCCGTACCCGGGCCCACACCGACGCCGCGCTCATCGCACACTCCATCACACGGGTCAACGGCGTGGTAGACGTGCGGGACGAGCTGAGCTGGGACGAGGACGACGCCTAGTCCGTCCTGTCGACGGACGCAGCCACGAGCGGATTCGAGGAGCGTCCCGCCCGGGCCGACGCCCGTCGTTCGCCCGGGACTGCGCGGACACGGTGGCGTCGGGTCCGTTATACAAGATCACTGCAATTCGACCTGCACCGACGCACCAGCCGAACCCGCGCGTGGGACGAAAGTCCCGCCCCTACTGAGCCGTACGGCTCTGCCATGGATCGCCGCCGCCTCGCACAGTGATCCCAAGGAGGTGTCCGATGAAGACCTCGATCAACCCGGTGACGCTGCGTATACGCCTGTACCGGCTGGACCGCAATCCCCTGCGTCGCCGTTCGGACCGGCTGGAGTCCGCGTTCGTTCTGGTGGCATTATTCCTGGTGCTGGCCAGTGTCTGGCCGGCCGTCCTGGTCGGGCGGCTGGCGTACGAGAGCGCGCTGCAGGACGAGCGCGTCGGCGCCGGTTCTTCCCGGCAGGTCATGGCAACGCTGTTGGAGGACGTTCCGGTCGCCCGCGTGTCTCTCACGAAGGTCCCGGTGGCCGAGCAGGTGGCACTGGCACGATGGACGACTCCGGAGGGTCAGGCGCGGAGCGGTCAGGTGCCGGCGCCCGCGCTCGCCAAGGCCGGCTCCGTGGTCCCGGTGTGGATCGATGCTTCCGGAGCGCCCGCCTCATCGCCTCTGGACCTGGAGGTGCTCCGAATGAGGGGCGTGGCGACGGGCCTCTTGATCGTGCTGCTGACCACCATGCTGACGCTGGCCACCCTCGCGGGTCTCCGGTGGCGGATGGACCGGAACCGTTACAAGGAGTGGGACACCGGCTGGGCTTGCGCGGACAAAGCCTGGCGGCGCCGGCGGCAGACGTAGCTGCCAACGCATCAATCAGGTTCCATCCGAGGTCTCTGGAAATGCCAGGACACGTCCAGCTCGGGCGGATGGACCGCGGCCAGCGCACGTGCCAGCGCCTGCTCCGGAAGAGTTCCCGTGTCGATTTCGAGCGCCCCGGCCCACAGTGCCGTGGCGTCGTCAACGGTCTCGTCCGCATCGGAGAGCGTGCGTTCCCGGGCGGTGAGCCGGGCAGCCGCGATTTGCGGCATGACGGCGCACCGTAGCGCGACAAGGTTACTCAAGGTCTGATCAGCCACGTCCGCGGCCATCGCCCGATACCGCGCATTTCCCCAAGACGCGTCCAGGACGACCGATTCTCCCTGTCCGAGCAGCCGCTCGGCGCGTGAGAGCAGCTCGACGTACGCGCGTGCGATGTCCTCGGAAGAGGAGGTCCCCGACTGGGCATGCGCGTTCCTGTCGAGCCCGGCCAGTTCCGCGCGGATGCGATCGTAGCGCAACAGCGTGTAGCCGAGCCGGTCGGCCAGCGCGCCGCCGAGTGTCGACTTCCCGCCCCCCGGCGGGCCGCCGACCAGCACCAGAGTTACCGCTCCCGCCCGCAGGTGGTGTAGCGCGAGCTCGGCCAATGGCCGCGCCTCCCAGCCGGCGTCCACGTCACCCTGCCAGTGACGCAGACAGGCCACCTTGACGCGGACGAAGGCGCGGTAGGCAACGTAGTGATGCCACAGCGCCGTCGGCGCCGGATCTCCGCTGAATTCCACATACCGACGGAGGAACAGCTCGGCCAGCCGCGGGGCGCCGAGCCGTTCCAGATCCATGGCGAGGAAGGCGGCGTCGTCGAGCCCGTCGAGGAAGCGCAGGCGCTCGTCGAACTCCAGGCAGTCCAGGATCCGCGGCCCGTTGTCCAAGCAGAAGATGTCCTCGGCCAAGAGGTCGCCGTGACCGTCGACGATGCGCCTTTCGGCGATGCGCGCCTCGAAAAGAGACTCCCTGCCGGCCAGGAACCGTAGTGTGAGATGTTCGATCTCGTCCAGGGTCCGAGGCTCGATCGTGGCATCGGGCAGACTGCGTACCTGTTCGAAACCGGCCGTCCAGCGGGTGCGCAGCGCCTGCGACCCGCCCTCCTGGCCGATCTGCGGGCCGTGAGGGGCCTTGGCGTGCAATCCGGCGAGCTGCCGGGCGATCGCCCGCACGTGCTCGTCGACCGGCCTCCCCTCTCGGACCATGGTGGCCAGGCGGCGCTCGTCGGGCATGCGGCGCATCACGACGAGATGCTCACACACCTCGCCGTCCGGGCCGGTCACATCGGCCACGCCTTCGTAGACATCGGGCGCGAGCCTCCGGTTGAGCTCCACCTCCTGGCGGCAGGCCGCCTGTCTGGCGCGCAGGGTACTGAAATCGAGGAAGCCGAGGTTCACGGGCTTCTTCAGCTTGTAAGCATGCTCACCGAGCAAGAACACCACGGCGGCATGTGTCTCCTTGGTCGTCGCGAACATGACCACCTCCTCTTCCAGTTCAGATCGGAGGTCTGCCGCTCGCCAGGGTCAAAGGGCCTTGAGTTCCAGAATGCCGCGCACCACTCGTGACATGTTCAATCCATCAGATCGGTCACCGGACGACGGACCGACTCGGTTTCATCGAAGGTGACACCGAGCCGCATGATCATCTGCGGATACTCGCCCGAGCACAGCTCCAGCCGCAGGAACTCGCGCAGGTGATACATCTCCAGCGCCTGTGTGTGGAAGGCGGCGCTGACCCCGTGTGCAGCGGCTCGCAGGAGAATGTGCTGGAGGGCCTGACCCGCGGCGATCCACTCCTGCCTGCTGTCGCCCGGTGTGGTCAGCAGGGCCACGACACCGGTCGTGGCGGACCCACTCTGATCGGCGTCGTGGCCCCAGCCTTGCTGCCAGGCGTAATCGCGCTGGGCGAACTCGGGATGCGTGGGCAGAGCCTGGCCCGGGTATGCCTCGGCGGGCACTCCGTCCCTGCGGCTGCTGCCCGGTCGCCGGCTCCAACGGATCATTTCCAGGGTGAACCGCCGGTCTTGAGCTTGCACGCCCTGCGCGGCCCGGGTGAGCGCGGCGATCACCTCCACCGCTGCGGGGAGGTCGACCACGGTGAGTTTCGCGCCCTCCTCCCTGGCGGCCCTTATGAGGGAATCGATCAGTCGGCCCGGCACCTTGGGGCTGGCGAACCCCGCGCGGTGAGTACGCCGCCGCTCGATCTCCCCTCCGAGAACCCAGGTCTCTTCGTCGGCCTTCGTCTCGTTCCCGGCCTTGACCGTGGCCAGCAGAGATGGCCGGTCCGGATCGGGCAGGATCGTCACGATCGGCTCGTAGCCTTCACAGCGCAGCGTCGTGCACATCGTGAACAGCGCCGCCCCGCAGCTGATCAGCAGCTCCCTGCCTTCGCTGTCGCTCACGGCCAGCGTCCGTTCCGTGTCGGCCCGCAGGCCGATCTCCCCCCCGGACAGGGAGAACGACCATGGTTGAGTGTTGTGCACGGACGGCGCCCAGCGGGCGGCGTCCAACGCAGATTCGAGCGCGTGCGTCCGCTCCTTCGGAGCTTTCATGGCAGCACCTCCAACCGTGAGAACTCAGCGCATCACGATGTGCAAGGCGTCCGATAGGGTCGAAGGTCCCAGGTCAAGAGTCGCCCTCGGTCACCACGGCGACAGGGCAGGGCGCGTGTTGAAGCAGGAAGCTCGCGGTGCCCGAACGTGCGGATCGCTTGCGCCCGACGACTATGAGGGTCGGCCGCTCGTGAGCGTCGCCCTGCTGAACCTGGACTCCTGGGTGGCGCGCCGACCAGTCGGCCAGATCCACCGAAGCGGTAACGGGGACCTGGTGCATGGCCGCCTCGCTGAACGCGAACTCCAGGACGGCCGCATCGGGCTCCTTGTCGACCACGACAACCGGCCCGGGATTCGCCGAGGCAGGTAGAGGGCCGGGGCCGCGCACGATGATCACTGGGCAGACAGCGTGGGCGGCGACGTATCCGGCGACCGAGCCGACGACTGCCCGGGGCAATGCGTTCAGGCCACGTGAGCCGACCACGACGAGCGCGGCGCCGCCGGAGAGCTCGACGAGGCGCTGGGCAGCAGATCCTTCGTATAGGTCGGTTTCGACCTGCACGCCCGAGCTGGTGGCGCGGGCGCAGTCGGCGCCGTGCCACAGCACATGATCGGCCGCCTTGCGCAGATGAGCCTTGGCCTCCTCATCCGCCTCACCGTAGGGCCATTGCCAGGCGTGGAAGACGGTCAGGGGCAGCTTTCTGAGCTCGGCCTCGTCGAGCGCCCAGTCCAGGGCCTGCATAGCGAAGTCTGAGCCGTCATAGCCGAGCACAATGTGGTTCATGTCAGTGAGCTCCCTTCCCTACAACCAGCCTGCGCGCCGGCAGATCCGATGCGTAGGGCTGACCAGCCCTCGCCTGGAGGACCTTGGTCCTCTTCCCGCTTCACACGCGCCGGGCTCGCCAGGCTTTGTGGGCGGCGTCGGCCAGGATCATCACAGGGATGGCGAGTGCGGCCAGTGCCCAGCCGGCCGGTGGCGGAAACGCGCCACCGAGCACGCCCGCGACGGGCGGCAGAGCGAGGAAGAGCAGCAGCATGATGGCCTCGAAGGCGAGCGCGCCCAGCAGGAGTGAGTTGGTGCGCCAGCGCAGACGTCCGATCCAGCGGGATTCGCTGCGGCAGGCGAAGGCGTTGGCGAACTGGCCAAGCACGACAGCGGTGAAGGCAGTGCCCGAGGCGGCGGCCAGGAGAGCTGGGCTCGGCGCGGCGCCAAGGTGCCAGCCCCCCAGCAGCAGCACCGCGACGAAGGCACCCATCTCGGCCAGTGCCTGGGCGGGACCGAGCACGCCGAAGACGCGGACCAGCAGGCGACGGCCGACGAGGTTGCCGGAGCGGGCGGGGCCGTGCATGGTTCGCGGGTTGGCGGGTTCGGCACCGAGAGCGAGGGCGGGCAGCAGGTCGGTGCCGATGTCGAGGGCGAGCACCTGCAGCACGCTCAGCGCGAGCGGGATGGTGCCGCCGGACAGCGCCCAGACCGCGAACGGGGTCAATTCGGCCACGTTGTCGGTGAGGTGGTAGGTGAGGAAACGGCGCACATTGGCGTAGGTGGCGCGGCCCAGTTCGACGGCGGTGACAATGGTTGCGAAGCGGTCGTCGAGGAGCACCAGGTCGGCGGCCTCGCGGGCGACATCGGTGCCGGAGGCGCCCATGGCGATGCCGATGTCGGCCTCGCGCAGAGCGGGCCCGTCGTTGACGCCGTCGCCGGTCATCGCCACGACGTGGCCTCGGCCGCGGAGGGCGCGGGCGATGCGCAACTTGTCCTCAGGGGTGACACGGGCCACGACCACGCCGTCACGGTCGAGCAGCTCGCCCAGCGCGGCGTCGTCGGCAGGCAGCTCGGCGCCGCTGACCACGAGCTCGTCGTCGCCGAGCAGGCCCACCTCCTTGGCGATGGCGCGGGCCGTACCAGGGTGATCGCCGGTGATCATGGCCAGCTTGATACCGGCGACCCGGCACTTCCAGATGGCTTCGGCCACGTCGTCCCGAGGGGGGTCGTACAGCCCGACCAGGCCGAGAAATTGGAGATCGCGTTCTTCGGTCGTGTCCGCCCGGGCGACCGCCAGCACGCGCAGCCCTTGTTCGCTCATCCGGGCCAGCGCCTCCTCCACGCCCGGTACGCCACCGCAGAGCGGAATTACGATGTCCGGCGCCCCCTTGAGGTGCAGATGGTTGTCGGCCACGACAGAGGCGCGGCGCCGTACCGGATCGAAGGGGTGGCGACGGGTGATCTCGCCCGATAAGTCGGCGCCGATCCTCAGTGCCTCAACGTGCAGCGCGACCTCCATCGGATCGCCCACCGGTTTGCCGTCGCTCATCCGGCCAGTGGAGCTGAGCACGGCCGACCGCATCACCTCGGCGCGCGCATGCGCGGGCGCCCACACGTCGGCCACGGTCATCTCGTTACGGGTCAGCGTGCCGGTCTTGTCGGTGCAGATGAACGTGGCCGAGCCGAGCGTCTCCACCGCCTCCAGGTGGCGGACCAAGGCGTTCTTGGCCGCCATGCGTTGCGCTGCACGGGCCAAAGAGAGCGTGACCGTCGGCAGCAGCCCTTCGGGGACCAGCGCCACCGTGACGCCGATGGCGAACAGGAAGCCTTGGCCCGCCTCCATACCGATCAGCATGGCCAATCCGAAGAAGGCCGCGCCGACGGCCAGCGCGATCCCGGCAACGATCTTGACAACCTTGCCGAGCTGGACGGCCAGCGGGCTCGGCGGCCGGCTGGCCTCCCGGGTGAGCTTGGCGATCGCGGCCAACCTGGTGCGCAGGCCGGTGGCCACCACGACGGACTCGGCCTGGCCCTCCACCACGAACGTGCCCGCGTAGGCGCGATCCTTCATCTCGGGCCGGACCAGGCGGCTCTCCCCGGTCAGCATCGACTCGTTGACGGCGAGCGCGTGCACGTCCGTCAGCTCCAGATCGGCCGAGACGCGGTCGCCGGCTTCCAGCAGCACCACGTCGCCGACCACGAGATCGGCCGCGCTGACCAGCAGGCGTTTGCCGTCCCGGCGGACCACCGCGTTGGCCGGAATGAGCTCGCCCAGCCGCTGGGTGGCCTTGTCGGCGCGGTACTCCTGGGCGAAGGCGAACACCCCGTTCAGCAGCACGACGATGACGATCGCCACGGCCAGCTGCGGCATCCCGGCCAGCAGAGCGAGCACGGATGCGCCCCACAGCAGCAGGGCGAAGAAGTGCACCATCTGGCGCAGCAGCAACACCACTGGAGAGGTATGGCGAGCGGCCGGCAGCGTGTTAGGCCCGTCGGCGGCCAGCCGCGCTCCGGCCTCGGCAGCGGTCAGCCCGGACCTGGTCCGCGACACGGTAGTCATGTCCGCCAGCCTCACTTTCCTTCGATGCGACCTGGCAGGGACTTTCGGCCTCAAGGCCAGGGACGTCCGGCACTCCTGGCGCGCCCGGCTGCCGAGGAGCCTCGGTAGTGAGAGGTACGCCACGCTCACGCCGACAAGACCTGCGCGACACATAAGGAACGGGAGATCCGGCATGTCCGAGGGTTACGACGTCCTGCTGCGCGATGGCGACATCGCCCACGTGCGCCCGCTCCGCCCCACCGATGGCCAAGCCCTGCACGAGCTGGTCGACCGCTCGTCGGAACGCTCGGCCTACCTGCGTTTCTTCACCGGCGGCCGCAACACCGCGCACGCCTACATCGACCGCATCACCGGTGACAAGTACGACGGCCACGCGCTGGTGGCCGGCCTGCGCGGCCGGCTGGTCGCGGTCGCCGAGTACATCCCCATCGATGGCGGCAGGGCCGACCTGGCCATCCTCCTGGACGACGCCGTGCACGGGCATGGCCTGGGCACGCTGCTGCTGGAGCACCTCGCCGTGAACGCCGCCGAGCACGGCGTGCGCGAGCTGGTCGCCGACGTGCTGGCCGAGAACCGGCCGATGATCCGGGTGCTGCGCGACCTCGGCCTGAACGTGGTCCAGCGATTCGACGGGGGCACCCTGCACGTCAGCATCGCCGCCGAGCCCACCCCCAGGCTGATGGCGGCCATCGAGGCCCGTGACCACGAGGCCGGGCGGGCCTCGTTGGCGCGGGTGCTGGCGCCGCGTTCGGTGGCGGTGATCGGCGCCGGCCGCAACGAGCGGTCGGTCGGGCACAAGGTGCTGCGCAACCTCATCGACGGCGGCTTCGGCGGGCCGATCTACCCCGTCAACCCCAACGCCGACGAGATCGCCGGGCTGGCCTGCCACGCGAAGGTGCCCGGCGGCGTGGACCTGGCGGTCGTGGCGGTGCCCGCCCGGCTCGTGCTCCAGGTGGCACGCGACTGCGCGGCGGCCGGGGTGGCCGGGCTGGTGGTACTGACGTCGGGGTTCGCCGAGGCCGGGCAGCGCGGCGCGGAGTCGGAAGTGCTGCAGCTGTGCCGTACCGCCGGAATGCGGCTGATCGGCCCGAACTGCCTGGGCGTGGTCAACACCGGAGCCTGGCTGAATGCCAGCTTCCTGCCGCACCGGCCCGTCCGCGGGCGGGTGGCGTTGATGTCACAGTCCGGCGCCGTAGGGGCGGCGCTGCTGGACCGGCTGGACGTGTCGTCGTTCGTGTCGGTCGGCAACAAGGCCGACGTCAGCGGCAACGACCTGCTCGAATACTGGGAGGACGACGACGACACCTGCGTGATCGCGCTGTATCTGGAGTCGTTCGGAAACCCGCGCAAGTTCGCCCGCATCGCCCGCCGGGTCGGCAAGCGCAAGCCGGTGCTGCTGGTCAAGAGCGGCCGCGGCGAGGCCGGCGGCCGGGCGGTGCGCTCGCACACCGCCGCCGCGGCCACCCCGGACGTGGCCGTGGACGCGCTCACCCGCGCCGCCGGCGTGATCCGGCTCGACAGCGTCCACGAGCTGATCGACGTCGCCAAACTGCTGGCCGCCCAGCCGCTGCCGGCCGGGCGCCGGGTGGCCATCGTGGGCAACTCGGGCGGGCCGCAGGCGATGGCCGCCGACGCCTGCGAGCGGCACGGCCTGACCGTCCCCGAGCTGCCGCCCGGACTGCTCGACGCCCGTGCCGCCGCCGCGCTGGGCAACCCGGTCGACCTGACCGCCGACGCCACCGCGGCCGAGATCGGCGCCGCCGTCGAGGCGCTCGCCGCCTCGCCCGACGTCGACGTGGTACTCGTCGTCTACACCCCGCCGTTCGGCGACGGTCTGGAGACGACCCGCCAGGCCATCGCGGACGCCACCAAGAGATCGGCCAGGACCGTGCTGGCCTGCATCGTCGGCCACGACGGCCTGATCGACGGACGCGTGCCCAGCTACGCCTTCCCCGAACAGGCCGTCCAGGCGCTGGCCCACGCCGTGGATTACGCCGAATGGCGCAGCCGCCCCGTCGAACCCGTTCCAGTACCTCCACCTGCTGATGAAAAGACCGCCCGGGAGATCGTCCGCTCGGCGTTGGAGACGCGCCCGGACGGCGGCTGGCTCTCCCCCGCCGACACGGCCCGGCTGCTCTCCTGCTACGGCATGACGCCGGCGGAGTCCATCGACGTGGACGGGCCCGAGGCCGCCGCCGCGGCGGCCTCCCGCATCGGGCTGCCCGTCGTACTCAAGGCCACAGGTCCCGTACACAAAAGCGACGTCGGCGGGGTACGGCTGAACCTCCAGACGCCAGATGAAGTACGGCAGGCGTATCACGACATGTCGGCACGGATCGGCGCGGAGATGACCGGGGCGATCGTCCAGCGCATGCTGCCCGGCGGCGTGGAGATCATCGTCGGCGGTGTCAACTACCCGACGTTCGGCCCGCTGCTCATGGTCGGCATGGGCGGAGTGATGGCCGACCTGCTGGCCGACCGCACCTTCCGGGTGCCACCCATCACCGACGCCCTCGACATGATCGGCGAGCTGCGCTGCGCCCCGCTGCTGCACGGCTACCGCGGTTCACCACCCGCCGACGTCCCCGCCCTGGCCGATCAGGTCGTACGGATCAGCAGGCTGCTCGAAGACCTGCCGCAGGTGGCCGAACTCGACCTCAACCCGGTCATCGTCACACCGAGCGGCGCGACCACGGTCGACGCCCGGATCAGGGTGGCACCCTGCGAAAAGCCGCCCTCGCCTCTGCTTCGCCGACTTCGCTGACCAACGACCGTCCCGTTTCGGGACCTCTGCCCCTAAAACGTCGACCATTCGCGAGATGCGATGGAAGCGACACAACAAGGAGGAAGGCATGAACCCCATCGTGCACCGGGAGCGAGGACTCTTCCCGGAGATCTTCGACCTGCTCGAAGTACCGCTCGCCGGGCTGCGCCCGCCGCCGCGGATCAGATTCGAGGACTTGGTCAAGGATGGCCGGTACGTGCTGCGCGCCGAGCTGCCCGGCATCGACCCCGACAAGGACGTCGAGATCACCCTGGCCAACGGCATCCTGACCATCCACGCCGAGCGCCGCCACGAGGAGAAGGACGCGCACCGCACCGAGTTCGCCTACGGCGCGTTCACCCGATCGATCGCGCTGCCCACCGACGCGGACGACAAGGACGTCACGGCCACCTACGACATGGGCATCCTCGAGGTCAGCGTGAAGCTCGCCGAACGCAAGCCGGCCAGCACCCGCATCCTCGTGCAGAAGTCGGAAAGGAGCTGACCGACGATGCGCATGACTGTCGAAGACGTGATGACGGCCAAGGTCGTCTCCGTCACCGCCGCCACCCCGTTCAAGGACATCGCCCAAGCACTCATCACCGGCGGCATCAGCGCCGTCCCAGTGCTGGACGACGACGACCATGTGATCGGCATGGTCTCCGAGGCCGACCTGCTCCGCAAGGAGGAGTTCCGCGAGGAGTTCTACAACGAGGGCTACCGCCCGCCGCTGCGCGCCCGGCTGCGCCACCCCAAGGGCCGCCAGAAAGCCGAAGGCGACACCGCCGCCGACCTGATGACCAGCCCCGCCATCACCATCACCCCCGCGGCGACCGCGGTCGCGGCCGCCCGCCTCATGGACGCCCACGACGTCAAACGCCTGGCCGTCGTCGACCGCAACAGTCGGCTGCAGGGCGTCGTCAGCCGCCGCGACCTGGTCAAGCTGTTCCTGCGCGACGACGAGGAGATCGCCGCCGAGATCCGCGACGACATTCTCGACCGCACCCTGTGGGTGGACACCTCCAGCGTCACCGTCTCCGTGAACAACGGCGTGGTCACTCTGTCAGGGTGGATGGACCGCCGCACCGAGGCGGGCATCGCGGCCCGCATGACCAGCCGGGTCAACGGCGTGGTCGACGTCGTCAACAAGCTGACCTGGAAAACCGACGACTCCACGTGGGAGGCCAGGTAGCCATGCTCGTGCGCGAGGTCATGAGCAGCCCGGCCATGACGGTCCGCCACACCGACCCGGTGCGGCGGGCCATCCGGCGGCTCTACGGTCACAACATCACCGCCGCTCCGGTCGTCGACGAAAGCGGCCACCTCGTGGGCGTGGTCAGCGAGCTCGACCTGCTGCGCGGCGAGTTCGAGCCCGACCCCCGCGCCACCGTACGGCCCACCCCGAGCTCCCATGAGCCCCCACCGCGCCAGGTGATGGACGTCATGACCAGTGACGTCGTCACCGTCACCGAGACGACCGATGTCACCAGCGCCATCGACCTCATGGTCGGCAAGCGCATCAAGAGTCTGCCCGTACTCCGCGGCCACGAGGTCGTCGGCATGGTGAGCCGCTGCGACCTGATGGCCATGCTCGCCCGCCCCGACGGCGAGCTGCGCGAGGCGGTGGTCACCGCGCTGCGCGAGCAGTATCCCTTCGGCCCGAGCTGGCAGGTCACCGTGCGCGACGGCGTGGCCGAGCTGAGCGGGCCGCCCCACGAGCACGCCGACCACATCGCCGACCTGCTCGCCCGTACCGTGCCCGGCATCGTCCGGGTCAAGCATCATCGGAGATCCCCATGAGAACCACCGTCGAGAACGTCATGACCACGGACGTGGCCGCCGTCAACCAGGGCGCCTCCTTCCACGCCGTGGCCGAGCTGCTCATCAGCAGGGGTGTCAGCGGCGTGCCCGTGCTGGACGACGACAACCACGTCGTGGGCGTGGTGTCCGAGGCCGACCTGCTGGCCAAGCACGAGTTCAAGGAGCGCTACTACGGCGACGGCTACCGCCCGCCGCTGCGCGCCCGCCTGCGCCACACCGTCGGCAGCGAGGGCAGCGGCTTCTACAAGGCCCTCGGCGAGACCGCCGGCGAGCTGATGACCGCCCCCGCCCACACCACCACCCCCGACGCCTCCGTCGTCCTCGCCGCACGGCAGATGGACAAGTACGGCGTAAAGCGCCTGCCCGTGGTCGACGCCGGCGGCAGGCTCATCGGCATCGTCAGCCGCCGCGACCTGGTCAAAGTCTTCCTCCGCGACGACGCCGACATCGCCAACCAGGTCCGGGAAACGATCCACAGCGACACCCTCGGCGTGGAGGTCACCGTGTCCGACGCCGTGGTCACCCTGTCCGGAACGCTCGCCGAGCACAGCCAGGCCATCAAGGCCGTCCGCCTGATCGAGAACATCGACGGCGTCGTGGCCGTCCACGACAACCTCAGCTGGAAGAACGACGACATCGTCAACTACCCGGTGTGGGGCGGCGCCTGACATGAAGCCGGCTGTCCCTCGACTCGCCGGACAACACGGACACGCTGTCGTGGGCACAAGCGTCCCACGACAGCGTGATCCCATCTCCATCAGCAGCGCAAATGGACGTGGGCCGCGGGGAGCCTCAGCCCAGCATGGCCGGGATCATCGGAACAACGCGTCGTCAAGGGTGAAGCGGATGAACTCGCCATCGGTCCACCGCTCTGTCCCCGGCCACCAGCCGCCTCGTATCCGCACAGGCAGGGTGAACCCGTCCCAGGTGATCTCGTCCCCGCAGTCGACACCGAACAGATGCTCGCGATACGTGCCCTTGTCGGGATTGCCCCAACGGCTCATGGTCACCCTCTCCAGTCGGCCGTCCGGCGCTATGGTCAGGGTCATATCGTGATCCACGGAGCCGATCGGAAGGCTGGCGACAGCACGTCGCCCGTCAAGTGCCTTCCACCGCACGCGTGGATCGAGCGCTGCCGCGGGCGCTAGCACGAACTCGCACGCCAACCTCCCGGCCGCGCTCCTGGTGATATCCGGCCCAGTGCCTGACATCATCGAAAAGGTGTCAAGCAAGCGCCAGCGCATCTCGCCGGCCTCGGCGCGGTACCGATCGAAGCCGTGCACCGGCAGCAACCCGAGAAAGACGCTCGCGGACCAGACAAAGCCCTCCAACGGCCGCAGGACCTGAGTGGCCCGGAACCGCCGCCACGCACCGAGCTTGATCGTGCCGCGCATGCTCAGGACGACGGCCCGCAGCAAGGACGTACCAGGGGCGATGGCGTGCAGGACCCAGCGCCGCGCCGGTTCGGGCAGCAGGTCGGCCTGTCCTGGGTCGAACACGCCCGCTTGCTCGGTCGCACGCTGCAACACGTCCCAGTCATGCCGTGCTTCTTCGGTGAGGTGCGGCGGCGCGACGATCACGGTCATGGCCGCCTCCTCGGCGTACCGATCACGGCCACCGGGCAGCGCGCCCTGTGCAGAACCCCATGGCTGACCGAGCCGAGCACCGCGGCGGTGAACCCGCCCCTGCCGCGTGACCCCACGACGACGAGATCGGCCGCCTTCGACGCCTCGACCAGGGCCGGAACCGGGTGTCCAGGCACGATCGACTCGACCAATTCGACCTCAGAGTATTTGTCCCGCCAGGGTGCCAGACGCCGCCCGATCTCGGCCGCCTCGTCGACGGGAATGGGACCGTATCCGGCAGGATGCGGGGCGAGAACGGGGTATCGCCTGCCGTAGAGCACGCGAACCCGCGTCGTGCGAACGGTGGCTTGGTGGAGGGCGTACGCCATCGCGCGGTCCGCGTCCGGGGAGCCGTCGTAGCCGACCACGATCTCACCGCGCTCCTCGCGCGGGAGCACCCGGACGACGACCAGCGGGCTGTCGGTGTGCCCGGCGAGCCCGAGCGCCACCGAGCCGACCACCAGCCCGGTGTATCCGCCCAGCCCCCGGCTGCCCACCACCAAGGTCTCGGCCGCCTCCGACTCGCTCCTGAGCCGCTCCATCACCGCACCGGTGACCAGGGCGGTCGAGATCTGCGTCCCCGGGGCGAGCGTACGTGCCTGCTCGGCCGCGGCGTCGAGCAGGAGGTTGCACCGCTCGGTCAACGTCTCCTTGCCGCTGGAGGCGGTGAGCGGGTGCTCGGCCGCCCAGGGCTCGCGCACGTGCACGATGCGCAGCGGCAGACTTGCACGTACGGCGTCCTCGGCGGCCCAGGCGAGGGCTGACCTCGCGGCCTTCGATCCATCAACGCCCACGACGATTGCTCGGTTCATCATCGACCTTCTTCAGAAACAGCGAAGCGTGGGCAGGCGCCCCGTCCCACGCTCGCCCAGGCGTCAGTGCTCGACGGTGATCCGCCGGCCCTCCGCCTTCCTTCCTTCGGCCAGCCCAACGCTGACCTCCAGGACGCCGCCCTTGTAGACCGCCTTGACGTCGTCGGTCTTGGCCGTCGCCGGCAGCGTCACCGACCGGGAGAGCGACCCGTAGGCGAACTCGGAGCGGTGCGGCTCGGTGGTCTTCCGGCTCTTCTCTGCCCGGATGTGAAGCACGCCGTCGTCCACGATGACCTCGACATCCTTGTCGGGGTCGATTCCGGGTAGTTCTACGCGCAGCACATACCGGCCGTCTGCGACGTAATCCTCGACCCGGAGGATCTGTCCGAACGGCCGGAACCCGAGCGTCGGGTGCTCCAGCCACTCCAGCAGCTCCGGGATCCTGATCTCCCGCCGGTCAGGCAGGTTCATCGCGGCCTCCTTCCGTGGTCCCGATCTCCCACGCCTCCAGCTCACACCCGACGCGCCTGCGGCGGCAGAGGAGGAAGTCCTCGTTGCCAGGGACCATCGGCCGCCCACGGCCATCGCGCCGATCAACAAGGCCGGGAGGGAACGATGGGATAAATCAAGCGCACCAGCGCGGCCCCGCTCAGAGCCGCGACCGCGGGTCCGGACGGCGGGGAGCACGGCTCTCAGCGCGTACGCCTGAGCGCGGCCGTTGACGGTCAACAGAATGATCCGCTTCGACAGCAGGCCATGTAACGGTGTTCGGGGCAGCCAGGCGACGACCGGGTTCACCATGCGGCTCTGGAGACGATCGAGCGCCTTCCACAGCGAGATCACGTGCATGGCCGTCGTCGTCCCCACAGCAGGTAGGAGATGGGCCCGAACGGCTGCACGAAGATCCCCAGCCACCACAGCCCCTTATGCCCGCGCACATCGTGCTGAGGGCGGAAGCAGAGATCAACCGCGGCAGCCGTGGTCAGCGAGACCTCCACGGACACCAGCGTCAGCAGCATGCCCTGCTGTCTCTTCGACATCTCGTCCCAGCGCATCGGCGGACTCCCTTCTCTCATGCCCTTGGGCACCAGAGTGGCGCTCTCGCCGACCACCGTCTGGGGCACGAAGTCCCAAGTCTGAGGTCCTTGGACCTTCTTCCGTGTCCGGTGTCCATCGGCGCCCAGATCGGGACCTTCGCCTCCAGGCATCTGTGCGGAACGATGGTGCGCTCGAAGCATGAGTACTTATCCCGTAAGAGTGGAGGCGCGGCTCGAGGAGCCGCTCAATCGTGGCCTCTGGATCGTCAAGTGGCTCCTGGCGATACCCCACTACATCGTTCTGAGCCTGCTGTGGATCGCCTTCGCGGTCCTCACCGTCATCGCGTTCTTCGCGATCCTTTTCACCGGCCGCTACCCACGCGCATTGTTCGACTTCAATGTCGGCGTCCTGCGCTGGACCTGGCGGGTGGCGTACTACACCTACGGCGCCCTGGGCACCGACCGCTACCCACCCTTCACGCTCGGCCCGGCCCCGGGCTACCCGGCCACGCTGGAAATCGACTATCCCGAGCGGCTCTCCCGCGGGCTGGTGCTGGTCAAGTGGTGGTTGCTGGCTCTCCCGCACTATCTCATCGTGGGCCTGTTCACCAGCGGCAGCGTGATCTCCTGGTGGAGCGGCCTGCCCGACGGCGGCGGCGTCCTCTACACGCTCGACTGGGGCGGTCTCATCGGGCTGCTGGTCCTCGTCGCCGCCCTGTCCCTGCTGTTCACCGGCCGCTACCCCCACGGCATCCACGACCTCGTTGTCGGCATGAACCGGTGGGCGCTCAGAGTGGCCGCCTACGCCACCCTCATGACCGACGCGTACCCGCCCTTCCGGCTGGAGCAGGGCGGCCACGAGCTGCCCCGCGTGGACGCACCGTCCGCTCCACGACATGCGCCTGTACGGCACAACGCCGGCTCAATCGTGGCGATGGTGCTGGGTGCGGTGCTCGCCTTCGGCGCGATCGGGACAGCCGCGGCCGGCTCGCTCTCGGCACTGCTCGCCCAGTCCCGCTCCGGCGATGGCTTCGTCAGCACGACCAGCGAGCGGATCGCCACCCCGGCGTACGCGCTGACCACGGACGAGATCGCCGTTGACGGCCAGGGCGTGGAGTATCTGCGCGGCTTCACCGGTAAGGTCCGCATTGAGGCGACCACCACTGGTAACCCGCTCTTCATCGGCATCGGCCGCCGAACCGACGTGGACGCATATCTGAAGAACGCCGGCTACGACCGCATCACTCACCTGGCCTTCGGACCGGGGCCCGACGACATTGCCTACGCGCGGCACCTGGGCGGTCAGCCTGCCGCTCCTCCCACCACGCAGACCTTCTGGACGGCCACGGGGTCGGGAAGTCTCGAATGGGACATCGAACCGGGCGACTGGACGATCGTGATCATGAACTCGGACTCGAGTCCCACGATCTCGGCAGATCTCCGGCTGGCCGCCGCCCTCCCGTGGCTGGACGAACTGACCACCTGGCTGTTCGTCGCGACCGGGATCCTGCTGATCTCCGGCATTGGGCTCATTCTGTTCGGCATCGGCCTCACCAGGAGCACCGTCCCTGACACGCCGCATGCCGCACCGACGCCCCGGCTCTGAAGACACTCGCTCACAAGCATGACGACTGCCACGACGCCCGTGAACCTTCACCTGATCACACGGGCTTCCGTGACCTTGGGCAGGACTTCGTCCCCGGGCGCGAGCGACCCCGTCGCATGGCCGAACGTGTCCAGGCTCCGTGAAAGGGAGCCATCCACGTCGTTCATCGTCCGTCCAAGAAAGTACCGGGTTGAGGACCCGGCGGACAGCCGTTGGCGACTCGATCCGCTTCGCGGGGAAGCGAGTCCGGCGCACTCGGACCGGTCAGCACAGCAACCTGGGCGGTGCGAGGGGACCTGCGCTGGTCAGGTTGGTGAAGATGCCGATGAACAGACTGCAGGCGAGGGGGATCTCAAGCAGCACGCGGGCGTGACGGAAGCCGCACCGAAGTACCACACAGCCTCGCCTCATGCTCACGCCGCAGCTACACGACGGGCAGGATGAGCGCCGAGGGATGCGCGGCATCGTGGAGGATCTCCTGGTCGGCGGGGCGCATCGCGGTTGTGGTGGCGAGCGGTTCACCGGTGCCTGGGTTGCGGTCGTACATGGGGTGCGCGCCGCTGGAGATCTGCAGGCGGATGCGGTGGCCGGGCTTGAAGCAGTGGGCCGTGGGGGTCAGGCTGATGGTCACCTGCCGGGTGCCGCCCTGGTCGAGACGGATGATGCCGTCGCACAGGTTGGTGGACGTGCCCTTGGGTGCGACGTCGCACAGGCGGGCGAAGAAGTCGGTGTGGTCGAGCGTCGAGCGGGCGTGCAGGCTGACCGAGACGGTGCCCATGATGGTCGTGTCGGCTCGTACTGGGTCGCCGGTGAAGGTGAGGACGTCCGGGCGGGCCTCGAGTTTGCGGTTGTCCTTGGCACCGCCACCGCTGATCACCGCACCGCCGAGGCTGGGCGTCGGGTCGGCGGGGTCGTAGCGGTAGCGCGAGGGCTGATCCTGGCTTGCGGGTGGCTCCGTGGACGACGAACCTCCGGCTCGCAGGTAGTGCAGTACGGGAGTGGACGGAGGCGGCCAGGACGGCAGGTCAACCCACGTGTCGGCGCCCATCACGCAGACCCGCACCGGAGCGGAGCGCAGCGCGCCGACGTCACCGCGAAGGTGAGCGTCGTACCATTCCAGGCTCTCCTTGAAGCCGGCCTTCATGCCGGGCAGCGACGCGTGGGTCCACGGGCCGATGGTGAGGTAGGGGTTCTTGCCCGCGTCCCGTAGTGCCTGGTAGTCGGCGAGTTCGTCGCGGAGGAAGAAGTCGTACCATCCGGCCAGGAAGTGCACGGGGGCCTGGATGCCGGGGACGTGCTTGGAGTTGTCCGTCGCGGCCCACAGATCGTCCTCCGGTCTGCCGTACCGCACGATGTCCTGGAAGAAGGGGATGGGGCGCCCGAGCGCCGCGTGGTCTGCTTCGCCGACCGGCAGGTGCTGAAAGCCAGCGCGTAAGGCGCTGGTACGCCGGAGCGTCACCCGGGTCTTGTCGAGCAGTGACGTGGCGAGATGGCCGTTGTAGGTGGTGTACAGCCAGCTGAGCGCGCCGTCGAGGCGCATCGGCTCGCCGCGCAGCACGCCGTAGACACGGGAGGCGGCCATCTGCGGCACCAGCGCCTTGAGGTAGTCGGGGGCGCCCGCGCCCGAGGCCAGTTGCACGTAGCCGTAGTAGCTGAGGCCGAACATGGCCACCGAGCCGCTGAACCACGGCTGGGTGGCGAGCCATTCCAGCGTCGCCAGGCCGTCCTCGCGCTCGTTCCTGAACGGCTCGAACTCTCCGGTGGAGCCGAAGGTGCCGCGGCAGTTCTGGAAGACCACCTGGTAGCCGCGCTCGGCCAGGAGACGGCTCATCAGGTCCGCCTTACCCCTCCATCCGGGCAAGATTCTGAGCGCCACGATCGAGGACGTATCGGCCTCGACGGTCGTCGGCCCCACACCAGCGAGGTCGTCCGCCTCGACGTCGACGACGTTCGTCTGCCAGCCCGTAGGGGCCGACTGCGCAGCGGCGATGTGGCGGGGCTGTGCCGGTCTCGATAGGTGGCGATCAATCGCTCCTGAAGGAGCGTAATTGCTGAACCTACATCCACGATCGATCCCACGCTCGCGAGGCAGTAGAGGACCCGGTCACGCGGCATCAGGACCTCCAGCCTTCGGTCTTACGAAGTTTCAGGCTCGTTCGACGTCCATTCGCATCGGGCGCGCCCGCAAAGCGCGACGCCCGCCTCCGGTGGCCGGAGGCGGGCGGGTGGCGGTCGGCACTACTTCAGCCAGGGGGTGCGCTGGACGATCGGCAGGTTGCCGAGTCCGAACGTGGTGCCCGCGCCGGCGAGGGCGAGGCCGATGAGCACGATCGAGTAGATGAGGTGGTCGTCCACGAAGGGGTTGTTGGCCAGGGGCAGTTCGGCCGCCCACATGAGGACCAGCATCAGCGTGCCGGCGCCGGCGGCGACGCGGGTGCCGATGCCCAGGACCAGCGCGAGGCCGATGCCCAGCAGGCCGGCCATGAACAGCCAGTCCACCCAGGCCTGTCCGGCGAGGGAGCCGAAGAAGCCGCCAAGTGCGTTCTCGCCGGTGCCCTTGAGGAAGCCGGTGGTGGGGCTGCCGCCGGCGATCCAGGCGCGGTTGGCGGGAGTGGCGAAGCCCCAGCCGAAGGTCTTGTCCAGGAAGGCCCACAGGAAGATCCAGCCGATCGAGATCCGGGCGATCGCCCAGACGTAGTCGACCGGTTGCTTGCCGGCGGCGGTAGCAGTCTGCCTGCCGGACGTGTTGACGGTGGTGGCCATGACGGCCCCCTTTCGCTGCGGATGCGTCGTCCTTGTCACACCTCAAGCACACCGCCTGCGGCCTTCGGGAAGCAGTGCCGTACGGCCCCCAGCGTCAGGACCTTCGTCCCGTCAATGCGCTGGGAGGAGGGGCGGCGCAGTCGTCGTGCACGATGGCGACCGGACACGGTGCGTGATGCACGATGGCCTGGCTGACCGACCCGAGCAGCAGTCCCCGGACCTCGCCCAGACCCCGCGAGCCGACCACCAGCAGGCGCGCCTTACATGCCGCTTCGAGCAGCGCCGGGCGCGCCGGCTCGTCCACCAGCTCGATGCCGGCCCGTAGGTCCGGATACCGGCGCCGCAGCAGGGTCAGCTCGTCCCAGGCCAGCCCTTCGGCTTGGACAGGCGTTTGCAGCGCGCCGGCATCTCGGCCGCGGCCCTGATATGCGATCACTACCTTGAGCAAAGCTCCCAGCCGAACCGCCTCTCCGGCAGCGAAGTCCAGCGCCGCCACGGACGACCGTGAGGAGTCGAACCCCGCCACCACCTCTCGGGCGCCGTGGGCCTCCGCAGGGCCTCGCATGACGATTACGGGACACCTGGCATGCGCGGCGACATGGCCGCTGACGGAGCCGGCCACCAATCCTCCGAGTGCGCCAAGGCCGCGACAGCCCACCACGATCAGTGCCGCGTCCGTGGACAGCTCCACGAGAAGCTCGCCCGGCCTGCCGCGATCGATCAGCGTGTTGACGGTGATGTCAGGGTGTCGACGGCGGACCCGCCCCGCGGCGGCTTCGACGAGTCGCTGCGCTGGGCGGCGGACGAGTTCGAGCGGCACGATCTCGCCGGGCCACTCGTGGTACGGCCACTCCCAGGCGTGGCACACGGTCAGGGGCAGCCTCCTGTCTGTGGCTTCGGCAGCACCCCATCGCAGGGCCTCTCTTGCCGATGGGGCATCCTCATAGCCCACCGCTACGCCGAATTCGTTCTTCATCGTCGCCTCCGCTCGATCGCTCTCCCTTCACGGTCTTCCTGCCAGGCTGTTCCGCTAAGGGGCGTCCCTCACGTCTTCATGCGCCTTTGGTCCTCTCACCCGAAATGGGCGGGCACCGGCTGGATGCGGGTGCCGCGTGCGCCGGTGACCACGGCCGCGAGCTCGTCCAGTGCGCCGATGACCGCCGGCCGTCCGGTCGCCCGGGTGAACGCGCAGACCGCGTCGATCTTCGGTCGCATGGAGCCCGCCGCGAACGACATGGCCTCCAGCTCCTCCGGGGAGACGAGCACAAGGGGACGCTCGCGCGGGGTCCCGTAGTGTGCGTACACGTTCGGCACGTCGGTCAGGATGACCAGCAGATCGGCCTGAACCTGTTCGGCGAGCAGCGCGGCGACCAGGTCTTTGTCCACCACCCCCTCCAGGCCTGACCGATCGGCCGCGACCGGCGCCCCGCCTCCCCCACCGGAGATCACCACGCACCCGTCGTCCAGCAGTCGCTTGATGATGGGCAGTTCGATGACCCGGATCGGGTGCGGCGAGGGAACGACGCGCCGCATGCCGAACTCTTCCTTGGTGAACTCCCAGCCACGTTCGCGAGCCAGCCGTTCGGCCTCCTCCGTCGGGTAGTAGGGACCGATGGGTTTGTCGGGGTGGTCGAAGGCGGGGTCCGCGGCGGACACGACGACTTGGGTGACAAGCGCGCCGACCTGTGTGTCCGGCAGGCGGCGACCGATGCTCTGCGCCAGCCAGTAGCCGATCATGCCTTGTGTCTCGGCCACCAGCGTGTCCAGGGGGTAGCCGCGTTCCAAAGTGGGGTCGCGCTCGCTCTCCTCGGCCAGCAGCCCCACCTGAGGGCCGTTGCCGTGCACGATGAGCAGTTGGTGACGTTCGGCGACCCACGCCAGCTGCTCGGCGGCGGAGGCGACGTTGCGGATCTGCGTCGCGGCATCGGCCCGCTCGCCGCGGTGCAGCAGCGCGTTCCCGCCGATCGCGATGACGATCCTCACAGCGCACCGGCCAGATCGCGGGCGAGCAGTGCCTCGAGCACGGCCTGCGCAATGGGCAGCCGGTTGGCGGCCTGGCGGAACACCCGGGACGAGGGACCGTCGATCACCTCGGCCGTCACCTCCTCGCCGCGATGGGCGGGCAGGCAGTGCAGGAAGATCGCACCGGGCCCCGCGGCGGCCATCAGCCCGGCGGTGACCTGATAGGGGGTCAGCGCGGCGACACGCGCGGCTTTCTCTTCCGGCGGATCCCCCATGGACAGCCACACGTCGGTGTAGACGGCGTCGGCTCCCTCGACCGCCTCGTAGGGATCGTCGGTGAGCAGCAGTTCCCCTCCTGCGGAGAGCTTCCTGGCCATGGCTTCGACGGCCGGATCGGGCGCGTACCCGGCCGGGGTCGCGACGGCGATCGAGAGCCCGGCCAAGGCAGCGGCCTCCATGAGGCTGTGCGTGACGTTGGTCGCCGCACCGATATAGGCGATCTTCCGTCCGGGCAGATCGCCGGCGACCTCGCGCAGCGTCATCAGGTCGGCGAGCGCCTGCAGCGGATGATGGCCATCAGTGAGCGCGTTGATCACCGGTACGCGGGCCGCGCGGGCAAAGCTTCTCACCTCCTCGTCGTCGAAGGTGCGGATCACCACAGCGTCCGCGTACGAGCTCACGACATGGGCGGTGTCGGCGATGGTCTCGCCACGGCCGAGCTGCAGCTCGGCGGGACCGACGGTGAGCGGCGTCCCGCCAAGTCGGACCACGGCGGTCTCAGAGGAGATCCGGGTGCGGGTGGACGGCTTGGTGAAGTACAGCAGCACCGTCCGGCCGGCCAGCAGCTCGCGGGAGTCGAGGGGATGCCGCTGGAAGTGGTCGGCGCGGTCGAGCAGATGAGTCATGTCGTCCGGGGTCAGGTCGACTATGCGCAGCAGGTCTTTCACAGGGGGTTCCTTTCGATGGGGCAGCTCATGCAACGCGGGCCGCCACGGCCGCGTCCCAGCTCGGCGCCGGAGATGGTGATGACCTCGATGCCGTGCTTACGGAGCATGGTGTTGGTGGTGACGTTCCGCTCGTAGGCGACGACCACGCCGGGGGCGATGGCCAGCACATTGGTGCCGTCGTCCCATTGCTCGCGCTCGGCGGCCCACACGTCCTGCTCGGCGCGCAGGATCTGGCTCGCTCCGAGCGCCTCGAACAGGTCGTCGTTCTCCCGTACGCGCAGGCCTGGAGTGAGGGTGAACGAGCGCAGCGGCGGCAGTTCCGGGTAGGCCACGAAGACACCGCGGTCGACCATCGTCATCACGGTGTCCAGGTGCATGAAGGCCCGCTTCTTCGGCAGGGCGGCGACGATGACGCGCTCGGCGGCTTCGGCCTCGAACAGGCGGCGGGCGAGCAGCTCGATCGCCTGCGGCGTGGTGCGCTCGCTCATCCCCACCAGCACCGCGCCGTCGCCGACGACGTGGATGTCGCCGCCCTCGATGCTGGCGGGCTGCTCGGCCTCCGCCGGGAACCACACCGGCGCCCGTCCGCCGAACATCGGGTGGAAGGCGTACACGGCCGCCACGTGCGTGGTCTCGCGGCGGCGGGCCGGTTTGGCCATCGGATGCAGGGACACCCCGCCGTAGATCCAGGCCGAGGCGTCGCGGGTGAACAGGTGATTGGGCAGAGGCGGCAGGATGAAGTCGTCCTCGCCGAGCCCGGCCAGGCGCAGGCTGTCGGCTGCCAGACCGAGCTCGCGCTTGGTCAACCCGCCGATGAGATGGCGGGTCAGGGCGTCCACCGGCATCGCCTCCAGTTCCTGGCGAAGCGGGGGCGCGAGCGCAGGGCCGAACGCGGACTCGGTGACCACCCGGTCCAGGACCCACGCCCGGGCCTCATCCAGCTTGAGAGTCTCGGCCAGTAGCTCGTCGAAGAGGTGGACGGTCACGCCGCGCTCGCGCAGGGTGTCGGCGAAGGCGTCGTGCTCCTGGCGGGCCCGCTTGACCCAGAGCACGTCGTCGAAGAGCAGCTCATCGCAGTTGCTCGGCGTGAGCCGCATCAGCTCCAGCCCGGGGCGGTGCAGGATGACCTGTCGCAGCGTGCCCACCTCGCTGTCAACATGGAACACGCTCATGCCGCCTTCCTGTCGATACGGACGGTGTCGTCGCGGTCGCGGTACTTCAGCCACACGTAGACCGGAATGCCGGCGAGCATCAGCAGCGTCCCCTTGTAGACGACCTCGTAGCCGGACCCGGCGATGGTCCACAACGCGTAGGCGAACGCCACGACGGCGACCGTGGCGTCGCCCGCCAGCCTCCTGCCGGAGAAGTGCTCCCGGTCGGTGAGGGCCAGCATGAGCTGCGCCGCCGCGGCGTACGCGTACGGGATCAACGTGGTGAGCGTGGCCAGCAGGATCACGAAGTTGAACTGCTCGACCAGCCCGGCGTTGTAGTTCAACAGCATGAGCCCGGTGACCAGCACGCTGGAGACGACCAGCCCCACGGCCGGCGTGCCCCAGCGCGACGTCTTGGCGAACACCCGCGGGAACAGCCCGTCGCGGGCGGCGGCCATCGGCACCTGGCCCTGCAGCAGGATCCAGCCGTTGAGCGCGCCGAACGCGCTGACGATCGCGCCGATGGCGACCGCGGTGCCCGCCCAGCCGCCGAACATGGCCTCGGCCGCGTCCGCGAACGGTGCGGTGGACTCCGTCAACAGCGCGCGAGGCACGGCGGCGAACACCGCGACGGTGCCCAGGACGTAGACCGCCGCGGTAGTGATCGTGCCGATGACGGTGGCGCGGGGGATGGTCCGCTCCGGATCGTCGACGTCCTCGGCGGGCACGGTGGCCGACTCGATGCCGATGAACGCCCACAGTGTCAGCGCGGCGGCGGCCGTGAGGGCCCCGAACGTGCTCTGGCCGCTCGGGTTGAACGGGGTGAAGTCGGCGGCGTCGACGAAGAACGGCGCAGCCACGGCCAGCCCGACCAGGGGTAGCAATTTTGCGACGGTGGTGACGGCCTGGATCCAGCCACCCAGCCGCACTCCCCGGACGTTGACGACGGTCAACAGCCAGATCGCGGCCAGCGCGACGCCCGCGGCGAGCACGGCGGTGTCGGCGAGCACGGGCCAGAAGTAGCCGAGGTAGCTGACGAACGCCACCGCGATGGCGGCGTTGCCCACCCACACGGCGATCCAATATCCCCACGCGGTCTGAAAGCCGATGAAGTCGCCGAACGCGCGGCGGGCGTAGGCGTACGGGCCGCCGGTCTTGGGGTAGGCGCGGCCGAGCCGGGCGAATACCAGCGCCAGTAACAGCGCCCCGGTCGCGGTGAGCGCCCACGCCAGCAGACTCGCGCTGCCGAAGGCCGCCAGCGACGCCGGCAACAGGAACACGCCCGAGCCGATCATGTTGCCGACGACCAGCGCGGTCGCCATCCACGGCCCCAGCTTGCGGCGCCGCGTTAACGGAGTGACGGACATCGTGATCCCCTCTCGTACGATCACCGCCAGCACATCAACCTCGGCGGTTCGGGTACCGAGGCGTAAGCCATCGATCCGCCAGGACTTTCGTCCCTATCCGCCTGCCTGGCCGTCAGCTCATCGCGGTGAGTTCGTCGTGCAGCGCGCGGGTGAGGTGGGGCAGGTCGGTTACGCGCTCCGCGTCAGCGACGGTCGTGATCGTCAGGATGCCCGTGTAGGACAGCACGCTGAAGGCGATGGTCACATTTCCCCGTGCCAGCGCGATCGGGATGATCGTTCGCACACGCACGCCGTTGAAGAACAGCGGCTCCTCGGGGCCGCGCAAGTTCGTCACGGCGGTGTGAATCAGATGCTGGTGATTGAGCAGCCAGCCCATCATGTGGATGCGGGCGAGCATTCGGCCGACCCTCGCGAGCCACGGCGCCGAGACTCCTGGGGTCTCGGATTTCCGGGCTCTGGTGATCGTCGCGATGCGTTCTAGCCGGTGCGCGAGGCCGCCTCCGGTGGGAAGGCGGACGGGCATGACACCGACTTGGTTGCCGAGCCTGGCGGCGGTGGCGGATGTCCGTGCCGACACGGGGATGGAGACCACCAGATCAGGGACGCTCTCCCCGCGATGAGCCAGCAGGGTGCGTACGGCACCGGTGATCGCGGCGAGCACGGCGTCGTTGACGGTGCCGCCATGCGCGTGAGCGAACCGGCGGACGTCGTCGAGCTTCGCCGTGACGGCCACCAGTCGCTGGTTCCCACCGGCGGGCGCGTTCAGCGAACAGATCGCCGACCGCTGCGGAGCACCGACTTCAGCGGCGGCGCGCTTGACGGCCCGCCAGGTGTGAGGGAGACGGGTCAGAGCACGCAGCCGGGCACTCCATGCGTCAGCGGCGATCCGGCGAAGGGGCGGAGCGGGAACGGGAAACGCACGTGCGGTCGGCGCGGGCACCCCGTCGACGAGGCAACCGAGCACGACCAGACCGCCGACGCCGTCGGCGAGCACGTGGTGGAAGCAGACGATCATGCCGATCCTGTCGCCCGTCAGACCTGTCACCAGGGTCATCGACCACAGAGGCCGGGACGCCGCCAGTGGCCGGCTGATCACCGCGGCAGCGAGGTCGAGCAGCGCTCCTTCGTCGCCGGGTGGTGGGCATGTCGTGACATGCAGGTGGCGGTCCAGGTCGAAGGCCGGGTCGTCGATCCAGAGAGGCCGACCGCATCCGGGTGGGGTGGGCACGAGGCGTTGACGCAACCGCGGCACCGCGCCGACCCGCTCGGCGATCAGCCGGCGCGCGTGCGTCAGCTCGAAGCCCGGCCCGGTGTCCAGGATCAGGCAGGCGCCGACCTGCATGGGCACGGGGCCGATGTCGACCGCGAGGTTGAACAGGTCGCCGGTACTGGCACGATCGACACCGAGCGGGGCCGTATTCTCTTCGCGGCCGTCGGCTGTCATGGCCAGGTCCAGCCACTGATCTCGGGGATGTCCTCGCCGTGCTCGCGCGTGTACGCGCGGGCCCGCAGCCGTTCGTCGCTCATGCGCTGGCGCAGGTGCGCCGCCGTGGTGCCGAGCCCTGGGACGCGGTCGATGACGTCCATGACCAGGTGGAAGCGGTCGATGTCGTTGAGCATGGCCATGTCGAACGGCGTCGTCGTGGTGCCCTCTTCCTTGTAGCCGCGCACGTGGACGTTGGCGTGGCCGTGGCGGCGGTAGGTGAGGCGATGGATCAGCCACGGGTAGCCGTGGAAATTGAAGATGATCGGCTTGTCGGTGGTGAACAGGGTGTCGAACTCGGCGTCCGGCATGCCATGCGGGTGCTCCGACGGGGGCTGCAGCCGCATCAGGTCCACGACGTTGACGACCCGTACTTTCAGGGACGGCAGGTGCTCGCGCAGGATGGCAGCGGCGGCGAGGGTCTCCAACGTGGGGACGTCGCCGGCGCAGGCCAGCACGACATCCGGTTCTGCGCCGGAGTCGCTGGAGGCCCAGGGCAGGATGCCCAGGCCGCGGGTGCAGTGCGCGATGGCCTCGTCCATCGTGAACAGGTCTAGCACCGGTTGCTTGCCCGCCACGATCACGTTGACGTAGTCGCGCGAGGGCAGGCAGTGGTCAGCGACCGAGAGCAGCGTGTTGGCGTCCGGCGGCAGGTAGACCCGCACCACGGACGCCTTCTTGTTGACCACGACGTCGAGGAAGCCGGGGTCCTGGTGGCTGAAGCCGTTGTGGTCCTGCCGCCAGACGTGTGAGGACAGCAGGTAGTTGAGCGAGGCGACGGGCCGCCGCCAGGGGATCTTCTTTGACGCTTCCAGCCATTTGGCGTGCTGGTTGAACATGGCGTCGATGATGTGGATGAACGCCTCGTAGCAGTTGAACAGGCCGTGCCTGCCGGTCAGCAGGTAGCCCTCCAGCCAGCCCTGGCACAGGTGTTCGGACAGCACCTCCATGACCCGCCCGCCGGCGGCCAGGTGGTCGTCGGTCTGCTCGGTGGCGGCGTTCCAGGCCCGGGTGGTGGTGTCGAAGACGGCCTGCAGCCGGTTGGAGGCCGTCTCGTCCGGCCCCATGAGCCGGAAGCTGCGCGGGTTGGCGGCGATCACGTCGCGCAGGAACGTGCCCAGCACTCGGGTGGGCTCAGTGGATTGCCGCGCAGGTGCTTTGACCTCCACCGCATAGTCGCGGAAGTCCGGCAGCGCGAGAGGTTTCAGCAGCTCGCCGCCATTGGCATGCGGGCTGGCGCTCATCCGCTTCGCCCCTTCCGGCACCGTCTGCAGAATCTTCGGGACCGGGCGGCCGTCGACGTCGAACAGTTCCTCCGGCCGGTAGGAGCGCATCCACTTCTCCAGCATCGTCAGGTGCTCAAGGTTGTCGCGGACGCCGGACAGCGGCACCTGGTGCGCCCGCCAGGTCCCCTCGACAGGCAGCCCGTCGACTTCGCGCGGGCCTGTCCAGCCCTTCGGCGTCCGCAGGATGATCATTGGGAGGCGGTCGGCGCGGCCGTCCTTGTAAGCGGCGATCTGATCGAACACTTCATCCAGCGTGTTCGCCATCTGTTCGTGGTCGGGGCCGACGAGGTGCGGGCGGTAGCCGTGCCCCTCCATGAGCTTGAGCAGTTCGGACTCGGGGATGCGGGCGAGCAGGGTGGGGTTGGCGATCTTGTAGCCGTTCAGGTGCAGGATCGGCAGGACGACGCCGTCGCGATAGGGGTCGAGCAGCTTGTTGGAGTGCCAGCTGGCGGCGAGCGGACCCGTCTCGGCCTCGCCGTCGCCGACGACACAGGCGACCACGAGGCGTGGATTGTCGAAGGCCGCTCCATAAGCGTGCGCGAGCGAATACCCAAGCTCGCCGCCCTCGTGGATCGACCCGGGCGTCTCCGGCGCGATATGGCTGGGGATGCCACCCGGGAAGGAGAACTGGCGGAACAACCGCCGCATCCCTGCCGCGTCCTGGGACACCTCGGGATACTTCTCGGAGTAAGAGCCCTCCAGCCAGGCGTGCGCGACCGCCGCCGGGCCGCCGTGGCCGGGACCCGCGATGTAGATCATGTCCTGGCCACGCTCGGCGATGATCCGGTTGAGGTGGGCGAAGCAGAAGTTCAGCCCGGGCGTGGTGCCCCAGTGGCCGAGCAGGCGCGGCTTGACGTGCTCCGGCCGGAGCGGCTCCGTCAGCAGCGGGTTGTCCAGCAGGTAGATCTGCCCGACGGACAGGTAGTTCGCGGCACGCCAGTAGGCGTCGATGTACTGCATCGTCGTCATGGTGCCGATGATGTCCGGATCAGTCCGCGCGCCCTAGGGACCTTGGTCCCCTTCTCGTGGGTCGCGGGACCTCACAGCGGGACGTGCCAGCGTAGCCGCGTGCCTTTCCCGTCCGGGCCCGGGCTCTCCAGCTCTGCATTACCGCTCAGGTGGCCGGCCCGTTCCTCGATGTTGCGCAGGCCGCTTCGACGACCGCTCTCCCCCAGACCGACACCGTTGTCCGAGACCGTGAGGGTGAGACTGTCGCTCGCCGTGTCGACGGAGACCTCGGCGCGGGTGGCGTGAGAGTGGCGTACCACATTGGATAGGGCCTCCCGCAGGACGGCCAGCAGGTGCTCGGCAACGGGTTCGGGCACCAGCGTGTCGATCTGCCCTTCCATGCGCAAGCCAGGCATGAAGCCCAGATGGCTGCCGGCGCCTTCCACCAGGTCCACGATCTGCGCCCGCAGGCTGGGCGTGTCCTGGTCGTGGGAGACCTGCAGGGCGAAGATGGACGAGCGGATCTGCCGGATCGTCCCATCCAGTTCGTCGATACCGCGCTGCAGCCTTTTGGCCGCCTCCGGATGGTCCACCAACCGCACCGTGCTCATGAACGTCATCGCGGTCGCAAACAATCGTTGGATCACCACATCGTGCAAGTCCTTGGCGATCCGATCCCGGTCCTCCAGCAGCCCCAGCCGCTCGGCGTCCCGGCGCGCCTCGGCCAGTTCGAGCGCAATCGCCGCCTGGCCGGCGAAAGCATGCAACATCTGTAGTTCCGCGGTGCTGAACGGCAGCCGCCCACTCCGTTTGGCCAGCGTGAGCACCCCGCGCACGTTCGGCGGAGTGCCAAGCGGAACCATGAGCCCGGGGCCATAACCCAGCCGCCGCAGCGGTGAGTCCGGATAGGGAGCGCTCTGCATGTCCGCGTCGGACATCGGCTCCCCCTGAACGAACACGTCGCCCGCGAGCGTGGCCGAGACCTCGAAGGCGGTTCCCAGCACTTCCTCGGCACCCTCTCCTTCAGCGACCTCCACACGCAGCGCGTCTCCCGCCGGGTCCGGCAGCAGCACCTGGACCAGGTCGGCGTCGCTCATCTGGCGGGCGCGGGCGGCCACCACGGTGAGCACATGACCCGGTTCGGCGCCGGACAACAAGCTTGTGGTGACCTCCGAGGACGCCTGCAGCCAGGTCTCGCGCCGCCGCGACATCTCATACAGCCGGGCGTTCTCCACGGCGACGCCGGCGGCGGTGGCCAGCGCTATCACGATGGCCTCGTCCTCCTCGTCGAACTCGCCGCCGCCGCGCTTCTCGGTCAGGTAGAGGTTGCCGAAGACCTCATCCCGCACCCGTACCGGGACGCCGAGAAACGTCCCCATCGGCGGGTGGCCCGGCGGAAAGCCGTACGACTCGGGATGGTCGGAGATGCGGCTCAGCCTGAGCGGCCGCGCGTCCTTGATCAGCAAGCCGAGGAGGCCCAGGCCGTGTGGCCAGTGCTCGATCCTGGCGATCTCCTCCTCGGTCAGCCCCACCGGGATGAACTGGAGCAGCGTGTCCTCGTGGCCCACCACGCCCAGCGCGCCGTAGCTGGCGTCGACCAGCTTGGTCGCGGTCTCCACGATGCGCCGCAGCACTGTCTCCAGATCGAGGTCGCTGCCCACGGACACGACGGCTTCGAGCAGTGCGTGCACCCGGTCCCGGGTGGCCAGCACGGCATTGAGCCGTACCTGCAGCTCTGCCAGCAGTTCATCGAGCCGCATCTGCGGCATCAACGGACGGTGCTCGCTTTCCATACGGGTCAGTCTCGCACCACGCCAAAACGCTGCCTAGCTTCCTTGCCCACATGTCCAGGCGCGCTTTCTGAGGACTTTCCGCGGTTCCAAAGTCAGGGTCTCCGAAGCCCCTCGTCCCTACGAATCCGCGATGGAAGGCAATGTGCCATGGAAGGGAGAACCAAAAGGAGCGGACCATGCGAATCACAGTGAGAGGTCATGACAGCGCGGGCGATCGCTGTCAAGGCGGATACTCCGTTCAAGGACGTCGCCGAGGTACTCGTGACGAACGGGATCAGCGGGCTGGCGGCGCGCGTCCGATCTCTTTGAACGCAAGGATGGCGGCACCGGCACCTGACCAGTGTTCCGAGGCACGATCTTTGGCTCCTATGAGGACGTGGTGATGCGGAAGACAGGGACCCCAGCCGCGATCCGCTCGTACTTCTCCGGTGGTGCGTGCCGGTCCACAGGCATGTGCGGGCGCGCGCCCGGCGCCAGGTCCAGATAGCGGCGCAGGATGGGGGCTCGTAGCGCGGGCTCGACCTCTTCGAGACGGACGGCTCGGCACCGGCCGTGGCGCAGCACCGCCCGGCCCCCGGCTGCGCGCACGTTACGCACCCAGTTGGTGTCGGGCCCCAGCATCGCCACCAGGTAGCGCTCTCCTTGGTAGTCGGCCACCACCAGCGGGAAGGAGATGACGTGGCCGGTACGGCGCCCGGCCACCTCCAGGGTCACCAGGCACCTCACCAGCCCGGACGAGTGAAGCACGCGCCAGGCCCGGTTCATGGCCCGGGCCACGCGATTCGGCCGTCCGCCACGATAGAGCCAGTGGTGCCAGCGCCCTGATCGTTTCACGAGTTCACCTTCTCAATGTCAGCTCGCCCACGCGTACAGCCCTCGACGGCTCCCGCGTACGCGCATGTGGGCCAGCGATTCCTTCTCCAGCTGGCGCACCCAGTACGGAGTCAAGCCGAGCTTCTCGGCGACCTGTCGCGGTGTGTGCTCGGTGTGCCCGTCCAGGCCGAAGCGCAACCGCATGATCAACGCCTGGCGCGGCGCCAACCCGTCGACGAGTGAGGCGAGCAGATCCTTCAGTGCATCGTGTTCGACGAGGTGCTCGGCAGACAGGGCGGCCGTGTCCTCCACCAGCTCACCCAGCGTCGACTGGTGCCCTCCCGCTCCCACGAGCACGTCAAGGCTGGCACATCCCTGTGGCAGGCAGCGCAGGGCGTTGAGTCGGGCCGGTTGCAGTCCGGCTTCCTCGGCCAGCTCACGCTCCGTCGGGCGACGTCCGAGCCGGTGCGTGGTCACGATCTCCGCATGCGCGACCTTGGCGAACTGCTCCTGAACGCCGATGGGCAGCCGGATCGTGGGCGCATACTCCAGCCCTCGCTGGATGGCCTTGCGGATCCACCAGGTGGCGACGGTGGAGAACCGGTTGCCCCGGGTGTGGTCGAACCGCCCGACCGCTTCGATCAGTCCCAAGTTGCCGTCCTCGATCACGTCGGCGAGCGATAGACCGCGATGCGCATACCGCCTGGCGATGGACACGACCAGACGCAGGTTCGCCTCGATCATGTGCTTCCTGGCCGCCCGCCCATCGGCGGCCGCCGCCTCCAGTTCGCGCCCCCCATTCCCCTGAGCGATCAAATGAGCGGCGCAGGCTCCTGCCTCGATCCGTGTGGCAAGCTCCAACTCCTGCTCGGCGGTCAGCAAGGGAGTGCCGCCGATCCGCGCCAGGTAGTCGCTCAGCTGATCGTGCCGAGCCGGATCGGCGTTCACCGGGCGCTCCTGACCACGACCAGCGGGCACGGGGACTGCTGGAGCAGTTCCTGACTGACCGAGCCAAGGACCATCCCGGCAAACGCGCCATGCCCATGCGAGCCCACCACCAGCAGGTCGGCGCCGCCAGCGGCCTGGCGGAGCACCTCGACGGGATGGCCGTGCACCACCTCCTCGACGAGGGCGACGTCCGCGTGCCATCCGGCGGACGGCCACGTCACTTCGGACACCTCATCAAGGGCCGCGCGGCCTGGCTGTGCATAGCTCGTGGCATGGACGGCACGCAGCCGCGCTCCTCGCAGGCGCGCCTCTGCGAAGGCGAATTCAAGCACCCGGGCCGAGGCCGGCGAGCCGTCGATCCCGACGACGATCTCACCGCGCGGCAGCGAGGGCAGCCCGCGGACCACCACGACGTCGCAGGGGGCGTGCCCGGCCACGCCATGGGCGACCGAGCCGACAAGCATCCCGCGGAAGCCGCCGATTCCATGACTGCCGACCACCAGCAGCTCAGCCTCCTTCGCTGCGGTGATCAGTGCGGCCCGCGGGTCATCGGCGAGGAACGCGGTGTCCACGGTGATCTTCGGTTCCTCCCTTCGTGCCCGCTGCTCGGCCGCCGCGAGCACGCTCCTGCCGCCTTCACGCAGCCATCGGGCCACTTCGGCGTAGCGGTCGGTCTCGGTCTCGTACGCCCACTTCGGCATGGCGTGCGCCACCATCAGCGGCACCTCCCGCAAGGCCGCCTCCCGCGCGGCCCACCCGACAGCCTCCAGCCCGGCCTGCGAGCCGTCCACTCCGACGAGAATCATGGCTTCCTCCCTGTGTCCCCACCAGCACACGTTGGAAGAGGCATCGCTCCCAAGCGCCTAAAGACCTCCGCGGGACGGGACTTTCGACCTCAGTTCGAGCTTGGCCTCTTTGTGATCCTGGATCGTGTGACTAACGTCAGGGGCATGATTCGTGTCTTCCTGCTTGACGATCACGAGGTCGTACGGCGCGGCGTGGCCGCCCTGCTGGACTCCGAGGACGACATCGAGGTCGTCGGCGAGGCGGGAACCGCCGAGTCGGCCATCGCCCGCATCCCCGCGCTGAAGCCGGATGTGGCGGTGCTGGACGTGCGACTGCCGGACGGCAGTGGCGTGGACGTCTGCCGAGACGTACGCTCGCGGCTGCCGGGGCTGGCGTGCCTGATGCTGACGTCGTTCGCCGATGACGACGCGCTGTTCGACGCGGTGATGGCCGGGGCCTCCGGCTACGTGCTCAAGCAGATCCACGGCTCCGACTTGGTCGGCGCGGTGCGCACCGTTGCCTCCGGGCAGTCCCTGCTCGACCCGCAGACCACCGCCGCCATGCTGCAACGGCTACGCGACCAGGCGACCAGGAAGGACCCCCTGGCGGCGCTGACGGAGCAGGAGCGCCACATCCTCGACCTGATCGGCGAGGGGCTGACCAACCGCCAGATCGGCGAACGGTTGTTCCTGGCGGAGAAGACGGTCAAGAACTACGTGTCCAACGTGCTGTCCAAGCTCAACATGCAGCGCCGCACCCAGGCCGCCGCGCTGGCCGCCAGGCTGCGGGCCGACAAGCCGGAATGACGACGCCCCGATCGTAAGGCAGGTCCTCGATGAGGCCGCAGGCCGTGCAGGTCATGAACTGGTAGCGGTAGCGCCGGTTGGCAGGCTGCCTTGAGCGGCAGGGTCTGCAAGCCGGAGCAATTCCTCCTGCTGGACCGGCGGCCCGCGCGCAGAGATCACGATGTGGCCGCCGGCGTTTCCGATGTGCTCGTGGGTTCCCATCCCTGTCACCAACCGCTGGACGAACGGGCGGAAGCCGACGCCATGAACGGTCCGGTGTACCTCGATCCGCCGGGCGGGATCCATCATCGACTGCTACAGCAGCGGCGGAACGGTGAAAAGGTCGTCCTTGTCGCAGGCCACCTCACAGATCACGTCGAGAACGCCTTCAACGGCGCGCACCGCCTCCGTCGCCGCGATGACCTGGGATCTCCACCGCACGCGGCCGCCGAGCGTCACCGCACCCTGGTCGATCTCGATGGAGAACGCCTCGGGATCCGGGAGCACGGCTCGGATGTCCTCTTCCAGCTCTGCGGCAGGTCGGGTGAAGACCCGCAGCACGTCACGCTGGTGCAGCGTACCGATGATCCGGCCGGTGACCGCGTCGATCACGGGCAGTTGCTTGATGCGCCTGTCGTGCATCAGCCGGGCTGCGTCCCGCACGCAGGTGCCCGGCGTGACAGTGATCGCCGGAGCGGTCATCAGCTTGGCCGCTGTCACCGCCGCCGCCTTGTCGTGCTCACGCCTCTGCTTGCGCGACTCGAACATCCACACGCTGTGTCGTACCGGGTCGATCTCCTTGAGCAGCAGATCGTCTTCGGAGATCACGCCTACCGGCCGCCGGTCGGCGTCTACCACGGTGACCGCGCCCACCGCGTACCGCTTCATCGTGGCCACGATGTCGGCGAACGACGCGTCCTCCAGCACAACGATGGCCACCCGGCCCATGACGTCCTTGACTTCGATCGACATGACGCGCCTCCTCACTTCCACTTCCCCGCTCCTCCTCGGCGGCCTCGCCGCGAACCGGCGTACGGCCCGCATGCGAGGGCCTAAGGTCCTACGCGCGGACCACCGCCACCGGGCAGCGGGCGTGGTGCAGCACGCCGCGGCTGACCGAGCCGAGCAGCATCGACCCCAGGGCGCCATGCCCGTGCGAGCCCACCACCAGCAGGTCCGCCTGTCCGGACGCCTCGACCAGGGCATCCACCGGATGCGCAGAGACGACGTCCTCGACGACCGTCACCTGTGGGTACTCCTTGCGGGTAACCTCCACCCGGTCGCGGACGACCTGATGCTGCGCCGTGCGGACCTCGTCCATGTCATACGCGGCCTCGGGCGCGAACGCGTGCACCGGCAGCTGCCAGGCGTGCACCACCCGCAGCGTGGCGCCGCGCAACTTGGCCTGCTCGAAGGCATAGGCCAGCGCGGGCTCGCACTCCGGGGAATCGTCGACCCCGGCCACGACCTCGCCGTGCACGGGCCGCTGCTCCCCGCGCACCACCACGACCGGGCTGTGTACGTGACCGGCCACATGGGTACTGACCGAACCCTGAAGCGCGCCGGCGAACCCTCCCAACCCGCGGCTGCCGACCACCAGCTCGGTGGCTTCTTGCGCCTGCTCGCGCAGGACCACGGCAGGCATGCCCTCGACGTTCTGCGTCGTCACCTCGACCTCGGGCTGGCGCTCGCGGGCAAGTGCCTCGGCCTCGCGCAGGATCCTCCGGCCCTCGCGCAGCAGCAGATCCGGCACATCCGGTAGCGGATATTTGCCGATCTGGTACCAGTCGCGGTCCACCGCGTGCACGATCCGCAGCGGCGCCCGCATGCGGAAGGCGTCGTTGGCTGCCCATTCCACGGCGGCTCGTGAGGTCACGGAGCCGTCCACTCCTACGATGATCATGATGCCTCCTCCTTTGTTCACGCGGATCCCCCTGCCGCCAGGAGGCGGCAGGAGCATTCAGATGCGAATGGTCTGGAGCTACGTCCTCGGTCAGGCCATCCGCTGGACCATCTCGACCAACCGGTTGGCGTAACCCCATTCGTTGTCATACCAACCGAACACTTTGACCAGGTCATCGCTGGCCTGCGTGAGAGCCGAGTCGAACACGCACGAGGCGGCGTCACCGACAATGTCGCGGGAGACGAGCGGATCCGTGCTGTAGCGCAGGATGCCGTGCAACTCGACCTCGGCGGCTGCGGCGAAGGCCTCGTTGACCTCCTGCGCCGTGACGGAGCGGCTGAGCTGGGCGGACAAGTCCGTGATCGAGCCATCCTCGACCGGCACCCGGATGGCGATGCCGTCGAGTCGACCGTTCAGCTCGGGTAGCACCTGGCCGACCATGCGGGCGGCCCCCGTGGTAGTTGGCACGATGTTCACCGCTGCCGAACGCGCCCGGCGCGGGTCCCTGTGTGGAGCGTCCAGTAAATTCTGGTCACCGGTGTAGGCGTGGATCGTGGTCATGAAACCGCGTACCAGGCCGAAGCGCTCGTGCAGCACCTTGACCATCGGCGCGACGCAGTTCGTGGTGCATGAGGCGAGGGAAACAATCTCATGCCGGATCGGGTCGTAGGTGGCGTCGTTGACACCGGGCACGATGGTGGCGTCCAGACCTTTCCCAGGAGCGGAGAGCAGGACCTTGCGGGCACCGGCCTTGAGATGGCTCGCCAAAGCGTCCCTTGTCCGGAATCGGCCGGTGGAGTCGATGACCAACTCAACGTCGCGGGCACGCCAGTCGATCTCCGCCGGGTCGGCGTGCCGACTGACCGCGATCGTGCGGCCGTTCACTTCCAAGGCAGCGGTCGAGGCTGAGACCGGCAGGTCGAGCGGACCATAGGTGGAGTCGTGCTTCAGCAGGTGAGCTAGCGCGCCCGCGTCGGCGATGTCGTTGATGGCGACGATTTCCAGGTCAGTACGCATCGCGCGACGCAGGACAGCCCGGCCGATCCGGCCGAACCCGTTGATTCCTATTCTCATGACTGTATCGTCCGGTGCTCGGGAGCCAGCGCTTAGAGGCGACAGTCCTTCTTGTGATGGGACCTTGGCCCCTCTCGGAGTAATGCGTTGAGACCCTCAATCGCAAGGGTCTACAGTCCCTCTTTCACTTCAGCGTCTCTGTCTTCGAGGGCATGGACGCGTGCCGCACAGTGGCCATGACCCACAGCGCGATGGTGGCGTAGAACAGCACGGCAAGCGCCAGTTCGCTCGCTGTGATGAGGGCGAGCACGCCCGCGATCAGGGCAACACCGCCCAGTGTGCTGGTCAGACACAGATACGCGCCTCCCCTGCCCATGAACTCCTCGCCGACGGTACTCAGCGCGCATCCACCCACCATGCCGAGCAGCAGGATTGCGCCCGCGGCACCGCGCACACTACCGATGACGGGCAGGTCCGCACCTTGTGTGAAGGCGACGTATATGGCGATGTTCGTGCTCGCGACCACTGTCGCCAGGGCATCCTTCCAAGTCAGCCTCATCGCTGCCACCTCCTTCCCCTTCGAGACTCGGTCTCGGGCGCCGAGGCTGCCAGTGCTATTGGTCCCTGCGCCCGAGAGCATTCGCCATAACCACAACAGGGCAACCGATGACGATCGGAGCCACGCTCATCGCGGCTGGGGCACGATCGCCGCGACTATGTCCCCAACCCACACACCTGTGCCAAGGCGACGACACCGAAAGGCGCCCGGCGGAATAAGCCGCCGGGCGCCGATTCGCGCTGTGCAGGCCCACATCATGGGGCCATGGCAGGGAACGAGGCGGCGAGGTTCTCACCCCACTGCCTGGCCCGCTCCAGTTCGCCTTCCACCAGCGGTCCCTGACCGCCGGTGACGTAGAAACTCTGCGCCGGCGCCACTGCGCCGATCCCGAGACGGCGCAGCCGCTTGGCAATGCCGCGCGCGGCCGAACCGGGCATGCGCGGCTTGGCGATGCGGGTGTCGAAGACGGCGGAGCCGAGCGCGGCCGACGACGTGCGGAGCGTGGCCAGCCATTCCCGCACACCGTTCCCCTTGGAGATCAACGGCTGCGTGGCCTGCTGGGCGGCGGACTGGCGGGTGGAGGCTCGGCTCATGGAGAAGGCGTGCGTCGGCCCACCCACCACGAGCAGCCCGACCTCCGGCCCCACCTGAGCAGGCGCCGAGCCGACCTCGACGACCTCAGCCCGCACCCGGGAAGCCAGCCCTGCGGCCACCGCTTCGGCGATCTGCTTGGTGTTGCCGTACATGGATTCGTAGACGACCAGCGCGTCCATCACGCGCCTCCTCATCGGTTGTCGTGGGGTAGGACAGGTTTGAGGTGGAACATCCCAGTGAGCACTTGGCCGGGCTCGTCGGCGGGCCTGGCCCGTCCGGCGGCCGCCGCCAGCACGTCACGAGCCGTCACCATGCCGATCAGCCCGTCGTCCGACAGCACCGGCACGGCATCGCAAGCGACGTCGATCATGATGGCCGCGACTCGAGCCAGCGGGGTGTCCGGCCGGACCAACGGCTTGCGCTCGCGACCCAGCAACGCCCGAACGTGGCGGCTGGACTGCTCCTGCGGTCCACCCGACCAGGAGGCCGCCAGCTGTTCGCGAGTAAGGATGCCCAGCACTCGCGTGCCGTCGACGACCGGCAGGTGGTGGACGTCGGCACGGCGCATCAACTCCCAGGCCATCAGCGGCGACTCGTCCGGTCTGACGGCCACCAGAATGCGGCTCATCACCTGCTCTGCGGTCAGCGACTCAGCACTCACGGCGTCTCCTTGACGGACGGTCGTACGATCGCGACGGGGCAGGTCACGTGGTTCAACACCCCTTGGCTGACCGAACCCAGGACGGCCGAGGCGAGACCTCCCATGCCGCGCGAGCCGACCACGACCAGATCCGCCGACCGTGCCGCCTCGATCAGCGCGGTGACAGGATGCGCGCATCGCTGCTCGTCGCTGATGTCGACGTCGGGGTTGCGGGTCCGCCAGGGCTCGACCCTCTGACGAGCGGCGCGCATCTCCTCCTGCATGGCGGTTTCGATCAGGCTGTTGTACGTGACGGCGTACGGCGAGAACATCGGCACCTGCCAGGCGAAGAGGACGTGCAGCAGCGCTTTGCGAGCCCGAGCCTGCTCCACGGCGTAGGCCATCGCGGCCTCCGAATGGTCCGAGCCGTCATAGCCGACCACGACCGTGTCGTAGCGTTCCACGGCGGGATCGCGGACGATGACGACAGGTCCGGCGGCGTGCCCGGCCACGGCCAGGCCGACCGAGCCGGCCATCATCCCGGCGAATCCGCCAAGCCCTCTGCTGCCCAGCACCATGCTGTCCGCCGACTCCGATTGTGCGATGAGATTCCCGATCACGTTTCCGCGGAGCGGCTTCGTCGCCACCTTGACCTCGCTGGTGAGCCACCGCGCCCGGTCGGCGGCGGCCTCCAGCACCCCGGTGCAGGACTCGATCCCGTCGCTGTGCGGCAGTTGCTCGCACACGTGCACGATCCGTAAGTCCAGCCCGCGCCGCTGTGCGTCGGCGGCGGCCCATTCCAATGCCGCGGTCGCCGGTGCGGACCCGTCCACGCCGACCACGATGTGACTGACCATCACGCCTCCCATCCTCGAGTCGTATCTCGCTTCCACCTTCGCGAGAGCGGACCCTGTGTGCCGGGGGCCAAAGTCCCCAGCGAGGATGCCGTTGGTCCTCAGTCGGCACGGATCGCTGTCGGCGAATGCGTGTCCCGAAGGGGAACGGCCGACCGCTTGTACGCATGGGCGCGCGGGTCCTTGCAGACCATCAGGAGGTGTGGAGGTCGAGCATGAAGGCCGCGGCCAGAGCGGGCGCGCAAGGCCAGGCGCCAGCGCAAGAGACACAGGCCTGCGTGTCGTCGGCTCGGTGAACGTCTAACACACCAGCGGCTTGTACGAAATACGTCTCGCTCAGCGGATCGCTTGCGACGCGCGGCGTACCTAGAAGAACGGCCATTTCGATCACCTTCACTCGCTCATGCTTTCCAGTGACCTCACCTTCTCTCCGGTCGTCGAGCCACGCCTGAGGCGAACGCCCTCTAGCGAATGTGGCTTAGGTCACATCCGAGGTGGCGGCATGGCGCCTGCTGGGCGCACCGTGACCGGCCTCGCAGGCTGTGACGGCCCGCGAGACCAAAAGCACCTTGTGCGGGACCTTTGGCCCTGCCCGACTCGACCCATTACTGACGAGCGTGGGAGAGGAAAGCCGACGAGGAGGCACGATGAAGGCACTCATCTATCACGGGCCGGGTCAGCGTTCATGGGAAGAGGCTCCCGATCCGCAGCTGGTCGAAGCGACGGACGCGATCGTACAAGTGGACGCGGTCACCATCTGCGGCACCGACCTGCACATCCTGAAGGGCGATGTGCCCGCCGTGCGGCCGGGCACGGTACTCGGCCACGAGGCGGTCGGCACCGTGACCGCGACCGGAAGCTCGGTCACCACCGTCAAACCAGGAGACCGCGTCCTGGTGTCGTGCATCTCGGCGTGCGGGCGGTGCCGCTACTGCCGCACCGGCATGTTCGGCCAGTGCCTGGGCGGCGGCGGGTGGATCCTCGGCCACCGCGTCAACGGCACCCAGGCCGAGTACGTGCGCGTGCCGTTCGCCGACACCTCCACCCACCTGCTGCCCGAGGGCGTCACCGATGAAGCGGCGCTCATGCTGGCCGACATCCTGCCCACCGCTTATGAGGTGGGTGTCCTCAACGGGAGGGTGCGGCCGGGCGACACGGTCGCGGTCGTCGGCGCCGGGCCGATCGGCCTGGCCGCCATCACCACCGCCCAGCTGTTCACGCCCAGCCACATCATCGCCGTCGATCTCGCCCCGGCACGGCTGGAAGCCGCCAAACGGCTCGGCGCGGACGTCGTCGTCGGCGCCGGTGACGACCCCATTGCGGCGATCACCGAGCTGACGGGTGGGCTCGGCGCCGATGTCGCGATCGAGGCGGTCGGCATCCCGGAGACCTTCGGGCTCTGCACCCGCCTGGTGCGCCCCGGTGGTCATGTGGCCAACGTAGGTGTACACGGCGAACCGGCCACCCTCCATCTGGAGGACCTGTGGATCCGCAACCTGACCATCACGACCGGCCTGGTCGACACCTACTCCACGCCGACCCTGCTGGACATGATCGCCAACGGACGGCTGGACCCCAGTGGCTTCATCACCCACCGCTTCGCCCTGCATGACATGACCGCCGCCTACGAGACGTTCGCCGCCCCGCAGTCGACCGGAGCACTCAAGGTGGTCCTGTCACGCGCCTGACCGACGCGTAGATCACCAGCCATGGCCACACCCGAATGGGTGTGGCCATGGCTGTGCAGATCGGGCGGGGATAGCCCGACCAGCACAGGTGCGCTCATCACGGAACGCCGCATGACCAACACCATCAAACGCGAGCCGAGGGGACGTTGGGCCCATACGACGGTGACCTTCGACCGATGTGATCCCGAACTCGGCCAACGAGAGTGAGATCGGGTAATCACCGAGGAGGGACGATGACGGTCACCGCGGTCGAGATCGGAGCATGGCGCGGCTTCCACGGAGCGGACTGGCGCTCGACAATCAATGTGCGCGCGTTCATCCAGGCCAACTACACACCCTACGAGGGCGACGCGAGATTCCTGACAGAACCGACGGAGCGCACGCGGGCGGTGTGGGCAGCGGTGTCGGCGCTGTTCCCCGAGGAGCGTGAGCGCGGTATCTACGACGTCGACACGTCGACGCCCTCATCGATCACCTCACACGGCCCGGGCTACATCGACCGGGACCGAGAGCTGATCGTGGGACTGCAGACCGACGCGCCGCTGAAGCGGGCCATCATGCCCGCGGGCGGGCTGCGCATGGTAGAGAATGGCCTTGGCGCCTACGGTTACAAGCTCGACCCACTGGTGAAGGAGATCTTCACCAAATACCGCAAGACCCACAACGACGGGGTGTTCGACGCCTACACCCCCGAGATCCTGGCCGCGCGCCGCTCCGGCGTCATCACCGGCCTGCCCGACGCCTACGGCCGCGGCCGCATCATCGGCGACTACCGACGCGTGCCCCTCTACGGCGTCGACCGGCTGGTCGACGCCAAGCACGCCGAGCTGCGCTCCCTGAACGACGAGCCCGCGACCGACGCGGTGATCCGCGACCGCGAGGAGTTGTCGGAACAGTTGCGCGCGCTAGAGGAGCTCAAGCGCATGGCCGCCTCCTACGGCTACGACGTCTCCCGCCCGGCCACCACTGCCCGCGAGGCGATCCAGTGGCTCTACTTCGCCTACCTGGCCGCGATCAAGGAGCAGAACGGCGCCGCCATGTCGCTCGGTCGCACCTCGACCTTCCTGGACATCTACTTGGAGCGTGATCTGGCCGAGGGCAGGCTCACCGAACAGGACGCGCAGGAACTCGTCGACGACTTCGTGATCAAACTGCGGATCGTCCGGTTCCTGCGCACTCCCGAATACGACCAGCTGTTCTCCGGCGACCCCACCTGGGTGACCGAGTCCATCGGCGGCATCGGCGCTGACGGTCGCCCTCTCGTCACTCGCACGAGCTACCGCTACCTGCAGACACTGCGCAACCTCGGCCCCGCCCCGGAGCCGAACCTGACCGTCTTCTGGTCTCCACGACTGCCGGAGCCGTTCAAACGCTTCTGCGCCGCCCTGTCGATCGAGACCAGCTCCCTGCAGTACGAGAGCGACGATCTCATGCGTCCCCGTTTCGGCGACGACACCGCCATCGCCTGCTGCGTGTCGGCCGCTCCGGTGGGCAAGCAGATGCAGTTCTTCGGCGCCCGCGTCAACCTCGCCAAGACCCTCCTGTACGCCGTCAACGGCGGCCGCGACGAAGTCACCGGCGCCCAAATCGGCCCCGCGTACCCGCCGGTGACCGGCGATGTCCTCGACTACGAGGAGGTCATGGCGGCCTTCGACCGGATGATGGACTGGCTCGCTCGGACCTACGTCAACGCGCTCAACATCATCCACTACATGCACGACAAGTACGCCTACGAACGCCTCGAGATGGCTCTGCACGACTACCCGGTCAAACGCACCCTGGCCTGCGGCATCGCCGGCCTCTCCGTCGCCGCCGACAGCCTGTCGGCCATCAAGCACGCCCGCGTCAAGGTCGTCCGCGACCACACCGGCCTCGCGGTCGACTACGAGATCGAGGGCGACTACCCGGCCTACGGCAACAACGACGACCGCGCCGACGCCATCGCCGTCCACCTCGTCCGCTCGTTCATGGACAAGATCCGCCGGCACCCCGCCTACCGCGACGCCGAACACACCCAGTCCGTGCTCACCATCACCTCCAACGTCGTGTACGGCAAGCACACCGGCAACACCCCCGACGGCCGCCGCGCCGGCGAGCCGTTCGCTCCCGGCGCCAACCCGATGAACGGCCGCGACCGCCACGGCGTGATCGCCTCCGCCCTGTCGGTCGCCAAGCTCCCCTACGACCACGCCCTCGACGGCATCTCCCTGACCAACACCGTCACCCCGGACGGCCTCGGCCGCACCCCGGATGAGCGGGTGGACAACCTGGTGGGCGTGCTGGACGGGTATTTCGATGCCGCCGGCTTCCACATGAACGTCAACGTGCTCACCCGCGCTGTCCTTCTGGACGCCATGGAGCATCCCGACCGCTACCCGCAGCTGACCATCCGTGTCTCCGGCTACGCGGTCAACTTCGTCCGCCTTACCCCCGACCAGCAGCGCGACGTCATCAACCGCACCTTCCACGGCTCGCTGTGAATGTGGACGGCATCATCAGCTCCTGGGACCTGTCCGTCGGGGTGGACGGTCCCGGCACCCGCTTCGTGGTCTTCACCAGCGGCTGCGCGCTGCGCTGCCTGTACTGCCAGAACCCCGAGACCTGGCGGATGCGCGACGGCCACCGGACCAGCACCGACGAGATCATGGCCGAGATCGGCAAGTACCGGCGCTTCATCTCCGTCGCCGGTGGCGGGATGACGATCAGCGGCGGCGAGCCGCTGCTCCAGCCCCACTTCACCGCCGAGCTGCTGCACCGCTGCCACGACAGCGGTCTGCACACCGCTCTGGACACCTCGGGGCTGCTTGGGGCGCGCGCCACCGACGCCATGCTGGCCGCCACCGACCTGGTGCTGCTCGACATCAAGTCCTACGATCCGGCCACCTATCGGCGCCTCACCGGTGGGCCCGTCGAGCCAACTCTCCGCTTCGCGCGGCGACTGGCCGAACTGGGCCGATCCGTATGGGTGCGCTTCGTGCTGGTCCCCGGGCTGACGGACGATACGGAGAACGTTGCCGGTCTGGCCCGCTTCGTGGCCGGGCTCGGCAACGTCGAGCGGGTCGACGTCCTGCCCTTCCACCGCATGGCCACTGGCAAGTACGAGCGGCTCGGCCTGCGCTTCCCCCTAGCCGGAGTCGCACCGCCGGACGACGCGCTGCGAGACCGCGTGCGCGCCCAGTTTCGCGATCATGGTCTGAACGCCATCTGAGACGCGGAAGCACGTGGTTCGGCGACAAGGTCTCGACCCGCGCTCGGAGCGCTTCCTCACTCGCTCAGGACCGGTCCCAGATCAGGCGCCCGAGCAGATCATCCCGCTTCCAGGCGAGGTCGTCGTCGACACCGGGGACACTGCCGAGCCCTTGGGCCAGGTGCACGGGCGCGATCGCATCGGCCCACGTCGACGTATATCCGAACAACGTCACTCTGCCGTTCCGCACCTCGATGAGGGTCCTCGTACGGTCGTTCACCTGGCCTGCTTGGGTGAGTGCTCGCTTCAGATGATGATCGCGGTGCCCGGCAGGAGTCGGTGGAGGAGTTCGCCACAATGATGCCCGTCGCCTTGCGGCGCACCGCCGATGCCGAACATCTGGGTAACCAGATAAACCCGCTGATCGTTACGGTCCCGGCCGACGGCGATGTGCCGCATCAGGCAACGTTCGCCCTGTTGACTGCCTCGCGAGGCACCGAGGGCAGGCCAAATGGACGGGCAGGGCGCTCAGGCCCCGGTGAGGGCGCGGCCGTGATCGGCCGCGTACGCGGCGAATACCTCCGCAGGTGATCCATTCGTGTGGAGGAAACGCTGGTCAAGGATGGCGGCGAGGTCTTCCAACGCACCGGCGAGCAGGTCGGCCGTCAGGCGCACATCTGCCCGTCGGGCTGCCTGCCCGCGCTGGGCGAGGCGAGTGGCATAGCCGATCGTGGCCGCCAGGGACGAGTGGTCCTCACCGTCATGGAAGTAGTAGGCCTCCGCGTACTGGGTGAAGTCGATACGGACACGCACCACCTCGGTGGCCAGGCTTCCCAGCAATGACGCACCCGCAGCGCAGTCGAGCTGCCGCATGGACGGGTCCGAGCGGTGCAGCAACGCCAACCGGATCGCGAGCACCCGCCGGCGGGTCAGCGTCGGATAGATCTCCAGCACCCAGGAGACGGTGGCCGTCAGCAGGACGAAGCCGATGAGAGCTTCCAGGGGCGAGACCACGCGGAGCCAGCCTGCGACAGGCACGATGTCCCCGAGCCCGAGGGTGGCGACCATGACGAGCGACATGGCGAACCTGCCGTTGCCGAGCGTGCACAACGCCTCCCTCAGTCCCTCTCGACTGAGATCGAAGCCGTCGTACACGATCTTCCAGGCGGGGCCGATGTCGCCCATATTCAGGACGCTACCCACACAAGGCCTGTCCAGCCCTCTCCGGACACCCTGCCCTCGTGGCTCTAAGAAGCAAGGACGTCTCCGGTGTCACCGCGCTGAGCAGCAGCTTCCGCCAACTGGACGCAGATCGGGCATGCCCTGTCCACGGTGGGTGAGAAGGTCAGTGACCACCCGCAGATCGGCAGCGGGCGAGCATTCTTTCCACACAAGGCGATCTCTTTCCCTGACGGCACTGCGTGCTGGACGGCTTGCCGCCTCTTCCAGGTGAAGCCTGCCCTGTATTTGATGGCAAGTCGGTCGGGCCCGGTCGCCGCACTCTCTACGTGGAGGTCATCCCAGCGGAAGGACCATCGGCGCACTCCTGCGGGGAAGGGCAGCCCATCCTCGGCCAGCTCCACCAAGGCGACGTTCCCATCGCGCAGCACTGCGACGATCACGCCCTCACGTCCGACGAGCTGATCCTTGTATGCGCGGGTTTGCCAATGACTGTGGAACGCGTCTGCGATCGTCACCCGCTTGCCGATCTCCGAGTACATGCTGCTCACCGCGCGTTTCCGGCGGCTCGAATGACGGCAAAGCGGCAGATCTCGCTACATAGAGTTATCAATCCTTCACTCGACGTGGGAAGGAGGCAGGGTGTGGGTTCGCGCAATGGTGAAAGCATCTCGTCCAGCAAAGCGGCCCTGCTCCCGGACGGGAGGATGGCAATGCCGGACACTCACGGACACGACCTCGACCTGCCCTTGTCCTCACACGGACAGAGAAGCTCCCAGGCAGGACTGGCCGTCCAGCGCTCCCCACGAATGCGGAACAGCTTGATCATGCCGATCTGCGGGGTTAAGGGGTAGATCTCTGCACGCCGATGGCGAGGACGCCAAGGCGCTCCTTCTCCGGTGGGTAGATGCTCCGGATGACCGCGAGCAGTTCCTGGGGGTTCTTGCCGAGGTCGCCGCCGATTGCAATCGGGTCCTCGTTCTCCAGCATCTCCTCGAAGGAGGTGTACCGTGCCACCCGGACGACCTGCGCCGGCAACCGCTCTTCACCGCAGACGAAGTCGAGGTCCTGGCCGGGCTGGATCTTGTGCATCCTGGCGTACGCGACCCGCACCTCCACGGTTTTGACCCCTGAGGCGATCAAATCGAAGTACGGCTTACGGATACGGAGTTCGCGCCGGGCGGGGGCGGCGTCAGGCTCGCTCATGGTGTCGTTCCTACCCGCGTCGCGACCAGAGCCGCCTGAAACTCCGCGGCCTGGCCGGTTCCGGGATACTTCGCGACAAGGACGGTATCCAGGTCAACCGCCCGCGCGTGTACCGAAGTGACCATCCGAGGTGACCCAAGTGCACGCACCCCGTGCGCGACCGCCTCGTCGAGAGCGCCGAGGTGTGCCAGCGCGATGCCCAGGTCCAGGCGGGCGATCGCTTCGCGGCTGAGCGAGCGCTGGTCGGCCGGTGTCGCCTCGTGGGCCCGCACTGCACGTTCGGCATGGTGACGTGCCTGTTCGTAATCGCCGAGCCAGAGGTAGGACGAAGCGGTGTAGGTGGTCATCGCGTAGGCGGCCAGAGGCCCCGTGTCGATGCCGTCCGGCCGGGTCGGAGTGCGGGCCGGCAGGGCGTTCCACAGGTCGTTGGCCTGTTGGTAGCTGTCTTGGAAGTCGTCGCGGTTGCCGAGCCGGGCATGGCCGCGGGATGCCTGGGCGTGCAGCCGTACCGCCAGCGGGTGGCCGGTGGGCACGCGATCGAGGCCGCGTAGCGCGCCCGAGATGGCACGTGATGGTTGATCGGCGTGCAGGGCAATGGAGGCCATCGCGTCGGCCGCCCAGGCGCACAGCTCGTCATGTCCCGCCTGGTCGGCATGCTCGAAGCAATCGATGGCGTACGCCTCGCCGGTCATGGGGTCGCCCAGGTCGTGGGCGAGCCAAGCGAGGATCTCCGACAACCACCCGGCGTAAACGAACAGCTCCCGCTGCTCCTTAAGGGTGTGGGGGCCCGCGATGAGCTGGTCCACCCTGCGCCGATACAGACGGGCCACAGGGAACAGGGCCGCCGGGGAGCGCCGCAAGTAGCTACCTGCGATGTCACAGACCGCGGTGTGGAGGTGGTCCAGGGTGCCGCGGCCGACGGCGGAGGTGTTAGCGCGGCGGGTGAACTCCAACGCCTCGTCGGCAGCCTCACCCAGCACCTGACCGAGCGTGGCTGCCAGGCCCAGTTTGAGTGCGTCACGTCGGTTCGTGGGTTCTTCCTCTTCCCGCGAAGTGTCTTCTTCCTGATTGTTCTCACGGGAGCCGAACAGCATTCTCACATCACGGGAGAAGATGCGGCCGTACAGCAGCCGGTAGCGCTCGGTCATCGTGGCGACCTTGCCGGACTCCCAGCGGCGGATGGCACGGACGAGCGAATCGTGATCGGGGAGGGACTCGTCTCCGGCAGCCTCCCGTAGGCGCCGGGCGGTGCTGTGCACGTCCCAGTCACGCGCCTGACGCTCATCCCGGATGCGTGCCGGCCAGTCCATGGTCATCACCTTGCGTGCCCTCGCCGTCTTTGATTGTCGTCCTCCACCGGCTGCCGCACAGGGCCCATTTAGGAACAATGACCATCGATTCGGCCGCAGGACAGCCAATGTGGAGCGAATCCGCTCCAGTCCTTCCTCCGGTAGAGCGAAAGTTGGTCATGTTCCAGAGAATGTGCTGCCCGGAGCCTTGATCACGGCTTTGCTCAACCATACGCTACTCTTCGCGTTCGAGTAATTGCTTGGAGTCAAGATGCGAATGGTTGTGGTGATTCGTGGTCGTGCCATGGCGCTCCTGCTCGCGCCAATCGCGATTGCAGGGTGCCAAGCGGCGACTCCGTCGACATTGCCGCCACGCGCCACGACCGCTGCGCCGACTCCCAAACCGTCCCCGACCGGGCCGCATGACGTGATCGTGGAGACGTACTCGGCCTACTGGTCAGTCCTTGCCGAGGCCGGCAGATCGTCACCCGAGAAGGCGCGGGAACTGCTGAAGCCGTATGTGAAGGGCGGCTACCTGGACCACCTCGTCGACGGCGTCCGGAACATGGTCAAGCAGGGGCGGGAGCCGTACGGCCAAGCCGTCCCCCGTATCAAGGAGGTGCGCGTTGGCGGCAAGTACGCCGAAGTCACCGATTGCTTGGAGATGTCCGGGGCCGCCATGGCTGATCGCCGTACTCACAAGCTGATCCCCGAGACTGCGGACGCCAAGACCACAACGACTGTCACAGCGGCTTTGGAACGTTCCGAGGACGGGCGGTGGCGACTGACAGGGCTGAGCATGAAAGGGACGACATGCAAGTCGCCGTCACGCTGAGCGCGCTGATCCTGCTGGCCGGACCGCCGACAGGAGACAACGGAGCGACCCGTATGGGCGGGGACTGGGTCACCTATGGCATCCACTGGGAAGCCGGACCGGGAGGCTTCGCCAAAGGTGCCAGCGCTCGCGGGGGCAGCACCTTCAGCGATTGCCACAGCATCGCCGGGCCAGGGCAGACCAGCTACGTTGAGTGCGCCAAAGGGCCTGCCGGCCAGCAGAACATCTTCAACGCCGTCACGCCCGGAGATCCGGGTGCTGCTGCGGTTACCCCTGAGATGCTCATGCGGCAGGCACTACGACTGCTCACACCACCGGCTCCCAAGATCGTCACCGCTCCGCCCCGGAGCAGGAACGGGTACGTGGGCCTGCGGCAGTTCTTCTGGGCCGAGCCCGGCCAATGGCACGCGATCAGCAAGAAGGCCACCGCTGGACCAGTATGGGCCGAGGTCACCGCGACACCGGCCAAGCTGACCATCCGGCCAGGGACAGGCCAGGCGACCTTCACTTGCTCGGGACCTGGCGTGCCGTACAACCAGGCGAAGTCCCCGGATGACCAGAACATCGACTGCACCCACGTGTTCACGCAGTCCAGTGCGGGACTTCCCGGATCGCGATACCAGGTGACCGTGTCGATGGCCTGGGCGGCCAGGTGGACAGGATCGGGCGGCACCGGGGGCGCTCTCGCGCCGATCACCACTTCTGCGACGTTCCCGCTGCGGGTCGGGGAAGCCCCGGCGCTTGTCGGAAAGGGTTCGTGAATGGCTCGCAAGGCTCATCCCGACGCACCGCACCAGGTCAACGGTGAGGTGCCGCCGGCTCAGGTGCCCAAGTTGCTGCGACAGCCCCGTCAACGTAGCCGCAGCGCATTGGTGTTGGGCGCGCTCGTGGTCGCCGGCGGGGCGGCGCTGGCCTTTCACACGGTGAACCAGATGAGCCATCGTGAGTCGGTCTTGGTGGTGACGCGCGACGTGGCACTCGGACAACCGATAACTGCCGACGACGTGACCACCGCCATGGTGGGTGTGGACCAGACCGTCGCGACGGTCCGAGGTGAGGATCTGCGGCGGATGATCGGCATGCGAGCGGCCGCCGATTTGATGCGCGGCATGCTCGTACAGCCCCGCATGGTCACCGACCAGGTGACGCCGCAAGGAGATCAGCAGCTCATTCCGATCGCGGTCAAGCCGAGTCGCCTTCCGGCTCGTGGGTTGTATCCGGGCGATCGGCTCCTCGTCGTACTGCGGCCAGAGGGCCAGGCCGTGCCTGCCGTCAAGCAGCCCTCCGCCGGCATCGAGGCCGTGGTGGACCAGGCCAAGGGGCCGGACAACGACGGGCTCATGGTGGTCGACGTCCTGGTGAGCAGGAGCGACGGTCCCAGGCTGGCCGCGCTGGCCGCCGACGGGCAGGTCGCCGTGGCGCTCAACCCGAGGAGCCCGTGAATGGCGATGTACGCGCTGATGAGCCCCGGCGGATCCCCCGGCGTCACCACGACCGCCCTGGCCCTCACCTACGCGTGGGAAGGGCGGGCGCTGCTGGCGGAATGCGATCCCCAGGGTGGCGATGTCCTGCGCGGATTCCTGGCGGGGAGCATGGAGAACCACGAGGGTGGCTTGCTGGAGCTGGCGCTCGCGGCCGCGCATGACCCCGACCCGGCAATCTTGTGGCGGTACGTCATTGCGCTCGATCAGACCGCGCGGAACTGGCTGCTGCTTCCCGGTCTCCGGGATCCTCGGCATCTGGTGCAGCTCGACGGCGCGTGGGACACCATCGCAGGGGTTCTCAAAGCAGCACAGGGTACGGTGGACGTGGTGGTCGACGTGGGGCAGGTCGGCCGATACGACACCCCGATAAGCCTGATCGCGGCGTGTGATCGAGTGGTCATGCTGGTGCGCCCGACGCTGCGACACGTCTCCCAGGCTCGCCCTCGTCTGGATGCGCTGGGGCGTCAGGTCGGGAGCGATGTAGCGGCCGGACTATGCGTGGTCGGCAGCGGCCCGTACACATTCAAAGAGGTCAGCAAAGCGCTGTTCGACCTGCCCGTTCTGGCGTGGATACCCCACGATCCGAAGTCTGCCGCCGTGCTCTCTGATGGCAACCGCGCCAAGAAGTCGTTTCACCGATCCGCGCTGATACGCAGCACTCGACAACTCGGCTCTGTCATGAGGGCCAAGGACGTGGTGGCCCTATGACCAGCTCATGGCCGCCGTCGGCGGCAACCGTCGCCCCTCAGATGCAGCCACCGCAGGACAACGGCCGGGAGTTTCGCAACGCTGTACTTGCCATCACGGCTGCGGTCTCGGACGACCTCAAGGACACCGAGGACCGGGAAGAGGCACGGCAGGTCATCCAGGCGAGGGTCCAGCGCTGGGCGCAGGACCAGGTCGCCGCGGGTAGTCCGGTCAGCTTCGCCATGCAACGCCGTCTCGTCGACGCCGTGATCGATGAGCGCTTCGAGCTGGGGGTACTGACGCCATACCTGGAAGATCCTCGAGTCGAGAGCATCGACCTCAACGGATGCGACCAGGTGTGGATCACCTACCACAACGGAACCTGCAAGCGCGGGCCCACCGTCGCCGGCAGCGACGACGACTTGATCAAGATGATCCAGATGTGGGCTCTGCACAAGAGCTACAGCCCGCGCGAGTTCTCCGCCGCCAGCCCGCTGCTCAACACCGCGCTGCGGCCAGGCGACGGCGACGACGGCGTGGGGGTACGGCTCAGCGCCACCATGTCGGTCACCCGCCGCCCGTGCGCCAGCATCCGTTGTCATCGTCTCGTCGACGTCACCTTGGATGACCTCCTGCGGCTCGGCACCATCAACCGGAGCCTGCACGCGTTCCTGCGCGCCGCCGTCCTGGCCCGGTTGAACATCGTCATCACCGGTGGCACCGCGGCGGGCAAGACGACGCTGCTGCGCGCGCTGGCCTCAGTCGTCGACCCGGCCGAGCGGCTGGCCACGCTGGAGTCGGACTACGAGCTCTTCCTCGACCGGCTCCCCCATCGCCACCAGAACGTGATCGCCTTCCAGGCACGCCAGGCCAACTCCGAGGGCGCCGGAGCCATTGGGCTGAACGACCTGATCCCGCACTCGCTACGCAAGAACATCAAGCGGATCATCGTGGGTGAGGTGCGCGCGGATGAGGTCGTGCCGATGTTCGAGGCCATGAACACCGGCCATCCCGGCTCCATGTGCACCATCCACGCCGACGGCACGGAGGAGATCTTCAACCGGATCGTCATGTTGTGGACGCGCGGCGTCGGCGCTCAGACCCCACCGGCGGTCATCCACCTCAACACCGGAGAAACCATCGACCTCGTCGTCCACCTGCGCCTGGATCCGACGACCAACACCCGATTCGTCTCCGAGGTCCTGGAGGTCCTGCCTCCGGCCGACAGCGAGCTGCCCAGCCGGAACCACGTCTACCGACCCACTGGCCCAGGCGGCCGCGCCGTCCCCGACATAACCCCGCAGTGCCTGCCCCAGCTCAGAGCTGCCGGCTTCGATCCGGCTCTGCTCGATCCGCTCGCGGCGCGGTGGGGGACACGATGAACACCACTGCGCTGCTGGGCGGAGTCAGCACCGCCATGATCTTGGGTGGCGCGCTGGGCATCATCGCCGCCCTGCGTGCCCCCTCCGACGATCAACCCGTACGCCCTCCCTCGCGCTGGGCAGACGTGAGGAAGACGCCGCGTGCCCACTACCGACTGATCATCTTGTCTCTCGGCGTGTCCACCGCGGTGTATGTGCTCACCCGCTGGCCGGTCGCTGCGGTCGCGACGGGGGCAGCGGTGTTCGCGCTGCCGAAGGTGATGACCGGCCGTGCCGCTGCCGAGCGCATCCGCAGGCTGGAAGCCCTGGAGCTGTGGACCCGCCGGCTGGCGGACCTGCTCGTCGCCGGCCGGGCCTTGGAACAAGCCCTCGAGCACAGTGCAGCCCGCAACGTGCCATCGGCCATCGGCGCTCCGGTCGCGGCACTGGCCCGCCGCCTCCGTGTCAGTCGGACGCCGACCGAGGAAGCGCTACGTCTGTTCGCCGACGAACTGGACGACCCCATCGGGGATCGTATTGCCGCCGCGCTCATTCTGGTCGCCCGCCGCCGTGGCAGGGGCGCGAGCTCAGTACTCCAGCAACTCGCCGAACTGGTGGCCAAGGACGTCTCTGACCGCAGGGAGGTAGAGGCCGCCCGCGCCGAACACCGCACCACCGTGCGGTGGATCATCGCCATTCTCGCGCTCTTCAGCGCTCTGGCCATCTTCCAGAAGTCATACGTCGCCCCCTACGGCACGCCGCTCGGTCAGGTTGTCCTGGCTGTCGTGATGCTGTTCTACGCTGCCACGCTGGCCTGGCTGCACCGGCTCGGGACCGCCGCCCCCGGCCATCGCTTCCTCAACGGCCCAGGAAGGAAGCCATGAGCGTGCTGGCCATGGCCTCCGGAGCGCTGATCACCCTCGGCCTGCTGATCGTGATGCACGAGCTGATGCCCGGCCCGCCTCGGCTACGGGCCGCACTCGCCCGCCTCGATGGACGCCCTGCCCCGGCGCGCGGCGACTGGCTCAGGCGACGATTGGCCCAATTGCCGATCCCGCGCAACGACCTGGCGCTGCTGGGCATAAGCACGGACCGCTTCACCGTTCAACGCGTCAGCTTCCTGCTTATCGGGCTGCTGTTCCCGGTGCCACTCAGCCTGCTGTGCGCGCTTGCGGGACTCCCTCTGCCTTGGGCTATCCCGGCAGGTGCCAGCGTGGTGCTCGCCGTACTGTTCGCCCTGATCCCCGACGTCAGCGCCCGCCGCCAGGCCCAAGAACGCCGCCGCGAATTCCGTGCTGCTCTGGCGACGTACCTCGACATGGTCGCTCTGGAACGCGCAGCGGGCGCAGGTCCTCCCCAGGCTCTGCAAGCCCCTGTGGACATCTGCACCGGATGGGTGTTCGGCCTGATCGCCCAGGTACTTCAGCAGGCCAAGCGCTCCGGCGAACAGCCCTGGCGTGGCCTGGCCACGCTCGGCGAACGAGTCGGCATATCCCAGCTGACCGAGTTGGCCGACATCGCTGAAGACGCCGGCTCCGAAGGAACCCGAGTGATGGCCACGCTGCTGGCCAAGGCCCAGTCCATGCGTACCGCCGCGTTGGCCGACGCCCGCGCCCAAGCCAACAGCCGTACGGGCGAAATGCCCATCGCGATCGGTGTGTCGATCTTCGGCTTCCTGGTGCTCGTCTGTTTCCCCGCCATCTACCGCATCATGAGCTGAAAGGAAGCGACCATGCTCAAGCTCCTTCCGACCGAGGCTGCCACCTACTGGAAAGCCCTCCTCTTGGACCGCCTCGAACGTGCCCGTAAGGACCCCGAGAAGGGTGCCATGTCGGCCGAAGCCATGATCATCATCGCCGCGCTGGCCCTGGTCGCGATCACCGTCATGGGCATCGTGACCGCCAAGATCATCGATAAGGCGAACACGATCAACCTCTAAGTGCAGGTGATTAGGTGCACATCTCTCGCGCCGATCGTGGCAGCGTCACTGCCGAGGCAGTGATCGCCCTGCCCGTCGTCATGCTCGCCATCCTCGCGTGCATGCAGGTGTGCCTGCTGTTCTTCGCCCAGTCGGTTGCACTCGCCGCAGCGCAGCAAGGCGTCCGTGCGGCACGGGCGTACGGCGCCTCCCACAGCTCGGGTGCGAGCGTGGCCAAGCGGTACGCCGAGCGGACCGCCAGCGGCTTCCTGACCTCGATCAGCGCGGCCAGCACCGGCACCTCTACCACTGTCCGGATCACCGTACGTGGGCGATCCCTGTCCCTGGTGCCCTTCCTGCCCTCAATCGAGATCAGCGAGGAAGCCGCCGGACCCGTCGAGCGCTTCACCACTCCTCGGCGGACGACATGAACGAGCAGGGCAGCGTTACCGTCGAAGCCATCCTCGCCATCACGGCCATCGTGCTGCTCATCCTGTTCGGTGTTGCCGTCGGCAGGATCACGGTGGCCGGAGCCGCCGTCGAGGCCGCAGCTCGCGATGCCGCCCGCCAGGCTTCCATTGCTCGTACGGCCAGCGCGGCGAGTAGCAACGCCGCAACCAGCGCCCGCGCATCCCTGATGAGTCAAGGCGTCAATTGCACGGCGGTCACAGTGGAGGTGAACACGAAAGGCTTCGGCCGCCCGGTCGGCGTCCCGGCCGATGTGTCAGCGACGGTTTCGTGCACCGTGCCTCTGGCGGATCTCGCCTTTCCCGGGCTACCGGGACAGCTCAAGCGGCACGCCACCTCCATAAGCCCATTGGACCCCTACCGCGGAAGAGGCAGGTGAGGCATGCCAAGGGTGGCCGCCCAAGACCCCGAGCGGGGCTCGATCACCCCGTACGCCCTCATCTTCATCACTGTGCTTCTGCTCTTCATCGGGCTGGTTGTCGACGTCGGCAACAAGCTGCGTGCTGGATGGGAGGCCGTCGGTATCGCCGAGGAGGCTGCCCGGGCTGGAGCAGGGCAGATCGACCGTGCCGCCACCTATCGCGGTGACCAGCTTGTCATCGACCGAGGGGCAGCGCTGCGCGCCGCCCAAGCGCACCTGTCCAGCAGCGGTCACCGGGGCCGTGTCGCCATCTCCGGTCCGACCTCCGTGCGCGTCACCGTCACCGTGACCAGAAAGACGTGGCTGCTGTCTCTCGTGGGTGTGTCGTCGGTATCGATGACCGCTCACGCGGACGCTGATCTCGTAGCCGGAGTAGAAGGGCCGAACCGATGATGGTACTCCGCATCTTGCGCGCGCTGGCGGCATCCGCCGTTCTGCTCGCAGCGGTGATCGGGTTTCCTATCCTGTTCTACAGGGTCGCGGGGCTCCCACTTCCCGATCACTTGCCCAGCCTGAAACAGATCGCCGACATGCTGGCCGCGCCAGACGACGGCACTCTTTTCGTCGGAGCCCTGGAGGTCGTCGCCTGGGGCGCCTGGGCCACGTTCTCTTTCTCCGTTATCACCGAGATCATCGCCAGGGTACGGGGCCGACGCATCGTCCCTCGGCTCCCAGGCCTTCGTGGGATGCAGCGGCTGGCCGCGTACCTGGTGGCCTCTGCTTCGCTGGCTGTCCTGGCCCCCGGCGTGGGGAACGCCGCAGCACCGCCACCCGTGGTTTCCATGGCACCTCTGCATCCCCTCGGACAGGCCGCCGTCGATCCCCCGGACGAGGAGCGGATCTATCAGGTGAAGAAGGGCGACTCTCTCTGGGAGATCGCCGACAAAGAGCTCGGGACGCCTCGACGATGGCCGAAAATCTGGAAGCTCAACGCCCAATCACGACAACCGCACGGACAGACCTTCACGAGTCCCGGGCTGGTTCACCCTGGCTGGAAACTTCGCCTCCCCGTTAATCACCCCAAAGTCTCCCTCACGCCTTCAACAGCCGAAAGACCGCACACCACCGCCCCGAGCCCTGCCCCATCCAGGGCTTCCCTGCCGTCAAGCGCGCAGTCCTCCCCGGAGCGTAGAGCGGATGAGGCCATACAGCTCCCATCAGGCTCGATGGTGGCCCTGGCGTACGTGGCCGGGATCAGCACCGCCTTCATCGCCGGCCGTCTTCACCGACGCCGCCGTCGAATCCCACCCACATCCGCAGAACCGGTGTCCATCACTCCTGAGCCCGAACCCCCAGCAGCCGTCAGGGAGCTTCGCCGTGCCCACCGCCAGACCTTCATCGAACGGGAAGAGCCAATCCCGTCTGATGGTGAGCTGCTACGGCAGGAATACTCCATCGATGTCCCCGAACATGTCCACGTAGGACAGGGCTCAGACGGCTCTCCGATTCACCTGGACCTCGAAGGTCCTGGCATAGGCCTCACCGGCCCAGGAGCACGAGATGTCATTCGGTATCTGATCGTCGATCTGCTTCGCCAGTCGAGCAACCACCGCATCGAGATCATCATCTGTACGACCTTGGCGGAAGAGCTCCTCTCGCTTCCCGAGGCCGACCTCAACCGGATCGCTGCGGGACTGCCGGGGCTATCGTTCGCCACCTCACATGAGGATGCGCTGCGGTATTTCGAGGAGACGTTCTTCATGCGCAGGAGAATGGTGCTCGAGCGCGAATCTTCCGGTGTCGGGGAACTGCGCGAGAACGATCCGGGGGAAGCGCTGCCAGCCATGCTTCTCATCACCGAACTCGACGACGAGGTCTACGAACACGTAACGGCACCCCTGACATCGGCCCGGAGCGCAGGAGTCGGAGCCATGTTCCTGGGCCCCTGGCCAGGTGGAATCACCTGCGAAGTCAGCTGTGCACATGTTGTGGATAACGCTGAAGGTCGCGGGTCCGTCCCTTTCGAGGAAGCGCAACTGTTCCACATCACGGCGGAGGAGGCTGCGGCTCACGTACAGCAGCTCGCCGCAGTCCCGGAGCAAGTTGACGGTGAAGCAGAATCCGAGACTGACAGCGGCCAACTCGACTGGCCGGGGCCGGCCCTCGTCCGCCTAAGAATCCTTGGGCATCCCACTGTCCACGTTCGCGACAAATCAGAGCCGCTATCTCTGAGCTGGCTGCAACTGAACACACTCACGTATCTCGCCCTGCACCCGACCGGCGTGACACGCGATCAGCTTGCCACCGCGCTTTGGCCCGACGATCTCGGCAAGGACATCCACAATGCCCTTCGCCACCTCCGGAGCGCGCTGGTCACCGCCACTGATTACAAGAGCGCAGAGGCGAAGCGTGCTCCGTTCATCAGCGCTTCGACCACCAAGGATTCGGCAATCTACCGCCTTGATCCCAAGCTGATCAGCGTCGATCTTTGGGATTACGAGGCAGCGCTCGAGCAGATCAGAACCGCTTCCGAGCCGGCAGACCGTCTCTCTACTCTCTCGAATGCCGCTCGGCTATGCACAGGCGGGCTCGCTGAAGGGCTGACAGCGGAATGGATCGAGGACCAGCGGTACCCGCTGACCCGGTCCCAGGCGGACGTTCTCGCTCAGCTGGCAGAGCTTCTGGCAGGAGAGGACGACGAACAGGCGCTGTCCGCCCTGGAGCGTGCGCGCGAGCTCGACCCGGATACCGAGGAAACATACTTCCGGATCATTCGCCTGCAATTGCGGCTCAACAGGCGCGACGAGGCCTCCCGAACTGCCGAGTTGCTTCGTCAACATCAGCGGAGCCTTGGAGTAGCGGGCGATTATCAGGCTGAGAAGCGCCTGACCGAAATCCTCTGCGACTGAGCCCGGGAAGACACACCCTGCCTGGTGGTCGTTCCTGCCGGAGGACCAGCGGCGGTCCCAGCGTCACATGGTCTGGCTCTGGTGCTGTTCGTAGAGCAGGCCGTAGCGGTCGATCCGCCATAGCTGGGCGAGCACGGTCAGCGTGGTGCCGAGCACGAGCGGCCAGATCTCCAGGGCGATCAGCCCCAAGGCGATCAAGGCGAAGCCGATCAGACCGGCCACGATGAGCAGCCGCAGCACTACCCGGTGCGCCGCCGGAGCCTTGCCTTCGACGTGGAGCTGCTCGCCGTAGATGCCGCGCGCGGCCCAGTTGGTCGGCTCGACCGGGCTGAACAGGTGCACGTTCAGCCAGAGCCAGGCGGCGACGAGGGCCACGCCGGCCAGTGACCACCAGCCGATCCACTCGCGGCTCCAGACGGCCAGTTCGAACGCGGGGATGGCGGCGAAGCGGGTCCAGACGCTCCACGGGTTGGCGTGCTTCTTCCATGCCTGGCCGGTCATGCCGTGGGCGCCGGCTACCACGTTCTTGGGCTTCACTCTGGGTCTCCTTGACGTCGGGGAGGCCGCCATGAGCGCGATCTCCACATCTCGGACCGTATAGAACTTTCAGAGATTTGTAAATTCTCAGAGAATTCGAAGCACTTGATAGGCTTGGTTCATGGACACCAACCAGCGGCTGCGCGAGGCCGCCGAGAAGCTGGCGCTGACCCTGGCGCAGGGCGGTATGCAGAAGACCACCGCTCGGGTGATGACCGCGCTGCTCTACACCCGGCAGGAGTCGATGACCGCCGCCGACCTCTGCGCGCAGCTGTCCATCAGCTCTGGAGCGGTGTCCACCGCGGTCAAGCAGTTGATCCCGCTCGGCCTCATCGAACGGGTGCCCGCTCCCGGCAGCCGCCGTGACCACTATCGTTTCCGCGCAGGCGCTTGGGCCAGCTTGATGTCACAGCAGAACGCGATGCTGGCCACCATGGGCGCTGCCGCCCAGGAAGGCATTGACGCGGCGGGTGAGGACAGCATCGCCGGCCGACGCCTGCACGAGATGAAGGACTTCTACGCCTACATGACCGAGCAGTTGATCCCGCTCATCGACAACTGGCGCGAGCACTATGCCGCCAAGCACGCCGGCACTGCCCGGTAGCGGCTGCGGCTGCGCGCCGTCGGAAAGCATGCGGAGCGGGAGCCTGCCGGTGGTGGCTCCCGCGCCGCGGCTGCAGGCCGCCGGCGGACCCCCGGGGACCCGCTCTCGCATCATCCAGCCTGGGCGGGCCCTCGGCCGCCTACCGGAGGCGTGCTCGGGCCTGCGGGGACGTGGCTGCGCAGGAGATGAACACCCACGGCGACGATCCAGCCAAAGCCGGTCAGCAGCGAGAGGTGTTCAAGCAGGCCCGCGGGGGCCGGACGCCACAGGCCCAGGACGTCGAGGCGGTAGGCGATACCGGCGGCGAAGGCGAAGGCGATGATCAGGGCGCCGGACAGGCGCGAGCAGACGGCCCAGGCGCGGCCCTGCTGCCCCAAGCGCCGGGCCAGCACGAATGCCGCCGCGCTCAGCCCGGCGAACAAGGCGAAGCCGGCCGCCTGGTGGATGAGGCCGCTGGTGCTGAGCGCGCCGGCGGTCTGGGCCGGCTGCCCGGGCGGGTAGCCGAGCGCGGGATCGGTGGGTACCAGCCCGGCCACGACCAGGCCCACCGCAGCCGCCGCGAGCAGGACCGGCCCCCAGGTCGCACCACGCCCACCGCGCAGAGCGCGGCGCACTCCAATGGCGAAGGCGGCCAGCAGCAGCCCTCCGAGCACGAAGTTGATCGTCTGTAGCCAGGCGCGCTCGCCGGTACCGAGTTGGCTGGCGCCGTGGTGCCAGAGACTGTAGCCGGGACGAGTGGCGCCGTCGGCCCACAACAGCACCGGCATCAGGACGCCCGCGGCGATGCCGGTGCCGAGCAGCGCGGAAAGAACGCGGTTCATCGGGAAAGTCCTCCTCCTCTTCCGCGACGGCGAACGTCGCGGGCCGACCAGACTTCCCGGCTCACCACCAGTACGCCCCCGTGCGGGGCGTATCCTTGATCAATACAGCGAGTTTAGCTCATACTGAAATAACTGCAAGAGAAGGAGGCGGACCGCGTGACCGACCAGGAACCGTTGCTGGAGTGGGTGGAGCGGGTGGCCATGTACCTAGCACGCGACGGGGTACCCCCTATCGCCGGACGCGTGCTGGGCTGGCTGATGGTCTGCGACCCGCCGGAGCAGTCCGCCGGGCAGATCAGCGCGGCCATCAGCGCCAGCCGCGCCTCGCTGACCTCCAACCTGCGACTGCTGACCAGCATGGGCTTCTTGACGTGGCGCACCCGGCCGGGCGAGCGGACCGTCTACTACCGGATGGCTGACGACGCCTGGATGGTGGTGGCCCGCCAGCAGATCGCCAGCATCACTTCCTTCCTCGACATCACCCGAGACGGCCTCGACCTGGTCGGCCCCAGCGATGAGCGGGCCACACGCATCCGCCAGGCGCACACCACCTTCGAATGGATGGCCAAAGTGTTCGACAACGCGCCGCCCCTGCACCCCGACGGCAACCCCGGCCTCGAGGAGGAGGAGACATCGTGACCAGACGGGCGATCGTGGTCGGCGGCGGCATCGGCGGGCTGGCCACCGCCGTAGCCCTGCATCGGATCGGCTGGCAGGCCGTCGTGCTGGAACGAGCGGCCGAACTGCGCGAAATCGGCGCCGGCATGTCCCAGGCGCCGAACGCCATGCGCGCCCTCGATGAGCTCGGCGTCGGTGAGCAGGCCCGGGCGGCCGGGGTGCCCACCTATTCCGCAGGCAACCTGCGTCTGCCGGACGGCCGCTACCTGCAACGCGCCCGCCCCGGCGACCCGACGCCATTAATCGCCTTCCACCGCGCGGACCTGCACCGAGTGCTGCTGGAGGCAGTACCCGCCGGATGGGTGCGCACCAGTGCGGAGGTCACCGGCATCCGGCACGACCAACAGACGGTGACGGTCGCCTGGAGCGGCGGCGAGGCCACCGCTGACCTGGTGATCGGCGCGGACGGCATCCGCAGCACGGTGCGCCGACTGCTGTGGCCGGACGCGCCACCGCCGCGCTTCCTGGGCCGAACCGCGTGGCTGGGCGTCGCGGACGCCGATGCCGATGCTGAAGGGCTGTCCGGCAGCGTCACCATGGGCCCCGGTGGCTACTTCCTGATCCACCCGCTCAGCCGCGGCCGCGTCTACTGGGCCTACGTCACCACCGCCGATCAGCCGGGCATCCACTACGAGGCGGAGAAGACCGAGGCGGCCCGCCGAGTCGCCACCTGGCATCAGCCGATCCCGGCGCTGATCGCGGCCACCCCGGACGAGGCAGTGATCCATATCGACATCTGTGACCTGGACCCGCTGCCCACCTACGTCCATGGCCGGGCTGCGCTGCTCGGCGACGCCGCGCACGCGATGAGCCCAGATCGCGGCCAGGGCGCCGGGCAATCCCTCGAAGACTCCGTCGTGCTCGCCGCCGCCCTCGCAGGCGAGCCCGCGATCGAGACGGCGCTGCACCGCTACGACGCCGAGCGCCGCCCGCGCACCCAGGCCACCGCCCGGGGCGCCCGCGCCGACGGGGGCCGCACGACCTCCACGACCGCGTACCGGGCGATGGTCACGATGATCCGGCTGATGCCCGCATCGCTATGGCGCAAGGGCATCACAGCCGACGGCAACGCCACCTGGCGATGGCAACCACCACGCCTGCCGTCGCCGACCACGCGCCACTGAGCCGGATTGGAACGGTACGCAGCGGTCGCTTCTCGCCCGACGCCGTACGGGCCTGGTGGCGAGGAACGTGTGGCAGCGACCGTTGGTGCCTGCGACCCGATGGCGTTGAGAGAACGATGGAGTGATCCTCCCACGATGAGCCCATCAGAGCGGAAGCTCTCATCCAGCAAACGACAGTCACTTTGAGTGTGTGATTGATCTCTTGCTGTTATAGCGTCGAGGTGTTGCCGCGCCGGTCAGCGTGGCCCATTGGAGTGAGGTGACCTGCCGAGAGGACGTCGATGCTGTTGCCTATCGCCCTTATCGTGCTCGGGCTGGTCATCCTCGCCTTCGCGGGGGATCACCTGATGGTGGGGTTGGGCCGGTTGGCCGGTCGGCTCGGCCTGCAGCCGGTCATGGTGGGCGTGGTGGTCATGGGGTTGGTCGCCAGCGTCCCAGAGATTGTCGTGGCCGCTACAGCCGGCCTCGGAGGACATGAAGAGCTGGCGACGGCCAGTTTGGTTGGTTGGAACATCCTCAACCTGACCGCGGTCCTCGGCGTCGGCGGGCTCACGGCGCCGCTGATGATCCGGTCCTTGCTGCTGCAGCGTGAAGCGCTGCTGTCGGTGGCTGCGGTCACGATATTCGCGATCACGTTGCTGGAGGGGCTCAGCTGGGGGGCAGCCGTCACGCTGGCCGTGGCGCTGATCAGCGCGGTGGTGCTGCTGGTGCTCTTGGCCCGGGCGGCTCCGCACGACATGGTGGCGGCGCAGAGCGCGGGTTACCTGAAGACGGCCGAGCTGCCGCGCCTGAGAACAGAGGTGCCGCGGACGCTTGTCGGCCTGGCTGGGGTGCTGGTGGGTGCGCAGCTCCTGGTGATCAACACCTCCGAAGTGACCGCACGGGCGGGCGCCTCGCCGGATCTGGTCGGGTTCACGCTGGTGGCGTTCGCTGCTGCGCTTCCCATCTTGATCACCGCGATCCGGGCTCAACGTCACGGTTACGGTGATCTCCTTGTTGGCGCCTTGCTCGGCGGCAATCTGTGTAACAGTCTCGCGGGCGGCGCCATCGTCGCGCTTGTCACCGCTGGCGCGCCCACCATGGCCTCGACCGTCATCGTGGCGATGGTGGGCATCATCGGGTTCATCTGGGCCCTGCTCGCCCGTGGCATACCGCTCAGCCGAGGCCCGTCAGCCCTGCTGGTGGTGGCGTATTTTCTGGCGTTGCCGCTGCTCACATGAGCGGCTTACGGGCGGACCGAGTGTCTGACGCCTATCCGGTGGCATCCCGCTTGGTCTGGGCCATGCCCGAGCGACCGTCGGCACCGATGTGCTAACCGGCCCTGCTCGAAGGCGTTCCAGCGCTCGGTCGGTGAACTGGGCGCGTCCTGGCCCGACTGGATCAAGTGCGGCGGGTTCCTGGCTGGACTTACAGAGGCGCATCGGGCGGTGATCGATGTTCATCGATCAGGTCGCGCCATTGCTCGTCCAACTTCCTGACCGCTTTCTTGGCCACCCACCAGTGCCGCAGCAGGCGAAGTCTCGACAGCGTCAGCCATGCCGGCCATCCCGCGAGAAGCCCAGACAGCAGAAACCCGAAAGTGATCTCCGTGGGGCCGGGCGGGCGCGGGGCCGGGCGTCCTTCGCGGTCGACCCAGATTCGGGCGCGATCGCTGGAGATGTGGTCCAGCGGTTGGCGCACCCACGCGCTGTGCCGTACCCGGCTCTCACCTTGCCACGTCACGTTGGCGACGATGGATGCTTCCTCGATCACTTCTGCGGCGACGTACCGGTGAGTAGCCCGGTAGCCGTTCAGGACCGTGACTAACGCTCCGGCGGCCAGCGCGCCGGCGGAACACCCGGTTACGAGGGAGATGGCCGCTACGACGTGGCGCCGGGTCCACAGGCGTCGGACGGCAGAGGCGGAAGTGCGTCCATGCATCAGACGGAGTGCTTCTTCCGCAGGGGGTGGTTGCCTGGCCGGTCGGCGTCTCGACGGGGATGAACGCCGCGGAGCGGGATGATCATGGGGAAGGTGAGCACGATGAGCTGCGCTGGAGGGCGGAACCCGCCCACGAAGAAGGCGTGCTTCAATCCGGGCCGCCTGCCGGTCTGCGCAGGCGGCGAGTGACGCCGCCGTACCAGGCTGGGACCTCGCGCTCATCGTCAAAGGTGCGAGCGACCACGATGTCGGTGGAGGAGTGCAGCAGGATCGAGAGCACGATAGTGACGGCCACAATTTGGAAAACGCCTTGTGCTGCAGTGATGCCGGAGGCGAGTACGAGCAGGCCGTAGACGACGGAGGCAAAACCCTTAGGGCCGAACCAGGCCACCGCCGCCTGTTCGCGCACCGACAGCCCGGAGCGCAGAAAGGACAGCCAGATGGCGATGGGGCGCGCGAGCACCAGCGCGCCGATCGCGAACAGCCAGCCCTGCCAACCGACCGAGCCGAGCAGCGCGGGGGTGATGAGCGCGCCGAACACCAGCAGCGCGGCCAGCTTGAAAACTTCGGCGATGAGCTCGCCGAAGTGCTCGAACGACTCGCGCTGCCGCTGTCCGAAGGTGGCCACGGTGATGCCGGCGGAGAAGGCGGCCAGGAACAGGTTGCCGTGTGTGGCCTTGCCGACGGCGAGCACGAGCAGGCCGATGGCCAGGGCGTTGAGCGGCTCATACTGGGTGGAGGCGGAGAACCAGCGCGTCTGCTCCAGCTTGATCGCCGCCCAGGGGATGGCGACTCCGATGAGCACGCCCAGGCCGAGCTCCAGGGCGAGTGCGCGCAGGTGCAAGTCCTGCGCGCCGGAGGCGATGGCCAGGAAGACGATGACGAAGGGCAACGCGAGCCCGTCGTTGACGCCGGACTCGACGTTGAGCAGTTGCCGTAGCCGGGGCGGCACCTTCTCGTTGCCGACCAGCGCGGCGGCGAAGACGGGGTCGGTGGGTGCCAGGATCGCGCCGATCAGCAGGGATTCGATCCAGCCCAGCCCGATCAGGTAGTGCGCGCCCACGGCGGTGATGGCCAGGGTGAGCGGCAGTCCCCAGCCCAGCGCTCGCCCCGGTAGCCTCCAGGCGCTGCGCAGTTGCGGCCAGCCCACCCGCATGCCGTCGGTGAACAGCACGGTGAACAGCGCCAGCTCGGCCAGCGTGGCCACCAGCTCGTCGCCCGGTTCGAGCGAGACCACGCCCAACACTCCGTCGCCGAGGACGAACCCTGCGACCAGGAAGAGCGCGGCCGTGGAGAGGATGGTGCGGTGGGCCAGGCTGGACAGCAGCACGGCCAGCAGGAGTACGCCCGCGAACGCGGTTAACAGAGTGCCCATCAGTGGCACCGCGAAGAAGAAGTCACTGTGTGTACGCCTCCGGTCGGATCCACTAGACGATCTTGCCGACCAGACTTCCCGGCGCACCGCCGCTCACCCTAGCAGCGACGATGTCAAGCGGATAGACGGATTCTTGACGCCGACGCCAGCACGCACATCACCGAGAGCCGATGGAGAGCTGCCGATCCCGCTCTCGGCGATCTTGACAGGCCTTGATACGTTGTCTACAGGTGAGCCGGGAAGTCTGGTCGGCACGTTCTGTCCCTGTTGAGTAAAGGATGTGCCGGTGCGCGCCCGAGACCTGCTTGCCGACTTCCCCAGCGTCGCTCTCGACACCTCCGTCGTCGACGCTGCTCGGATGCTGGCCGACCAGGATCTGCCGGGGCTCATCGTGGTCGACAACGACGGGGCGCCGGTGACGATCCTGCCCGGTACACAGGTGATGCGCCTGGCCGTGCCCGGCTACTGCCAGGACGACCCGGCGCTCGCCCGGGTTGTGGACGAGGCACACGCGGATGCCTTGCTCCAAGCGCTGGACGGCCGCACCGTACGCGAGGCACTGCCACGGCAGCCCCGCGAACTGCCGGTCACCGACCCCGAGGCGACCGTGCTGGAGCTGGCCGCACTCATGGCACGTACCCACAGCCCGCTGGTCGCCGTGGTCGACAACGATCAGCGACTGATAGGGGCGGTGACACTGCAGGCCCTGCTGGACCGGGTGCTCGCGGTATGAGCGTGCTGTCGTGGGTGAGCGTGGCGGTCTTCCTGGCCGCTTATGCGCTGATCGCCACCGAGAAGGTCCACCGGGTCGCGGCGGCGCTCGGCGGGGCCGGGATCATGCTGGCCATCCACGCCACCAACGGCGAGGCGGCGTTCTTCTCCCGGCATGCCGGGAGAAGAACGGAACGTCATCTTCCTGCTGCTGGGCATGATGGTCATCGTCGGCGTGCTGAAGCAGACCGGCGTTTTCGAGTACTTGGCCATCTGGGCCGCCAAGCGGGCCCGGGGCCGGCCGTTCCGGCTGATGGTGCTGCTGGTGCTGATCACCGCGGTGGCCTCGGCGCTGCTGGACAACGTGACCACGGTGCTGCTGATCGCGCCGGTGACGTTCCTGGTGTGCGAACGGCTCGCCGTCAACGTGGCGCCGTTCCTGATCGCCGAGGCGATGGCCTCCAATATCGGTGGCGCGGCCACCCTGGTCGGTGACCCGCCGAACATCATCATCGCCAGCCGCGGGGGCCTGAGCTTCAACGACTTCCTCGTGCACATGGCGCCGATGGTGATCGTGTTGATGGCGGTGTTCGTGGGGTTGTGCTGGCTGATGTTCGGCCGCTCGATGCGTTACGACCCGGAGCGCGCTGCGTCGATCATGGCGCTGGACGAGCGGGAGGCGATCGCCGACCGGCGGTTGCTGTGGCAGTCGCTGGCCGTGCTGGCGTTGGTGATGGCCGCGTTCGTGTTGCACCCGGTGCTGCACTACGAGCCGTCGGTGGTCGCGCTGCTGGGGGCGGGCGTGCTGGTGGCCGCGACCAAGGTGACCACCGAAGAGGCCATCGGCGAGGTCGAGTGGCCCACGCTGGTGTTCTTCGCGGGCCTGTTCGTCATGGTCGGCGCGCTGGTGGAGACCGGCGTGATCGGCGAGCTGTCGCAAGGGGCCGTCGCGGCGACCAGCGGACAGATGGGGCTGGCCACCATGGGGTTGCTTGGCGTTTCGGCCGTGCTGTCCGCCATTGTGGACAACATCCCCTATGTGGCCACGATGAGTCCCATCGTCGAGCAGCTCGTTCAGGCCAACGGTGGGCACGA
>NZ_JBIUCF010000059.1:0-58933 GCF_044593615.1 Nonomuraea sp. NPDC051941
CCTGCCTGGTAAGTGCTTTCATGTCAAGCCGCCCAGGAACTCCAGGTCACTCTCAGCTACTTTGCGTCTGGTCGCACGGACCCGCGCGGAGGGCCGTCTCGGCGGAGGGCAACCCGCCGGGGCTTCCAGTAGGGGCGGCGCGATCTGTTGGAGCTCGCCCGGACCTTCGAAACTGGAGTTGTCATGTTTCCTATCGCCGTCCGCCTTCCCGGCGTACCCGGCTTCGCCCTGCCGTCTTGGCCCTTGCCCCCGATCGTCGCCGTCCGGGGCCTCGTGTGGGTCGTGGTGCTCGTCTTCGTGGTCGCTTTGGTAGCGCTGGGGGTTGACCCCGTGCTGGCTCTCGGCGTGGCGCTGGCCGCCCTGTCCGCAGCTGGCGGCGACCGGCCGTTGCCGCCCCTGAACGGCCGCTGATCTCGCGCGATCACACCGCAGGGAAACGTCGAGATGGCACGGCCTGAAAAGCCGATCACTTGGGATGGCCCCGTCGCGGACCTGGCCCGCGCGCTGCGCACGGTGCGTGAGCGCGCGGGCTCTCCGCCCTATCGCGCGATGGGGCAACTCGTACACCGTTCGGTCTCGGTCCTCGCCGACGCCGCGGCCGGGCACCGCTGCCCTACCTGGCAGGTGGCCTCCGCGTACGTCCAGGCGTGCGGGGGCAGTGAGGACGACCAGAGGCTCATCCATGCCCACTGGGAACTGGCCCGCGCCGCCGATGCCCAGACTCGCGAGGCGTCCAATCGAGACCGAACGCAGCACCCCGACACCGACGTCGGGTACGCCCGGCCTGCGCAGGCCGGGCCTGAAAGGCGACCGGCCGGCCCTCCATCCCCTAACCCTTGGGAGGCGAAAACACCCCAGCAGTTCCGCTACCAGCTACGCGCCCTTCGCGCATGGGCCGGCAACCTGTCGGCCTGGGAGATCACGAAACGAGGCGGCGCCGACATCCCTGCCAGCACGCTGTATGACGCGCTGAGCCCGAACCTGGAGCGCCTGCCCTCGTTGCGCATCGTGCGCGCGATCGTCCGCGCTTGCGAAGCCGACGTCAGTCAGTGGGAAGGCGCGTGGCGTGAGATCGAGATGAAGGCCTTCCACCTGGCCAACCCTCGGCCTGCGGACCTGGGGAAAATCTAGGGCGGGGGCATCAGCCTGGCGGTTCTCGCTCAGGGCCCGTTGACACCTGCGGCGTGCAGCATCCGACCCCGGCCCCGGGTCGTAGATGCCGGCCAGCGGCCGGGCGAGCAATCTCCAGCACCCGGCCGTGCGCGGTCAGATGGTCGGCCAGCGCGTGAGCGCAGCCGTGAGCGCAGCCGTGTCGCGGCCCAGCCCTTCATCTCATACACGGTCAGGATGACCCGGTAGCGCGGGCTCTGCGCCTTTGCCGCCGAAACGCGCTCAATGCGTGGCCCCGGTCAGCACCGATGTCTCGTCGGGGAAGCCGAACAACGAAGAATAGGAAATGCATCCGCATGCACTTCTTGGGTCACCTGACCCGAGAGTTCGCACCGTCTTTGAGATACTAAGAGACAGGGACAGCGTTGATTTCAAGGCTTGGGATGTGGCGCTGACCAGGTGAGAAAGCCTCGGTGTCTGGAAGCACCGGGGCTTCTCACATTCTCGCCCCCAGAGCCCTCCCTTCCGCACTTCAAGGTGCAGGCATACCGTTCAGGTCATCGCTAGCTGTCGTCCGCGCGTGCCTGGTCTTCCAGACGTTTATCCAGACCCGCGTTCTGCCGACTGCTGGTCAGAAAGTCCATATCCCAAGCCGAAGATCGACCCTGGAGTAGCGTCGTGCCTCCTGATCGTCCGCTGTCCCTTCTCGTCGGCGCACTGGTCACCCTCGCTTTTATCGGGCTGGCCATCTACATCGTGCGAACCACCCCCGCCAGTACCCGGGCACGGGTCCTCACGGCGGCGGCGACACTGATGGCTTCCCTGCCTGCCGTACTGCTCGCCTTGTACGGGTGGTGAGAAAGTGGCCACCCCGCTTGCAGATCACCCAGTGCACTTCCGGAATTTCTGGGGCATGCTCACCCCGCAAGAGCAAAGCACGCTACGCGCTCGTAGTTCGGTGAGCCGTTATGACAAGGACACGGTCATCGTCGCCGAGGGGACTGCCACCAGCCAGGTGACCGTCATTCGCTCCGGGTGGGCCAAAGGCGCCACGATCAAGGCCGACCGTCCCGTACTGCTGCGGCTGTACGGGCCTGGTGAGCTCATCGGTGTCTCGGCTGCGTTAACTGGGACGGTGCCGACCGAGACGGTGACGATCACGTGCCACGAGCTGCATGCGATGACTCTGTCCACTCGTAGCTTCGCCGACTTCTTGCGTCGGGCCTCCAACGCCTCCACTGCCCTGCTTCGCTTGCAGCAGTGGCGACTGGAGGAGGCCGATCGGCTGCGCACGATCCGCGACTACCCCACCGCTGCGCAGAGACTGGCCGGGCTTCTCGTGGAGCTCTGTCGGCCAGAAAATGACCCGATCCGCCATCGCGATGGCACCATCAGTGTCCCAACAAGCGGCGCTTCCCTCTCCCAGCAGGACTTGGGGAGCTGGATCGGTGACTCACGCAAGACCGTGGTTCGTGCTCTCGCTGACCTACGCAGTATGGAACTGACCCGCTACTCCGGGCTGCCCCGGCATATCACGATCACAGATCCGGCTCGGCTTCGCGTGTTCGCTGCGGCTGCTGACGCCGGCGCTGCGGCTCCGCCATGATCGTCGTGTCCGCGACTATCCACGAGCCGTGCGGACGCTCTTTCGTTCGGCAACGCGATCGCGCCCAGTACGGTCGCAGCCAATCCGCCAGGCAGCGCCCCGGCGCGCACCGCACTCGGGGCGCACCGCGCCGTGGGACGAAATTGTGTGTTTCCGGCCCACTGCCATCATTTCTAGACTCCCACCTATGGCGTCATACATTGATGCACGATTTCGTCCCACGCTTTGGCCCGGGACGCCCATTCCTTCGCCACTCCTCCGCCCGTGGCGTGACGTGAGAGTGGAAGGCGACTGGATCACGTGGCCGCCAGCCGCTGGCCACGGCAATGTGCCCGTGCACCTCCCACCCGACTTCTACAAGATCTCATCGGGCACATCCCGGCCCTGCGAACGCAGCTCCAGCACCGCCCGAGAATAATATTCGGTCGTCCACGCGACCACCGAATTGGTCAGCAGCGTCAGACACCACGCCTGCTCCGTCTGCTGCTCCAGATGCGGCCGAGTGATCGTGCCCTGCTGTGCGTAGTGCAGGTCGCGGCGCAGCGCGTGCAGGCTCTCCCCCTTGTTCAGCTGCCGCGAGATCTTCCTCCTGAAGCCGGGTCCGACAGGTACTTGGCCAGGTGCACGGTCCTTCTGAGCATGCCCCACTCCTTCAGCGCGGCGGCCAGGGTGTTCTGCCGCGAGGCGGCCGACCACTTGCCGACGATCAGCGAAGCGGTGGCCTGGCCGTACTTCAGCGACCCGGCCATCCGCAGCAGGTCCGGCCAGCAGCCGGCCACCAGGTCCTCGTTCCAGCGCGCGCCCAGCAGCGGCCCGGCGTGCGGGTAACGCTTGGTGATCTCGGTCGGGGTCTCGTCACGCACCAGGGTGACTCGGGTCAGATCCCGCAGCCGCGGGGTCAGCGCCTTGCCGACCAGGTCGAACAACGCAAAGTTGATCAACGTGGCGCCGTGAGTATCGGTCGCATGCTCGGCGATCGGAAGGTCGGTCGCGTTGCCCAGGAAGTCGTCCAGGACGAAGTGCGCCTCCCGCGCCGTCGGCACGATGATCTTCGTGCCGTACGTCGACCACTGATCGGAGACATGGGTGTAGGTGGACAGCACCTGACCGCCGTGAATGACCATGTTCCGGCCGGTCACGGTCTTGCCCCGGACAGGGAAGCGCTGGCCGTCGGAGGAGCTCATGGTGCCGCCGCCGAACACCTTGGCCAGCTCCAGGCCGTAGTGGTGGTCGACGATGACCGTGTTGGCCTCGCGCAGCGTCTCCTCCCGCACGTACCACTCCATCGTCCAGGCCAGCACGTCGTAGGACACCCCGCACGCCTCCGACATCCGGGCCAGGCCCAGGTTCGTGGACATCGCGATGAGCACGGCCAAGATGTTGCGCTTGGTCTCCACGGACGTGCTGAGCTTGCGCCCGCCGGCGTGGGTGAAGCAGTCCAGGAAGTGCGTGCGCGCGTCCAGCTCGATCAGCAGCGAGGCGATCGGCGCGAACGGCAGCATCGCGGCCAGCTCGTCCTTCAGCGCCTTGGCCTCAGCGGGCACGTCCTCGGCCGACAGCGGCGGCACCACCAGATGCTCGTCCTCATCCAGCCGGACCATGCCGGTGTCATCTGGCAGCGCCTGGGCCAGCGTCTTCTCCAGCTCCTGCAGAGCCTCGTGCAGTTCCTCCTTGCCCTGCTCCAGCGCCTGGGCCGCGTTCGACGGCTTGCCCACCAGGCGGCAGTACTCGGCGCGCCGGGGCGCCCACTGCTCGGGCGTGTACAGGTAGGTGGCCGGGTCGGCGTAGCGGCGCGAGCCGGGCACGAACACGTCCCCGCTGCGCAGCCCGTCCCGCAGGGACAAGATCACGCACAGCTCCCAGAAGTGCCGGTAGGCGGTGTCCTCCCCCGACTTGCGGGCCTTGGCCAGGTAGTCGGCGTACTTGGCGGGCACGAAGCCGGTCGGCGCCCCCGCGGGCACCTTCCGGCCGCCGAGCCGGTTCATCTCCTTCAAGAGGGCCACCGCCTCCATCAGCTCGCCGGTGCCCGGCCCGCCCTGGAAGTCGATCGCGGCCAGCACGTTCGGGGTGAACTGGCGCAGGTAGGCCTCCGGGGAGGATCGGACCGGGTTTTGGCGCTAGAGAGACGATCTTGACGACGATTCGGTGACGACGGCTGTTTGCCCTGGTCGGGCCCCCTAACGTGCCTGCTCATGCCTGTGGATTTCCTCTCAGATGAGCAAGTAGCCCGCTATCGCCGGTTCCGGCCTGAGGTGTCGGTGGCCGAACTCGAGCAGTTCTTCCGGCTGGACGCCAAGGCGCTGCAGGCGCTGTCGGGCAAGCGCCGCCCGGCGACGAAGCTGGGATGGGCGGTGCAGTGGGGCACCGTGCGGATGCTCGGCACCTTCCTGGCCGAAGACCCCCTGGACGTGCCGGAGGAGGTGCTGGAGTTCGTCGCCGAACAGCTCGATATCGACCCGGCGTGCGCGCCGGAGTACCTGATTCGGCCGAAGACCGCCTACGAGCACGCCTGGGAGATCCGGGACCTGCTGGAGCTGTCGGAGTTCTCCAAACGCGAGCAGGAGGTCCGGGATTACCTGGCCGCCCGGGTGTGGTCGACGATCGAGGGGCCGCGAGCGTTGTTCGACCGCGCCGTGGTGCACATGCTGCGCGAGGGCATCCTGCTGCCCGCCGGGATCACGACGCTGACGCGGCTGATCAGCGAGGTGCGCCGGGCCGAGCACGCCCGGTTGTATCGCACGCTGGCCGAGCGCGCCGGCCCGCAGTTGCGGGCGCGGCTGGCCGATCTGCTGCGGGTGCCTGCCGATCGGCGGGTCTCGGAGCTGGAGCGGCTGCGTACCATGCCGACGCGGGCCTCGGGCCGGGTGATGGTGGCGGAGCTGCATCGGGTGGCCGAGATCGGCGGTCTGGGCGCCGGGGCGGTACGGGTGGAGCCGGTGCTGGCCGTGAAGCTGTCCGCGCTGGCCCGCTACGGGCTGGCCTCCAAGGCGCCGACGCTGCGGGATCTGGAAAGCGATCGGCAGGCGGCCACGCTGCTGGCCACCGTGCGGCACCTGGAGACATCCTCGGTCGATGACGCCCTGGACGTGCTGGACCTGCTGATCACCTCCAATCTGCTGGCCCGGGCCGAGCGGGCGGGCAAGGCCGAGCAACTGCGCACGTTCCCGAAGCTGCGCAAGGCGGCGCGCACGATGGCCTCGGCGGTGGAGGTGCTGATGTCGGCGCCGGAGGCGACCGAGGATCGGCTGGTGTCGCTGGTGGAGGTGTGGAAAGCGATCGAGGAGGTGGTGCCGCGGGAGAAGCTGGCCTCGGCGGTGGAGACGGTCGCGGCCTTCGTGCCTGCCACCGACGATGACGCGGCCGCGCAGTGGCGGGCCGAGCTGGTCAAGCGCTACCGCACGGTGCAGGGCTTCATCGAGCTGCTGCTGGAGGTGATCCGCTTCCGCGCGGTCGAGGCCGGCAGCGCGGTGCTGGCGATGGTGCGCACCGCCGCGGCGATGGCCAAGAACCGGCGCCGGTACGCACCCGGCGACATCACCGCGCACGAGCAGCTGATCATCGGGTCGTGGCGGCCGCTGGTCTACCGCAACCCGGACCTGCCCGACGGGCAGATCGACAAGGCCGCGTTCGTGCTGTGCGCGATCATGCACCTGCACCAGGCGCTGCGGCGGCGCGATGTGTTCGCCGACGGGTCGGAGCGGTGGAGCGACCCGCGGGCCCGGCTGCTGGACGGGGATGCGTGGCAGCAGGCGCGGCCGCGCATCCTCACCTCGCTGGAGCTGGAGATCGAACCCGCTGGGCATCTGGCCGAGCTCGCCGGCGCGCTGGAGGGCGCCTATGCCCGGGTGCTGGCCGGGCTCGGCGCCAACACCGCGGTGCAGTTCGTCGGCGGCCGGCTGCAGCTGGACAAGCTCGGTGCGGCTGAGGAGCCGCCACTGATGAAGGAGCTGCGCGCGCTGCTGGACGACATGCTGCCCCGGCTGGACTTCCCCGAGCTGCTGCTGGAGGTGTTCGACCGCACCGGCCTGCCCGCCGACTTCACCCACATCTCCGGCGCCGACTCCCCTATGGAGGACTTCGGGGTCAGCCTGGCCGCGCTGATCGTGGCCGAGGCGTGCAACGTCGGCCTGGTGCCGAGAAACCGAACGTGCCCGCGCTGAGCCGGGCCCGGCTGCTGCAGGTCGACCAGGGCTACCTGCGCGGCGAGACGATCGCGGCGGCCAACGCCCGCCTGATCGCCGCCCAGGCCGACCTCGACATCGTCAAGTGCTGGGGCGGCGGGCACATCGCCTCGGCCGACGGGCTGCGCTTCGTGGTGCCGGTGCAGAACCTGCACACCGGCCACAACCCCGTCTATTTCGCGAGGCAGCGCGGCGCGACCTGGCTGAACGTGGTCAACGACCAGGTGATGGGCATCGGCGGGCTGGTGGTGCCCGGCACCCTGCGCGACTCACTGTTCATCCTGGACGCCATCTTCAACCTCGACGGCGGCCCCAAGCCCGAGACCGTGGTCACCGACACCGCCAGCTACTCCGACATCGTCTCGGGCCTGTTCGCGATCTGCGGCTACCAGTTCTCCCCGCGCATCGCCGACCTGGCCGACACCCGGCTGTGGCGGACCAACACCCGCGCCGTCTACGGGCCGCTGGAGCACATGTCCCGCCACACCATCCGGCTGGACAAGATCCGCGCGCACTGGGGCGACATGCTGCGGGTGGCCGGCTCCCTGACGATGGGCACGGTGCGCGCCTACGACCTGATCCGGATGCTGTCGGCCGATGGCCGCACCACCGGCCTGGGCGAGGCGTTCGCCCACTACGGCCGCATCTCCAAGACGCTGCACCTGCTGCAGTACATCGCCGACGAAGGCTACCGGCGGATGATCGGCACCCAGTTGAACGTGCAGGAGGCCCGGCACCGCCTGGCCCGGAAGATCGCCTTCGGCAACCGGGGCCAGCTGCGCCAGCGCTACCGCGAGGGCCTGGAGGATCAGCTGGGCAGTCTGGGTCTGGCTTTGAACGCCGTCATCTGGTGGAACAGCCTGTATCTGGACGCCGCCGTCAAGCACCTGCGCGAGCAGGGATTCCCGGTCACCGAGGAGATGTGCGCGCGGTTGTCGCCGATCCAGTACGACCACATTAATTTCCTGGGCCGCTACGCCTTCTTGCGCGCTGATGTGGCCGCCGGGTTGCGGCCCTTCCACGATGGCGCCCCCGACGCCGCTCAGGAGAACGTCTGACCCCCGGTTCAGGCGGCCGGTTCACGCGGCTGGCAGGGGGAGGTGAGGCCGGATCGTCTGGCGGCGTTCAGGTTCCTGGGCGCTGCTTGATGCCCGCCTCCAGCAGGCGAACCACTTCGGCGATCCGTTGCGCCCGTACCTCGGGACGGTTTTTGGTGGCGTCGATCCAGCGCAGGTAGGCCCGCCGGTAGAACTGGGCGAGCGCGTCGAAGAAGGCGCCCGCCGCCGGGCTGGCCTCCAGCGCGGCGGCGAGGTCCTCGGCGAGATCGGCCCGCTGCGGCCCTTCCGGGGTGAGCGCCACATTCACCCGCGTGCCCGGTTCCGGGCCGCAGCGCAGCCAGGCCGGGCCGAGCAGGAACCCGCGTTGCCCCTCGTGCTCGACGATCACCGCGCGGATGCCCCTGCCGTTCAGCGTGCCCGTCACATGATGGACCGGCTTGGGCGCCCACACCTGGTCCGGGTCGAACGGCACCGGGACGAACAGGCGCCCGCGCCCGCCCGCCCGGCTGTCGGCGGTGTAGTGCTGCTCGTCGTGCACGGCTTCGATCCTGCCACGCTGAGCGCTATCGGCCGAGGGCTCACCCGGTGCTGGTCAGGATGCGGCAGATCTCCTCAGGTCCGCACTCGGCCGGGTTGACGTCTCGGGCCCGCCGGTGCAGGCCCTGCAGCACGGTGCGGGTGGCCAGCAGTTCGGCGATGCGCTGCTCGACCTGCTCCAGGTGGGTCTCGATCAGCTCTGTGACGTGCCGGCAGGGCGGCTGTCCGGCGTCGCGGACGGCCAGCACGCCGCGGATCTCGGCCAGGGACAGGCCGGCCGCGGCGGCGTCGCGGATGAAGGCGAGCCGGTCGGCGGCCTCGGCCGGGTAGTCGCGGTAGCCGGCGCCGGTGCGGGGCGGAGGCGGCAGCAGGCCGGCCTGCTCATAGAAGCGGATGGTCTTGGCCGACAGCCCGGCGGCGGCGGCCAGCGTCCCGATGCGCATACTCCCAGGCTACGGCCTTGACCTTCCAGCGCACTGGAAGGTCTACCGTCGGACCAAGGACCGACCCGGGCACGAGAGCAGGAGGAGGATGAGGCGATGGAGCTGGTGGTGGTGACGGTGCCGGACTGCCCGAACGCGCCCACGCTGGAGACGCGGCTGGCCCAGGCGCTGGCCGAGACCGGCACCACAGCGGCCGCCGTGATCACGCGCCGCACGGTGCGGGACGCCGAGGAGGCGGCACGCTGGCAGATGCGCGGCTCACCAACGCTGCTGATCGACGGCCGCGACCCGTTCGCCGACCCCGCGACGCCGACCGGCCTGGCCTGCCGGATGTACCGCGACGAGCAGGGCCGCCTGGACGGAGCACCGACGGTGGCAGCGCTGGCGGCGGCACTGTCAGAGGCGCTGCGCCGCTGTCCTATCCGCGCGAACCTTGCGACGTCCGCACCTACCTTGCGATCGATCATGCGACGTCCGCACTAACCCTGCGAGAGGAGGGTTCGGCAGTGCTGACCGACGAGCTTCCGTGCTCTGAAAGAGCAGGTATCCGGCGGTGGTTCGCGGCAAGCTCGTGCGTCAATGTTCGTGACGCGCGCGGCCAGGTTCCCCGGCGGCGGCCGCTGCGATGGTCCGCGTTGTCATGCGCTCAGCGTCGCCGCCGCCGGCGGGCGCCGTCATGAGCGCTCGTACTCATTCGGTCTTGATGTCCTGGTTCACTACGGTGGAGACCTGCGCCGCGGTCAGGTGGATGTTGACCGCCCGCGCCGTCCAGCCCGGGGCGTCCGTCTTGCACGACAGCACGATCTGGCCCGGCTCGGTCAGGGTGAAGGCGCGCTGCATGCTGTAGTAGGCCTGGCGCGGCACCAGGATGCTGTTGAGCGAGAACTGGTCCGGTGGGTCCTCGCTGGGCGGGAAGCGGCCGGTGAGCCGGCAGACCGCCGAGTGCACGGAGTTGTCGAAGTCGTTGCGCAGCGCGAACTGGGCGCTCGCCAGGTAGGAGCCCGCCGGGACGTTCAGGTGCGCGAGGGGCTTGAGGATCTCCTGGAACTCCGGGGCGTAGGCGACGCCCGGCGGCTGGCCGTTGCTGTCGTAGCCCTGGTACACGGTGCTGACCCCGGCAGGACCCGCCGGCCCGGCAGGACCCGCCGGACCGGCCGGACCCGCCGGACCGCTGGAGTTCCAGTCGACCGCCCGCTCCACCCGCGGCAGGCACTTCTGCCCGGCGTCCTGATCGATCACCCGCAGATCCCCGAAGGGGACACCCGCACAGCCGTGGATCTCCCCGTCAACCGTGTCCGCGACCGCTGAACTGACTGTCAGCCCCATCAGCACGGCGGCCGTGCCTAAGGCCAGGTATGCACGTCTCATGCGAAGATCGTGCTTTCCCCGACAGGCCGGGCGCCTGAGTAAGCCATACTCACCTTCATGGCTCGGCGGCGCGAGGCCGTACGCTGACACGCGTGAACGTCCAGGGCGGCCGGATGGCGGTCATCGCCGGAGCCGGATCGGGAATCGGCCGGCACGCGGCACTCGCCCTGCGACGAGCGGGATACCTCGGTGCTCGCCGGACGCAGAGCCGAAGCCCTGCGGGAAACGGGACGGCTGGCGGGCGACAACACGCTCGCCGTCCCCACCGACGTCACCGAACCCGAGTCCGTGCGGAGCCTGTTCGCGGCCGCCGACCGGTTCGGCCGCATCGACGTGCTCGTCAACAACGCCGGGATCTTCGGCCCCGCACTGCCCGTCGAGGACATCACACCCGAACAGTGGCAGCGGTGAACCGTCACGGGCGCCTGTACGGCCCGATCGAGATCCGTCACGATGACCACATGTCAGAGACCACGGGAGAGACGGGCGACCAGCTACGCATCATGCGGGGCGAACTTGACGAACTCCAGGCGCATGCGGAACGCCAACGCAGTCAGCAAGCTCGCTACGCCAAGGTCTGGTACTACGCCGACCTTCTGCTCGGGTTGCCCGCCGTAGTCCTGGCCGCGGTCTCTGGTGCAGTTGGACTGGCCTCCGCCGACGGTCGGATTCCTGCCGCATTCCTGGCCATCGCATCGGCCGCGTTAGCTGCTGCGACTCGCTTCCTGGACTGCTCTGGGCGGGGAGCTCATGCAGTCCGTCGCCGCGATGCCTGGCGGGGGCTGGTTTATGAGGTGAAGCTGGCCCGCGTCAGCGGCCACTCGGGAGACGTTTCGGCTCTCCATGCCGATCTGAGGCGACTCTTCGATCAAGCCCAGCAGGTCCGCGCTCTCACCTACGCACGGATAGTCGACCCGGCTGATCCACCACCTGCCGAGACTCAGCGCCGCCACGCCATCCGGCACGCCCGGCTTCGGCTGGGTCTGCGCCAACACCGGCCACTAATGCTCATGTTGGGTTCGGTAGGTAGGTCCGCCAGGGGTAGCGCCCGGTGTAGTGCGACGGGGATGTGGGTAGCCGTATGACGGCGAGCATGCCTGTGGCGCGGTCAAGTCCGAACTGGTCGTCGGCTCCAATTGTGGTCGTGGCAGCGTAGGCAGCCTGCCTTTCCTCAGAGGGCTGGTCTTGATGGATCAGACCAACCTGGGTCCAGCCCAGCTCGTCATTGATCGCCCGATACAGGTCGGCGTCGTGGCGTGCGTGCTGCTCGTCGGCGGCGAGGACGTGGACGCCACCAAATTCCGGGTACTGCTGAGCGAACCGGCTGTACACGAAGATGGGAAACGCTGCGGCAAGAGCTCGATCACGGGCGGTGGGAAGGAACTCGGCCAGCCTTTGAATGTCACGGGTTGCCTTCTCGCTTCCTGCGGCCTCGTCGAGCATGAGGAGACCTGTGCCCATCTGCACGTCGCTCATGACGATCCCGGTTGAACGCAGGGTTGCTTCGCAGATCAACGCGACGAACTCTGTTGTGGTAAGACCGGCAACTTTCAGCGCGCTCTTCAGGAGGCGACCGTCTTTGCGTCGTCTGAACAGGCCCATTGGTCATCGATTCCCTTCGACTGGCCGCACGGGAGCGACGCCCGTGGCACAGGACCTACCTGCATGGTCTCGGGACCCCTCCCAGGCGGCCTTCTAAAGATCATGAGGGCCCACTTTGCCGGATGCATCAGGTCCGGTCCCGAAGTTAACGAGGTACCCCCAGGTCAGTGGGCCTCTGCCGTAGCGGTCTTCCAAACGTGGCCAACGCCGGATGTCGTTCCATCGCCTCGCGCCTCGATCGAGAACCCGCGTAGCGTCCAAGATGTGGACACCAACGAGCAGCGGGACCTGCACCTGCTGGTGAGCTGGCTGGCCAGGAGCAATACCTCCACCTCCTGCCTGACTTGATCGACCCCGACAAGCCCTACTTCCTGCGAGATCGTGCGACAGCCCTCCTGCTCGCGCTGTTCGCCCAGCCGCTCACCCGCGTCGCCGCGCGGTAGGCCTGCCGTTCCAGGGCCAGGTAGCCGATGTCGCGGCGCTGCTCGGCCATCCACGCGCTTCACCGGCCTGACCGATCGAGCCCGGCCGGAGTCGAAGAGGGGGCAGGCGATGGCATCGGGTCGTCGAACAAACCCGTCTCCCGGCTGACTGTCGTCAGTAACTTGCTTTTCTAAGTTAGCATGTTAAGTTAGAAGGTGTGGAGCGGAACCTGAGCCTCGACCTGCACGTGCTGACCGCCCGCCTGGACCGGGCGGCCGACCGGCTGCTGCGCGCCAGCCACGGCATCTCCTACAGCCGCTTCCTCGCCCTCACCCTGGTGGGCGGGCTGGGCGCGACCACGCAGCGCACGCTGGCGGAATACCTGGGGGTGACCGAGGCGTCGGTGAGCCGCATGACCGGGGTTCTGGCCGCCGACGGGCTACTCGACGTGCGGCCCGACCCGGGCGGCGGGCGGCGGCACCGCCTCAGCCTGACGAAGGCGGGCGAGGAGCTCGTCACCTCGGTGCGGCGCGGCTTCGAGGACAAGCTGGCGGTGCTGGTGGAGCAGAGCGGCATCGCCTACGAGGAGTACGCCGAGCAGACCGCCCGGCTGCTCAGCACGTTCGACCGGCTCGAGAAGGGAGCAGGACGATGAACGACACCGTTGTGACCTCAGCCGACGGCACGGCGATCACCTACCGCACCATGGGCGGGGGACCGGCCATGATCCTGTTCGGCGGGACATTGCGCACCGCCGACGACTACCTGCCGCTGGCCTCGGCGCTGGCCGGCTCGTTTACGGTGCACCTGGTGCAGCGGCGGGGGCGGGGCGACAGCGGGTCCTTAGGACCGGACTACTCCTTACGCAAGGAGGTCGAGGACCTGCTCGCCGTGCGGGCCGAGACGGGGGCGCGGCTGGCGTTCGGGCACAGCTACGGCGGGCTCGCCCTCCTGGAGGCGGCGCGCACGTCCGGCGTTTTCGACCGGATCGCCGTCTACGAGCCCGGGGTGCCGGTCGCGCCCGTGCCCACCGACTGGATGGCGCCCTACCGGGAGCGACTGGCGGCGGGCGACCCTTATGGAGCGTTCGTGCACTTCATCCGAGGGTCGGGCGGGGCGCCGCCGTTCATGGAGAAGCTGCCGCACTGGTACCTGCGTACGGTGATGCGGCTGTTCTACCGGGGGGCGGGCTGGCGGCGGATGCGGCCGCTGCTGGCGGCGAACGTTGCCGAACACGGGCAGATCGCCGCCCAGCAGGGCCGCCTGGCCGAGTTCGCGGCGGTCAAGGCGGCGGTGCTGGTGTTGTGCGGAGGGCGTTCGAAAGCGGCACACCGGGAGGAGTTCGCGGCCCTGCGCGACATGCTGCCGGACGCGGCCCTGGAGACCCTCGACCGGCTCGACCACCTCGGCCCGGAAGGCAGGACGGCCGCGGTGGTGGCCGGCCGGGTGCGGCCCTTCCTTGACCTCCGTTGAATCATGCGGCGGCCGGGGTCAGGGACGAGTAGTCGGTGTAGCCGATGGGGCCGCCGACGCACCTCAGGTGCCGGTCCCGTACCTCGTTGAGCGGGGCGGCCCGTTTCTGCCGTATTCCGATGGCACCCCAAGAGCGGTGGAGGAGCGCAGGACAGTCGCCATGACGTGCGGAAGCGGGCCTGCGGCCGGACAGCGCCCCGGCTCGGTGAGCTATGCCGCCCTGAGGATGGGGACGACGTCCGACGCCAGCCGCTCCGCCTGCTGCCTGAAGTCCCCCACAGGCATGAGGTTCATCGAGGAGAATCCCAGCCCGGCGAACGTGAGCAGCCGCTCGGCCACCTCCTCGGCGCTCCCGGACACCACTCCTTCCGACACCTGAGACTCCCCCACGCGAACCGGAATGTTGTAGACGCAGGTCACCGTCCTTCCCCTCGCCTCGGCAGCGGCCAGAACCCGCGCTCGCAGGGCCGCGGCCTGCTCCGGCGGCGCGAATCCGTACGACGGGATCCATCCGTCGGCGAGCCGCCCGGTGGCCTCCAGGGCGCGCTTGCCGTACGTCCCGAGCCAGATAGGAATCGGCCGGTCGGGTTTGGGCTCGAGGTCGGCACACTCGGTGTGATAGCGGCTGCCGTGGAAGGTGAAGGTGGGCTCCGACCACAGCCCGCGGATGATCTGGATGCCCTCCACCATGCCGTCGACCTTCTCCACCGGCGAGGGCACGCCGAGCCCGAAGGCCCGGAACTCGTCATCGGAATAGCCGCCGCCGAGGCCCAGGATGAGCCTGCCGCCCGAGAACCGGTGCAGGCTCTCGGCCATTTTCGCCACCATCGCGGGCGGCCGGTACGGCATGCCGAGCACCCTGGTGGCCACCTGGATGCGTGACGTGGCGGCCGCGACCCAGGTCAGCAGTGTCCACACTTCGTACGTCGGTACGGCGCCGCAGGGGTGGTCGGAAGCCGACACGAAATCGAACCCCAGTTCCTCAGCCACTCTGGCGTCGCCCACCGGATCCGCGCCTGGCGCGGCCGAAGTAGACAGGCCCAGCCCGAACATGCGCATATCCGTCGACCCTTCGTCATGGATGTTTACATGTAAACCTAAGCAATGAAGTTGGTTACATGTCAACTAAACCCGCTAGGGTGGAGGCATGGCTGAGCCGAGATGGCTGGACACCGCCGAGTTCCGCGCCTGGATCGGCTACCGGCGGATGCGACTGCTGCTGGACGCCGAAGTCGGCCGCGACCTGCTGGCCGACTCGGGACTGTCCATGCCTGACTACGACGTGCTGTCCGCGCTGACCTCGTCAGAGGGGCACCGGCGACGGCTCACCGAGCTGGCCGACCGGATGCTCTGGTCCAAGAGCCGGCTCTCGCGCCACATCAGCCGGATGGAGCAGCGCGGGCTCGTCGCCCGCGAGGAGTGCGAGAACGACGCCAGGGGCGCCGTCGTCGTGCTGACCCCGGATGGACTGCGCACGATCCAGGAGGCCGCGCCCTTGCACGTGGAGTCCGTCCGGCGGCATTTCATCGACCTGCTGTCCCCCGGGCAGCTTGACGCCCTCGGCACTATAGCCGAGAGCGTGCTGGCCCACCTGGCCCCCGACGGCGCGTCGGGGATGGAGCGGTAGCGACGTACGACGCCGACAGCGGCCGGCGCGGCCGGCAGCGGGGCACCGGCCGGAACTCCGGGGCGGTCGGTGTCGGCGGCCAGACCGGTGTGGATGATGATGGTGCGACCCGTTCATGGCCGGCGAGATCAGCGTCGCGGGCTTCACGCTGCAGGGCTGTGTCGTCGCGGGTACGGCCCGGAAGAAACAGCGGAACGGAAACGTTCGCCCGCCACGCCCCAAGTCAGCGGTTCGCGGGTTGAGCAGGAAGGGCAGGCCCGCATCAGCGCAGGTCAGGAAAATCCGTTGGAAATTTCCCCAGGACTACAGCGAGGCCACCCAGAAAGCCGATGCTGGCTACCGACCCGGAAAAGCGGGGCTGGGGGCGTGCGTCGAATCTACGTTGTAAAGGGGAGCGTATCGCACAACCTCTCCCCGACCCTGTCGCCGCACGCCCCCGACCCACCGCACGGGGCGCGACTCCATGGCATCGAGAGCCGGAATTCTGCCCGTATGTCCGGTATCACCGGTAGGGGGAGCAGCCGCACCGGCAGCTGTGCGGAGGGCTGTGCGATTCCCCGCCCTTTACAACGTAGATTCGATCTCGCGACACGCCCGCCCCTCACCCACCGCCCCCACGCCCCTCCCGCTCCTGCCGCGCACGAGCTCGTGCCCGCGCCAGCGACGTGGCCTGCCGCAGCGCCTCCCGGGCAGCCTCGATCTCGGCCTCGCTCGGGCCGTCGGCCACCATCTCCGACTCCATCGCCCACCGGACCTGCTCCAGATCCTTCTCGGCTTCCCCGTCGGCGCGCTTGCCCCGCCAGCTCTCGCCCGGCCGCCACTCGCGGCGGCGCCTGGCGGCTTCCTGCTCCCGCTCTCGCATCGCCTGCGCCGCTCGCGGAGATGTGGCGGCCAGCCACATGCGAGCCAGCGCCGCCCACTGCTCCGCAGCCGTCACGACGACCTCCGCGCCCGCCAGGCGGCGATCATCGCCAGCTCGGCCACCTCCCTCTCCTGGCGGCGACGCTCCAGCTCCGCGCGCGCCGCCCGGTAGACGGCGGTCGGTCCCGCCGGGGCCGCAGGCGGCGGCTCCACGGTCTTGAGACCCGCCGCCGCAGTGGTGGGCTCGGCGGCCGGGCGCGGCGCGGGCACCCAGCCGGCCGCTGCCGCCATCCGCGCCCACTCCTGACGGCGGTCCTCCTGCTCAGCGTGCCGCAGGGCATCGGCCGCAGCCCGGCGCTGCGACGGCAGCGGCAGCACCTGGCCGTCCGGTCCGATCCATGCCGACAGCCGGTGCATCACCCACCCGGCCGGGTGCCGGATCTCTCTCGCGCTCTTCCACGTGTAGGTCCAGCGGCTGTCGTCCTCGCGCACGTCGAGCCCGTGCAGCAGGTCAGCGGGGGTGCTCCCGGCGTCGAAGAAGCTCGCCAGCAGCCATCGCAGGTACCACGCCGACATCAGCCGGAAGATCGGCGACTCCTGCCGGAGCCGTTCACAGGCTGCCAGTCGATCTCGTTTGGTCCGCGGCGTCGCGTGCAGGCCCCATGTCGGCGAAATACGGGAATGATCACGGGAGCGGCGATGTGTCTCGCCCGCGCGCGTGGGACAGATCTGTTCTTCACTACGTGAAGAACAGGAGGGGAGTGCACTTATCTGTTCAACCTGGTCAACTGCCTGATCGTGCGCGTGTTCATTGAGGCGGTCCTGCCGCGTGCGGCGCGGCACGGCCAGCACCCACTCGGCGGCCCGATTGCCGAGCCCGTCGTCCAGCAGGCCCGCGTACGTGCCCTTGCGAGTCTTCACGGTCGAGCCCTCCTCGACCGTGCCGAGCCAGCCGCGATGCCGTAGCCACCGCACCCACCGCCGGACGGTGTCCCTGGACAGGCCGGTCCGCTCCACGATCCGCTTCAGGGTCGGGCGGGAGCACATGGTGTTCCAGTCGACGTGCCAGGCGATGACGTTCGCGACCCGGATCAGGTTCGTGTAGCCGTCACACCGCAGTTCGAGGACCTCCGGGTCCTCCTTCAGGGCGAGCAGCCACTCCCGCTGGGAGCCGGCCCGGCGCATGCCCCTCGGGACGGACGCGGCGATGAGCGCCCGCGACGGCGCGGACAACAGGGCAGGCAGGTCCGACACGCCGGTGAGCACCGTCCAGCGAACGCCGGAGCGGCGCTGCTGGTTGGGCGTTTTAGTGGCGTGTGTCCGACCCGCCACGGTTCCTGCCTCGGGGCATGCTGGCATGGCCCCACGTTCAGATGCCATAATGGCGATTGCCCTTCTGAGTCCAATTCAGGAGGCACAACAAAACCCCGCAAGCGGCCATCCAGGCCGACGCGGTAATACCGGCCGAGGGATCCTCCTTGTCGCTCAGCTCACCGGGCCTGCGAAACCATGTGGGAGCCGAACGATGTAGTGGATCGCTCGTCAGGAAACGCCCCGCTCTGCGGGGCTTTCTTGTTGCTAGGGGTTCTCCTTCACGTTGCGCCGCAGCTGGTACGGCTAGGCCGCCGCCACCGTGTCGTCGTGCTCGAGAGGAAGCCTCTGCTGCTCTTGCGGTGTGGGCGTGTGGTTGAGGGCCTGCGCAACGAGACGCTCGATCGTGCGCGCCAGTGGCAAGCCCCACTCGTCTTGCAGGGCCGTCACCTTGGCGTACAGCTGGGCGTCGGTCCAAGACAGCGGGTGCTTGGCCACCACTGTCTTCGGTGGTCCGGGTCTGCTTCCGCTCATGGTCGCCAATCATGGCGCAACGCCGAACCCGGAATCCAGGATTGCGTGGGCGTGTCGCGTAACGACTTTCCGTGTTTTCGATCATCACGTGGACGCCCGCTTGGCCGGCCCCGGGCATGCGCTTCTCCCCAGTGCTTGCTCCCTGCGGAGAAGCGCCCGGGAGATGGTCGCCACCGCAGCGGTAACGCGGGGAGGATGCGGCCGCAGGACCGGCACCGGCGTCCGTACCGCATCGGATGGGATCGTGGCCAACCCCATGCATCCCATGTAGCGGCGGCGTCGCGCGCGGCACCGGATCGGTGCGCTCACCGGGAGCGCAGCTGTAGGTCCGCTCGGTGACCAGCTCATCGCCGAGCTGCTCACCGAATGGAATCGAGAAAGCGGATTGCGGCTGCCGCCCCGGCGTGTCTTCAGGGCGCAGTGGGACAACCGCTGGAGTGGCTGCTATGGTCGTCTCCAGACGTGACAAATCCCGTTGACGTCGATCCGCTTTTCGCCGGCCAAAGCAACTGAGCTGATCGATTCAAACGAGACGTACGAGATGAAGTTGTTCGACGCCCCGCAGCCTGCGGGGCGTTTTTCTTTGCCTGAGGCGCCTCCCGGCGTCGTGATCAAAGTCGAGTCAGTCCTGAATCCTTCCACGTTGACAAGCTGTGGATGAACGCCTTCGCGCCAGAAAGCCCCGGCGTGTCGCGCATGGCGAACCCAAACAGGGCGGGAGGGGCGCAGATCGGGCACCGACGCACAGGGGTGGGGCGGGCCGGCCGCGTACGGCGCCGACATGTCCAGATCTTTACCAGACACCTTTACAGATCGCGCGCTCTTTTTGTCAGAATCCCTGTTTAGGGGGCCTTTACAGCCCTTGTCGGGCACTGCGAAGCCCTCGCCCGGGGTAGCAGGCGAGGGCAGGGCACCCCGCCCGGCGCACGGCCAGGCGGGGACCCGCAACGTCGGCACCGTCACGCGGCGCTCTCCACGTCCGCCTCGGCTTCGGCGAGAGCCTCCAAGGAAGCGATCCACTCCTCAGCCAGCGCGGCCTCGTGGTGGGCCTGGGCGATGACCTCGATCAGGCGGTGGCGCAGCTCGTCCAGAACGCTCTGGACGCGGGGAAGCAGGGCCTGCACACCGAACTCCGGACAGGTGCGGGCCAGCGTGACCAGCTCAACGGCGTCAGCCTCGGGCAGACGCTCCAGCAGCGCGGCGATCACCTCGACCTCCGACAGCGTGCTCATGACAGAGCGCCCTCCGTCCCGGTGGCGGCCCGGGTGGCGGCGGTGTGGCAGCGCGGGCAGGGCGTCAGCCAGCCGCGCTCATCGGCGCTCTGACGAGCCGCGGGCAGGCACTGGCCGCACCACCGCGGCCGCCCGTCCAGCGGCGCCAGCGCCTGCAGCAACGGAGCCACCCGGGCGGCCAGCGGCGTTGCGGTGCCCGGCTCGGTGAGCCGGCTGGTCAGCGCCTCCGGCTCCCAGCCGGCGGCCAGCAGACTCATGAGCGCCTCGTGGCTGTCCCACCGGTTCATGTCGTCGTAGGTGGAGGCGGCCAGCAGCAGGTCGTCGGCGCGGGCGTCCAGCGCGGCCGGGAACAGCGCGTCCCACAGCCCGTCCGGCGCACCCGCTGCTTTGAGCGCCTCTCCGGGCCGCCGCCAGTCGACGCCGAGCGCGCCGAGCTGGTCGGCCACCACCAGGGCGATCCACGGCGAGGCGTAGTCCCTCACGCCCTGGACCGCATCGCCCTGCCAGTGCACGATCAGCCAGTGCGCCCCGTCCTCGCCCTCCTGCGGGTCGCGGCTGCGGATCAGCAGGCCGGGCTCGCGGGTGGTGTAGGCGGTCGTGGTGACCACCTGGTCCCGCTCGTGGTCGTGGTAGGCGTACGGGACACCGGTGAGCACCACATCGGCCGTCTCCGGCATCGCCGGCATCGCGGTCATCGCGCACCACCGCCCAGCTCGACGTAGCGGACGATCTGCCAGGCCAGCACGATCAGCACGGCGAGCTCGGCGACGGAGACAGCGAGCACCGCGGCGGTGTGCGGGCCCGCCGCCCAGATGAGGGTCAGGGCGGCCAGCGGCGGCAGGCAGAACGCGCCCAGGTTGACCGCCAGCTGCAACCGCCGGCGTGAAGCCCGCCAGCGGTCGCCCGTGTGCTCGGTCTCCCACTCGAACATCGGGATGTCGGTGGCGTCGACCAGGCCGGCCAGTCGTGGCCCCAGCCGGTCGCGTACGTACCGGCCGATCGACGTGATCATGTGGTCGTTGTGCAGGTGCGTCCAGCCGAGCACCGTCCCAGCCAGGGGGAGCACCAGCAGCAACTCCAGCCGTCCGGCCGTGGCGGTGACGGCCGCGATCGCGGCCGCCGCGGTGAGCACGGCATACAGCAGCTGATCGCGGAAGCCGATGCGCGAGCGCTGTTCGGCCTTGAGGGCGTCGTACTCGCTCAGCAGCACCGTGACGACCCGCTCCTCCAGGCCGGATGCCTGGGCGGCGGCCTGGGCGAGGGCGGTGGTTGGGGTCTGGCCGTTCATCGGCCCAACCCCTTCTGGCCGCTGCCGCCACAGGTCGGGCAGTCAGCGCCCATGGCCAGGCCGTTGCCGGCTGGCGTGCCGGTGAGCTGGCCGGTGCCCTGGCAGTCGAGGCAGGTGCCGGCTCTCGTGCTGTGGGTGTGCGTCATGATGGTGATCAGCCCTTTCTGGTCTGTCGGGATTGGTTGGGGTGCGGGCGCGCCCGCCGTGAGCGTTCTTGGCGGAAGGTCACGGTGATGCGCGCCCGTCTGGCTGTTCAGGCGGCGCCGGTCATGGCGCCGTACAGCACCGCCGCGCGCAGGGCGAAGGCGGCACCGTCGTCGTCGGGCTCGCGTTCGTCGTCGTTGGCGGACTGCAGGTTTCCCGCGCGTTGCCGCAGGTACAGGTCGTGCTCGTCGGTGGCGGCGGCCAGGAACGCCAGCATCGGCTCGGCGTTGCGGATCACCGCCAGCGGGTCGTGCCGGTTGATCGTCAGCCGGCTGGACCAGCGCAGCGCGTCGGCGCGGGCGTCGGCCTGGTCGACCCGGTCGGGGTGGCTGTGCTGGGTTCGGGCCGGCTCGACCGGCTCGGCGTCCAGCTTGACCATGATGAGGTCGTCGAGATCCAGGTCGTCCTGGTGACGGCCGTCGCCCTCGAAGTCGATCATCGTCGCGTGTCTCCTGTCGTTTGATGGGGTGAGATGGCAGTGAGCAGGGAGTCCAAGCCGTCACGCGGCGATGAGTCCTGCGGGGATGGCGATGGCCAGCATGAAGACGGCCATGATCACCAGGTCGACCGCGCGCCGGACGATGCGGTACTTGGCCACCGCCAGGCCGGACATGTGGTGGAGATGGTCAAAGCCGCCCGCGGTCGTCACCAGTCGTTTCACGTCGCCGCCGTTCTTGGCGCGGGCGTAGGAGACGAACCCGGTGGCGCCGGTGCGGGGCAGGTGCGGCCGCACCGCCAGCAGCAGGAGCACGGCGGCCACGGCGAGCATCACTCCGGCGCCGCCGGCGGCGATCAGGGCCGCGGGGTGGAAGCGGGGCCTGGCCACCGCGAGCGCGACGACGGCGGAGGCCAGACCGAGGGCGAAGGCCAGCAGCATGGCCGCTTTCGCGTCGACCCGGGCCAGGGCTCCGTCGACGGCCGTGGTCGCTCGCTCCAGCGTGTCGTCCATCGACGTCGCGATCGCGCGGGCGTCGATTGCCGGCGGGCGGGTGCTCATTGGCTGTCCCGGCTGGCCAGCAGGGCGTAGGCCAGGCCGGTGAGCGCGGACTGCACCAGCAGGTCGCCGTCGGTCGGGTTCTGGGTGTCGGCCAGGTCGCCGGCGTCGCGCAGGTGCTCCAACGCCTGGCTACCGGCGATGGGGCCGCCCGCCAGCGTGTGCAGGATGGCCAGCAGGGTGTGGGCGATGACCGCCTCGTGCGGGTCGGCGCTGTCGATGGTGTGGTCGCGGAGCTGGTCGCCGGCCTCGCCTAGCCGCTCGGCTCCGCGCCGGTCGCCCAGCAGGGCACCGGTGGCGCCGAGCACCGCTTCCAGGACGGCGTGGTCGACCGGGTGGGCCAGCAGGTCGGGGTGCTGGCGGGCCCGCTCGGCGGCGCAGGCCAGCAGGTGCCGGGCCTCAGCGCGCGGCGGGCGCTGGACGATGGTCGTGATGGTCATGGGGTTTGGTCTCCTTCGGGTTAGTCGGACGTGGGCGGAGCGGGGTCTACCGGGGCGGCCAGCCGATCGGGCGCCACCACACCGGCGCCAGGTGCCACCAGCCCGGGCGGCAGCGGCTCAGCTCGCCGTCGCCGGCGGCGCGGTGCGCGGCGCGGTGGGCCTTGGAGAGCAGCCGCTCGCCGGTGGCCACGCAGCACAGCGCGGTGCGCCAGTCCAGGCGGCCGGCGCGGCGGCCGCTGCCCAGGGCGTGGACCCGGTCGATGTCGCTGGGGTGGGAGGACAGCAGCCACCCGACGTAGGTGTGCCAGGCGTCATAGGGCCGGTTGGCGGGGTCGGTGAGCATGGCCGTGACGATGCGCCGGCCAGGCAGGTCATGGGCGTCGAGGATCTCCGCGGCGCGGGCATCGGCGTCGTACTCCTCCAGCCGCATGAGCCAGGCGCGCAGCACGTCCAGCGCCAGCGCGGCGACCAGCAGCGCGGCCGCCGCCCACCACCAGCGCCAGGTGGGCGTGATCAGCGCGGTGAAGGCGGCGAAGGCGGCGCCGATGCCGGCCAGGCCACGGATGATGGCCAGCCAGGACGGCAGGTACCGCTTGTGGTGGGCCAGGTCGCGGTGGGCCAGCTCGTGGGCGAGGGTGCCGGTCAGCGTGTCGACGTGGTCGTCGTCCAGCAGGTCGCGGCCGATGGCAATCAGCGGGGCGTGCCCGCAGCGGTGGCCTTCGACCGTGGCGGCGCTGTCGCCGAGCTCGGGGTCGATCAGGACGCTGACGGCGGCCAGGCGGCCGACGTGCTGGACGCGCCAGACCAGCCCGGCCAGCCGCTCAGTGTCGGCCTGGTCGACGTCGTCGGCCGCGCCGCGATGGGCGACGGGTTCGAGGGGACTCATCATGCTCCTTTCGGGTCCAGGGGAACTGGTCGCTCCGGGCACCGGCCCGGCCTGGTGGCCGGGCGAGCACCCGCAGCGGTCAGCGCTGATCACGGCAACCGGGCCAGGACGGCCTCCAGCGCGTCCTGGCGCTTGATCAGCACCTCGCAGGCTTTGCCCCCGTGGCTCGGGCCGACCACGCCGTGCTGAAACAGCTGGTCCATCAGCGACTTGGCGTGGGCGTGGGTGATGCGCAGCTTGCGCTGCAGCATCGACGTGGAGCCGAACTGGGTCCGCACGACGATCTCGGCGGCTTCGGCCAGCAGCCCGGCGTCGGCCTGGCCGTCCCCGCCGTCACTGCGCCCGCCGTCCCGTGGCCCGTCGTTCTGGTGCCCGCCATTGCCCTGTCCGTCGTCGCGAGGGCTGGCCCCGGCCAGATCGGCGGCAGGAGCGCCGCGTCGGCAGCGGGCCACGATCTGGGCGATCTCCTTGTCGGAGACGAAGGCGTTCTGCAGCCGGATCGGCGCGCCGGCGCCCATCGGCACGAACAGGGCGTCGCCCTGGCCCAGGAGCTTTTCCGCGCCGGGCTGATCGAGGATGACCCGGGAATCGGTCAGGCTCGAAACGGCGAAGGCGAGCCTGGACGGCACGTTGGCCTTGATCAGGCCGGTGACCACGTCCACGCTGGGCCGCTGGGTGGCGATCACCAGGTGGATGCCCGCCGCGCGGGCCAGCTGCGTGATGCGCACGATGGAGTCCTCGACGTCGCGCGGCGCGACCATCATGAGGTCGGCCAGCTCGTCGACGATCACCAGCAGGTACGGATACGGCTCGTAGCTGCGTTCGCTGCCGGGCGGCGGCTGCAGCCTGCCCGCGGCCACGGCGGCGTTGAAGTCGTCGATGTGCCGGAACCCGGCCGCGGCCATGTCGTCGTAGCGGCGGTCCATCTCGCCCACCACCCATTCGAGGGCTTCGGCGGCCTTCTTGGGGTTGGTGACGATGGGCGTGATCAGGTGGGGGATGCCCTCGTAGACGTTGAGCTCGACCCGCTTGGGGTCGATCAGGATCATGCGCACCTGATCGGGGGTGGCCCGCATCAGCACCGAACAGATCAGCCCGTTGACGCACACGCTCTTGCCCGCGCCGGTGGCGCCGGCAATCAGCAGGTGCGGCATCTTGGCGAGGTTGGCGACGATGACCCGGCCCTCGACGTCCTTGCCCAGCCCGGCGATGAGCGGGTGATGGTCCTGGCGCGCCACCGGCGAGCGCAGCACGTCGCCCAGCGAGACCAGGTCGCGCTCGGCGTTGGGGATCTCCACCCCGATCGCGGACTTGCCGGCGACCACCGGCAGCACCCGGATGGCCTCCTGGCCGGTGGCGTAGGCGAAGTTCTTGGCCAGGCCGGTGATCTTCTCCACCTTCACCCCCGCCCCCAGGGTGATCTCGTAGCGGGTGACCGAGGGGCCGCGGGTGAAGCCGACCACCTGTGCCTTGAGGTTGAAGTCGGTCAGCACCTGGTTGAGCTGGTCGGCCACGGCCTGGGTGGTGCGGGCCGATCCCTTGCTGGCGCGGCCGGCCCGCAGCAGGTCCAGGTCCGGCAGCGTCGGGCCGACGGCCCCGGCTTCTGCCTGCCCGCGCTGGGCGGGCGGGCTGCCGGCGGGCGTGTCAGCGATCACGGGGCTGTCGTACGGGGTGGACTCGGTGACCAGCTCGGGGTCGGGCACCGCCACCGGCCGGACAGGCGCGGCCGGCACAGTCGGCGCGGTGGCGGCCGGGCTGCCCGCCTGCGTGACGGCGGCCGCGGCCCGCGTCGACGGTGCAGGGCCAGGGACTGGAGTGGGGGCTGGGGCGGGTTCGTCGTCGTCGGCGGGGGTCAGGTCCTGGAGGACGGGCCGGGCCGCCCTCGCTTCTGCCGGCCCTTCCGCGCTGTCCTGGTGGTGACGGTCGGCCAGCGTGGTGACGGCGTCGGCGGCGATCGCGCCCAGCGCGGCCAGCGCGATCATGCCCAGCACCGGGTAAACGATCATGATGGGGAGTGCGGCGGTGGCCGGGGTGGCGATCGCCCAGCCGACCAGGCCGCCACCTTGCCCGGCTCGCACGGCGGCCTCGGCCGGGGGCTGGCCGGCGGCCAGGTGGGCGATCCCGGCAACCGAGATGATCATGAAAGTCCATCCGGTAACCACCCGGACCAGACCGTGCTCGCCATGGCGCAGCAGGCGCCAGCCCAGGGCGGCGGCCGCCACCGGGACGACGGCGGACGCCGTGCCCGCCAGCGCCCCCACCACGATGGTGATCATGGGGAGTGGCTGCCAGGGGTTCGCCAGGACCAGGGCGGCGGTCGTCACTGCCGCCGTGATGAGCAGGGCCAGGCCCTTCTCGTCATGCGTGCCGGTGAGATCCGACTCCGCCGGGCGTACAGCCTGGCCGATGCGGTGGGCGCTCCACCGCCACACCCGGCCGACCCGGGAGGGGCCACTTCGGCGAGGGCGGGCGGCTCGAGGGCGGGCTGTGCGGGGTCGGGCAGCGGTGCGGGGCTTGCGGGCGGAACGGCGGCGGGTTGCCATGGGCGTCTCCTCAGCAAACGATCATGAAAGGTGGATCTTGATGGGGTGGGCGGTGCCCGTCCTCGGTCGGCGCGCCCTCCCGGCCGGGCCCTCCCGGCGCGAGGCAGGCGCCGGCTCACCAGTCGTCGTGGTCCAGATCCACGCGCCCGGCGTCGAAGGCCACGGGCTCCGCCTGCTGGGCGCGCTCGACGGCGCGGATCACCGTCACGATCTTGTGGGCCAGGCCGCACGTCAGGCCGACCACGAGCATGGCCAGCCACGGGTCGGCGGTGACGGCCAGGAACACCGCCCACCCGACCACACCCAGCAGGGCCGCCACCTGCAGCATCGGCAGCAGGACCTCCCAGGGCGGCGGCGGGGAGACGAGCGGCGGGGTGGTGGGGGTGATCGGTGTGCGGGACAGGCGGCGGGACGGGCGCCAGGATGGGCGGTGGTCGCCGGGTGCAGGGCTCCAGATCACGGGAAACGCGCCTCCTCCGGTCGGTGGCGTGGCGGGCTGCGTGGTTACGGTGCGTGCGCGGCCGCCTGGCCGCGCGAGAGGCTGGTATCGCTGCCCCGGGGTTGTTTGACGGTCGTTGTTTGACATCCCGGGTCTTTAGGAAAACCAAGATCATTAGGCGATTTGTCTGTTTAACGGCGGGCGAGTCGTTGTCAAACAACGGGGGCCGGACAACGCCCGCGACGGCCCCCGTTTGGTCACCGTGAGTAGCTGAGTTCGGGCTTGAGGTCGGTCTCCAGGACGACGTAACGGCCCCGGGCCGCGGTCGCGTCGATGTAGCCCTGGCTGGCCAGCAGCGGCAGGGTCTGCCGGACCCAGGTCCCCGAGTGGCCGGTGCGCTCCTGCACCGCCTGGTACAGGTCCTTGGGCGCGAACTCGTTGCCCACGCCGATCCCGGCCAGGATCTCCACCAGGACCGCTACCGCCTCCGCCTTGGGCATCTTGGGGCCCTCCGGCGGCTGGCCGGGGAACTCGATGTCCGCCGACTCATCGCGGACGAACGCGCCCGGCGCGGGCAGGTCGCCGGCGGTGCCGAGCCGGACGTCGTCGGTCGCGGCGCGCAGCTCGGCGGCGGTCTCGAACGCCAGGTCCGGGTCGTCGTCGCGGTCGACCATCTCGGCGAACGATGCCGCTAGTTCGTCGGCTGCTTCGTTCTTCATCTGGGTCTCCTCCTCGGGCGTGAGCTCGTCGGGGTCGTGGTGGTCGGGCTGGGAAGGGATCAGCATGGCGATGCCGTCCAAGGTCGGCGGGGTGGATGAGGGGGCGGGTGATGGTGCGGGGGAGGTGAGCGCCGCGGCCTGTGCCGACGCGACGGCGCCACCGTGGGCGGCCGGGTTGAAGGAGTGCTGGCGCGGCGCGGCGTCACGAGCGGCGACGCGGGTGGCCACGAACTCGGCGTACGGCTTGCCGAGCGAGTCCGCGGTGACCGGGTCCAGGTCCTGGAACAGGTGCCGGTACTCGGCGACGGCCGCCGACAGGTCGGCGGCGCCGATGTTGTCGTAGCGGGCGGGCATGGTCCGGCGGGCCTTGGGCACCCACGGGGCTTCCATGTACACGTAGCCCGGGTTGTCGGTGCCCCACGCCGACGGGTCGGCGCCCAGGTCGACCAGCCGGTCCGAAAGCACCATCCGGGCGTCGACCTCGTCTTCCACGCCGAAGGACTGGCCGGCGCCGAACATGGCGCGGGCGTCGGTGTCGACCTTGGTGTGGGAAGCGCGCTGCAGCTCGAAGTCAATCCAGATGCCGACCGAGCGGCAGCGCTCCACGATGGTGGTGACCGCTTCCACCCCGACCAGCGCGCCGGCCTCGGCGAAGTGGACCGACAGGAACTTCAGCCCGCAGCCGGGCACCCAGTTGGTCAGGTGCTTGCCCAGCAGGTTGCGGGCGGGGTTGCCCAGGTAGGCGGCCCGCGCCGGGATGGTGTGGTTGACCAGCCGCGTCAGCAGCCAGCGGATCATCGGGGCGGTGCTGGCCACGTAGGCGGCGGCCTGGTCGAGGCCGTGCAGCGACTGCTCTGCCTTGACCGAGTCACACAAGATCAGCGCCGACTCCGCCCGGCAGGCGATGGAGAAGTCGCTGACCTGCCCGGCCTCGGTCTTGCCGGCGCCGGGCATGCCCGCGGTCAGCAGGTGCGCCACGACCTTGGGCTTGCCGTTGATTTTGGTGTGCGGCAACACCATGGCCAGCGGGGAGCCGTCCCGGTAGCGGCCAAGCTCGATGGGCTCGATGATGTTTTCACCCGGCGCGTGCGGGCCGTGCCAGGGGATCGGGCTGTCCAGGGCGTCCTTGCGCGGGATCATCAGCAGCAGTTTGTTCTGGAAGTTGCCGACGATGGCGGTGGCACCCTCGCGGATGCCGCCTGCCCACGACTCGATGCGGGGCAGTTCCTCGGTGATGTCCTCGGGGACCTGGCCGGGCCGCAGCTCGACGCCGGCGGTCAGCCGCTCCCCGGAGTCCTCCAGCACGGTCAGCTGCGAACCGTGCGCGGCGGGCAGGTTCTCCGCCGTCCAGGCCCGCCACTCAGCGGCGCGGTCCTTGCCGCCGCCGGCCTGCCCGGCGGCGGTGGTGGTGACCAGCTCGCCGCCCTCGCTGTGGCGGGCATGGCGCATGTTGTGCGCGATCGCCAGCGTGATGCCGACCGCGAGGAAGGTCAGCATCACCTCCACGTGGTAGCCGAACGCCACGACCAGCATGATCAGTGTCAGCGGCGCGGCGACGTCGGCGACCTCCAGCACCTTGCGCCACCACGTGCGCTGGTGCGACAGCTTCCAGCGCAGCAGGCTCAACGCCACGGCGGACCCGCCGAACAGCACGCCTCCCAGCCATTCGACCTGCCAGGCGAAAAAGGCGAGCTGCAGCACCGCGGCGGCCAGGAACGTCAGCGGGATCAGCGCCCACGGGGCGCCGATGCGCAGCGCCTTGGGGAACTCATAGCCCTGCTCACGGTCGGTGCGCCGATCGGCGCCCATCTGCCGCGACAGCTTGCGCACAGCGCGCGCCGCGGCGCGGTCGTCGTCGAATCCGTTCATGATGTGGGCCTCACACGTCCAGCGGGTCGTGATCAGGGGACTTGGTCTTGCCCTTGCGCCGGCGCAGCTCCTCCAGCTCCACGCCGCAGAACTTCTCGATCCGCGGGTAGATCCGCTTGGCCGCCAGCCGCACCGCGCGCAGCGCGATCGTGGCGGTGTAGATGGTCGCCACCGACCGCGACGCCTTCCACCCGATCGACTTGCCATCGCCGATGTGGTTGGCCTTGCAGTACTTGAGCATCGCGATCAACGCGCCGCGCAGCTCATGGGCGCGGCACTCCAGCTCGGTGATCAGGTCAAGCGCGACCTTGTCGAGTTCGCGCCCGTAGCCGCGCACGTCCTCGGTGGTCCTGGTCGGCAGGTTCGCGAGATCTTCGTATCGGGCCATGCCCTAGGTCTCCTTCGGGTTGCGGGTCACGACCACCACGCCGCCGGGCGGCGGCGCGGGGTCGGCGGTGCCGGCCGGGCCGGGGGGCCTGGCCCGCTCGAACGTCTGCGGTGGGCCACTCAGCTCAGCCACCTCGCCGAGCACGGCGCCGACCACGTCGCGCCGGTCGCCGGGGTCGCCCAGGTCACCGGGCAGGTCGCCGGGCAGGTCGTCGTGGGCGGGCTCTCGCAGGTAGGGGTAGGGGTCGGGCTGGCCCAGAATGCGCCGGTCGGCGGCACTGGTACGCGGCTCGACCCAGTCGGCGCCCAGGCGCAGCCAGTACCAGACCAGCGCCCCGGCCCCCGCCACCAGGCCCACCCCGACGACCAGCACGACCAGGGCGGCGCCGAGGGCGCACGCCCCCGTCAGCAGGCCGGCGGCCAGCAGCACGCGGGCGTAGCGGGCCCAGATCCGGCCCGGCCGGCGCAGGTCCCGCTCGTTGCGCCACAGCGCCCGGGGGTTGATCCCGGCGTGACCGGCCCGGATCCCCAGGGCGAGCGCCCCGGCCAGCAGCACACCGGCTACCAGCCAAAACAGCGGCTCGGTGACCATCCAGCCCGCTTGTGAAACAGACCAAACAGACGAAACAGACAGCAGGCCGGGGCCCTGGCCGGTCTGCCCGGCCAGGGCCGCGACCACGGCGAGGGCGCTCATCGCCGCCCCCCGCCGTTGGCGGTTTCGCTCTGCTCAGCCCAGTCCAGCCAGCAGCACACGGTGCGGCTGGTCGGCTCGGCGCGGACCTCGTAGGTGTCGGCCAGTTCCCGAACGAGGGCCAGGCCGTGCCCGCCCTCGCCCTCGCCGCGCTTGGCCGCGACCAGCGCGGGCCCCAGGTCGACGCAGGTCACCCCCACGCTGTGAGCGGCCGCGTCCACCTCGACCTGCAGGGCGAACCGGCCACCCGGCGCCCCTGACGCCGAATGCATCACCGCGTTGGTCGTCAGCTCGCTGACGACCAGGACGACGTCGTCGACCCGGTCGCAGCCGGCCGGCAGCAGCTCGCGCACCCAGGCTCTGGCCTGCGCAATCGCGGCCGGGAGCCCGTCGAACGCGCGTGAGCTCGCGGTGGGCGCGCTGATGGTGATCGCCATCTACGCCACCCCCGCCCGGTGCGTCGACGGGACGGCGGCCTGGGCCAGCAGGCGCACCGGCCGGGCCCCGGCCGGCGGAAGCTGGCCGTGCTCGGCGAGGTGTTCGCGCAGGTAGACCAGCGGGTCGGCCTCGCCGAGTTCGGCGGCCGCCACGCTCGCCCGGGCCGCGGCCAGCAGCTCGCTGTAGGCGGCCGCCAGCATCACCAGTTCCTCGCGCCCCAGCCCGCAGGCGGGCGCCACCATCGCGGCGGTCATGACGCACCGTCCAGCGCGGTGTGGAAGCTGGCCAGCAGGAACTCCTGCACGGCGCCCACGCCCAGCAGCAGCTCCGCGTCCCCGGGCACCGCCAGCAGGATGTCCCTGCTGCGGGCCCGGATGACCCGGCGCGCCCGCTCGACCTCGCGGGCCAGCTCGTCACGGCTGATGCGCCAGCTGGCCAGGGAACCGGCGCTGCTGGGCACGGTGATGACCACCATGGCCCGGTCCGTGGGGTCGGCGGCCAGCGTGCCGGGCCGGGTACGCCCGAAGCAGCCGTCGGCCTCGCGGAAGGTCACCTTGACCCGGTGGCCCAGCAGCGCGGCCAGCTCCCGGTCCCAGTCGATCCGCTCGTGCTCACGATCGATCGGGACCGCCTCGATCGTGGCCTGGACGAACTTGGCCACCAGGGCGCGGGCGGCGAAGAACTTCAGGGGGATGCCGTGCTCCGGCACCAGCGTGATGACCAGGTAACCGGCCGCCTCGTGCGGGCCGACCTGGACATTGCCTTCCCCTGCGGCCGTGCCCTGCCCGACGATCAGCAGCGTCCGGGCGAACTGCCAGGACACCATCTCGCCGGCGTCGCCGTGTGAGTGCGGGAACAGCAGGTGGGCCGCGTACGGGTCGTCGGCCTCGAAAGCCAGGACGGCCTGCACCGGCTCCTGGCCCTGCGGCAGGGAGTGCCAGCGGCCGGGCCCCACCTGGTGCTGGTCGACCGGCCACAGCGTCAGCGCCTGCGTCACCGAGGTCGCGCGCTTCATGCCGCACCCCCGGCCTGCCCAGCGGCCTGCGCCACGATCGCCTGCTTGACCTTGCTCGCGGGCGTGCTGCCGCATCCGAGCGCCTCGCGGAACTTGCCCACGCCCGCGTCCGCCGACAGTTCCCCGGCGGCGATCAGGGCGCGCGCCCGGGCGGTCAGCGCCTCGATGTCGACCCTCGGACGGGGCGGCGGAGCGCTGTACTGGCGGCTGGCGTTTGCCCTGTACTGAAGGCCAGTACGGCCATCAGTACGGCCTGTACCGGCCTCCGGTACGGGCAGCACCTCCAGCACCGACCACAACGCCGGCAGCACCCACACCGAGACCACCGCCCCGACCGGGCCCAGGCTGTGCACGATCAGCGTCAGCAGATCGAACGAGCCGATGACGAAGGCGGGCCAGCAGTTGAGCACCAGCGTCAGGGTCAGCAGCAGCGCTTCGGCGCGGAACATCTTCCGGCCTGCTTCGGACTTGCGGTCCACGACCTTGCCGCGCATCGCCGAGTAGGCCTGCACGCCGACCGTGGCCAGCAGCGGCAGGCTCATGCCGAGCTCGACCAGGAACGCGGCCCACCAGCCGAAGCTGTGCTCCACGAGGTGCGTGGCCTTGGCCACCGAGGCCTGCACGCCGATGCTGGAGACGGCCAATCCGATGCCGGCCGCCGCCATCAGCATCACGGTCGTGATGCGGCGGACCTTGGCGTCGCGGTAGGCCAGAGCCACCGGGTCCTGGGAGAGCTCATGCAGCCGGGCGGCCTCGATGACGTCCGCGCGGCGCTTGCGCAACTTCTTGGACTCGAGCTGCAGCGGTGCCTCATCGGCCTGCAGACGCGCCAGCTGGTGTGCCTCGGCAACCTCCAGGCGCAGCCGCTGCACCCGCCGGGTCTCCCCGGACACCTCGAGTTCGGCGAGCTCGCCGGACTCGAAGGCCACGAGCTCGGCATCGACGATCTCGGCAGCGTCGTCCTGGTCGTCGTCGCCGAGTTCGTCGTCCTGGCCGCAGTCCTCGCCGTCGGGGTCGACTCGGTTGACGATGGTCTCGACCTCGGTCTCAACCTCGACCACCGGCTCGTCGACCAGCGGCGCCGGCGGCGGGGCGGGCGGGGCCTGGTCGAGCACCAAACGGCGATCGATCTCCGACAGGAGACGGTCGACCTCCTGGTGGGACGGCTCGCGGTTGGGAAGGGCGATGCTCATCGGGCGTCCACCTCCGCCCGCGCCCCCACGGTCTCAGCGGCGACGACCTTGAGCAGGTCGGTGAGCCGGTTGCTGACGGCCAGCACGGACTCCATTGACGGCACCCCGGCCGGGCCCATCTCCTCCAGCGCCGAGCCCAGAAGCAGCACGGCGTCCTGCACGGGGCCGGAGACGCTGGAGTCCACCACCTTGGCGATGACCGCGTGCGTGGCCTCCCACGCCTCGTAGACCGTGGCGGCCAGGCCCTGCCGCAGCCCCGAGCGGTTCGGGTTGTCCGGCAGCGTCACCGCCAAGTCCGCCAGCACCTCCCGCAGGTAGGCCAGGCGCTCCAGGGCGTCCTGGCCAGCGGGGATCGCGGGCACCACCGGCAGCACCGTGTTGGTGTCGAGGGGCGGGCGCGAGGGCGTCGCGTCGGAGCGCCGACGCGCCGGCTGCAGCCCGCGCTCGTCACAGGTGGTGGCTGCGGCCACCTCGACCGCGGCCGTCAGGCCGGTGACCGCCTGGCGGAGGTCGGCCACCGCGGCGGCCGCCGTCAGCTCCGTGGTGAGCACCCGCTGCAGGGTCTCCTCCAGCTGCTGCTGAGCGGGCCGCACCAACCAGTGATCGCGCAGCGCGTCCGGCAGGAACCGGCCCTGCGCTGCGATCTGGTTGATGACGCACCATGCCTGGTGGGCGGGCGCCCCGCCGGCCAGGACCAAGGGCCGTGTCGTGTCCTGGTCGGCCGCGTCGAGGCCGGCCAGCAGGCTCAGCGCCTTCTCCCCGGTCGCCGTGATCGCGTTCGCCGCAGCGGTGCCCATCAGGGCCTCGCGCACCTCGGTGATGCTGGGGCGGGGCTGCGCACCCGTGCGGTGCCGACGCCACGGCAGGCGGGACCACCAGCGGCTCCGGCGGCGGTCGGCCAGCAGCTCAACCCCGCCAGCCACGCTGGCCAGCCCTTCCTCGACCTCATTACGTACAGCCAGGATCTGGTCGGCCTGCGTGTCCATGCGCTCGGCGAGCGTGCCGGTCAGCGCACGGATCGCGCCGGCGACGTCGGCGTCGCGTTCGGCGGACGTGGTCAGGGCGGTGGCCAGGCCGCGCAGCGCGCTGGCGAGCTGGAACAGGTCCTCGCGGGGGGCGCCGACCGCGTGGCGCACCTCCGCGCGCAGCTCGCCGAGCTGGTCGACGACGCCCAGCATCGCGTGCGCGGTCGCGGCCTGCGCCGCGTACATCGCGGTCGCGGCGTCGTCGCCCTTGCGCAACGCGTAGCGAAGCTGGTCATCGCAGATGGAGGAGTTCTCGTAGAAGCGGTCCTTGTTCGCCGCGTCGGCCAGCAGGGCCTTGGCCTGCTCGGTGGCAGTGAGCTGTACGGGAGGGGTGGCCATTACGCCACCTCTACGAAGTCAGCGGGGATCTGCAGGGCGGCGTGAACCTCGGCCTCGGGGAATCGGAGGAGGCGGCCGCCCGGCGTGCGGATCGCCGCGATTCGACCCGTGACGGCCCACCGGGCCACGGTCTTGGGGTCGACGCGGAAGAGACTGGCGACCTCCTGGGAGGTCAGTAGCCTGTCGCCGGTCGGGGACAGATCAGCGATGATTGTCATGAGTCGGGGTTCCCTTCAGGTGTCGCGACTCGCCGCGGCCCCGGTGGTGATGCACCGGGGTCGCAGCTCTTTGCTGAATCGGGCATTCAAGACGTAAAGTGAAGTGACCGACAGCAAGTGCTGTACAGCACTTACGGTAGACGTGTCACAGGGCGCGGTCAAGGTGCTGTACAGCAATTCCCGTAGGGTGGATTCATGCAGCACCCAGAACAGATCCCGCCTTCGCGCCGGATCGCCGACGACCTGAGATCGGAGATCAAATCCGGGCAGCTCCCGCCTGGATTCAAGCTGCCCGCGGTGCGGGTGCTCGCCGAGCGGTACGGCGTGACGCAGAACCCCGTGCTCAAGGCGCTGGCGACCTTGAAGGCCGAAGGGCTGGTCAACGCCGTTCACGGCTCCGGCGTCTATGTCCGCCAAGCCCACCCCGTCCGCCAACTGGGGCCCGACCGGTACGCCCGCCACCGATGGCAGGTGACCACAGTTGAGGCTCACACTGATGGCCGCGGCGACAGCCCTGCCATCGTCCAGCAGGGCGGCCAGTCGCAGGATGTGGCTTTGGTGCAGGCCGACGAAGCAACGGCGGCGGCGCTGGGGATTTCCGTTGGGGATCCGGTGTATGAGCGCGCCCGGGTGATGACACGCGATGGCGCGCCAACGCACACCATGACCTCGTACTACCGCCAGGCCGACGTTGACGGCACGCCTCTCGTGGACCCCCGGCCGGGGATAGCCGGGAGCTCCGGCGGCTTCCAGGTGCTGACCGACCAGGGGCTGCCTCCCCACGAGATCACCGAGAACCTGGCAGCGCGAATGCCGACAGCCGACGAAGCCCTGCTTCTCGAACTCCCGGCCGGCGAGCCGGTCGTCGAACTGCACCGGATCACTCGAACGGCTGACGGCAGGCCGATCGAGTACGCCCGCGGCATCCACGCCGCGAGCCGTTTCTCCTGGTCGTACACGTTCGAGATCCCGGACTGACCCTTTCCTGGCACCCATTGCCCCCCAAACCGGACTCTCGACGCACGCAGCATTTAGATCCGTTCTACGGACCTATCGGGATTGTGTGAGGGGACCGAACGCCCTGTCAATAGGTCCGCAGGGAGGACCTTTATGATGCTGAGAACGGAAGGGGGCGAAATGCGGGTCACACCGGAAGAGATCGCCGCGTTCTACCGCCAAGCCATCTGGGGCGGCCAATATGAGACCGGCTCGCTGCTACCACGAGCGGTTGACGTGGCGGAACAGTTCGCTGCTGATCGCAAGACGGTCCTTGATGCGTACCGGCAGCTCGCGGAGGAAGGACTCGTTGAGGTGAAGCGGCGGGCCGGCACGGTGGTCACCTACAAGGCTCCAATGCGGTGGCTCGGGGCGGAGCGGTACTCGCGCTCTCGACGGGCACGCGGGGTACCCGCCTTTGCCGCGGACCGAGAGGCCAGCGGGCAGCCTTGGCGGCGTACCGACCAAACACCAACCGTCCAGCGTGTAGCGGCTAGTCCCGATGTAGCAGCCGCGCTCTCCTTGCCGGTTGGAACCGAGGTCATTGAGCGGGCCCGCCTGGTACGCGACGCCGACGGCCGCCCCACGCAGTCCCTTACGAGCTGGTACCGCGTGAGCGAAGTGGAGAACACCGCTATCGAGATGACCACTGTTGGCACCGCAGGCGCTGGCGGCGGCTATTCAGTGCTTGACGACCTGGGGCTTGGGCCGACAGCGGTAACTGAAGAGTTGTGGCCGCGCATGCCGTTGCCGGGAGAGGCAGCTCTCTTGGAACTTCCCAGCTCGGTACCAGTCATCGACTTCACCAGGTGGGCGCGCCACAACGACTACGTTGTCGAGTACGCCCGCGGCCTGTACGTAGGACCACGTTTCCGCTGGACCTACACGGTTCCCATCCCGGACTGAGAGGCGACCATGGTCGAGATCCCAACAGAACTGGCAACTCGATGGGCAAGTACTGAGACCGAACTGCGGAATGCCCTGCGAAACCAGCAACGTCCCGGCTTCTCGGACGAACTGCATGAGCTCGCCAACAGAGTGGAGGCCGCACACCGCAGAATGGCTGCGGTCTACGGCGAGCTAAGCTCACTGCCCGAGCTCCCTGCACCGCTTGCTGCAGCCGCAACGGCGGCTCAAGCCCACCACGGGGGCCTCTCCACTCACCAAGGCGACGATGGGGCGAAGAGAACTTCACTGCCGCCGGCGATCCGAGACGACGTTGCGACCCTCTGGGCCTACCACCAGATGGGCCACCAACTCCGGCCCGTCGACGTCGGCGTCGGCCTGGGTAGTCACGACCTGAGCGTGGCCACGTACGCGGCCCAACTCTGGCGGCAGGCCATCTTCCCGCTCATCGTGTTCACCGGTGCGAACGCCCCAACCACAGTGGCGCGTTTCCCTCGCGGGGAGGCTGTCCACTACCAGGAACACGCCCGTTCCCTGGGGGTTCCGGACGACGCCATCCTCGTCGAGCCCGCCGCCACCAACACAGCCGAGAACCTCACCCTGACCCGGGAGTTGCTCGCCCAGCGGGGAATCACCCCGCGATCGATCATGCTCATCAGCCGCCCCTACCAGCAGCGGCGGGCCTACGCCACCTGCCGCAAGATCTGGCCGGAGGTCGAGGTGATTTGCGGCTCCCTTCCCCTGGCGCTCGACGACTACGTGGCCTCCATCGGGGACGTCGGTCGTGTCGCGAACATGCTGGTCGGGGACACCCAGCGCATCGAGCTCTATGCCGAGCGCGGCTTCGCTATTCCGCAGCCCATGCCTGATGATGTCCGCGAGGCATACCTCAGGCTCGTAGATCGTGGATACACCGCGCGGCTGGTCGCCTGACCAGCGCCAAACGCCAACTTCCGTAGGGCGCCCGTACCGGATCGGGCGCCCTACATCGTTAACGGCGTTAATACCTGTAGATCGCCTACATATTACTGCGGGGTTCCGATGACTGCCCGTTAACGGCGTTAAGACCTGTAGACAGCCTACTTATTGTCTGCCAGTCCCTTCCGCAAGGTGGCGACTGCGTCCTCCAGGATCTTCAGGATCGCGCGAGCTTTCGCGGGATGGCGGTGAGTCATCTGACGGAGTGCTCGCTGATCGCTGACCATGTTGGCGGCCCCTTCCAACCGCAGTGCCTCGTTCAGGCTGACCTCATGGAGAGGCTCGCCGCGGCTGGGCGTGGTCAGCGGCTCCGTGTTCTCCGGGGGAACAGGCTGGGGCGATGGGGGGGTTGTTCTCCCATCGCCAGACGATGCGGGGGCCGTCCGCTCAGGCTTGGGGTGCGGGACCGGCGGCCCCAAATCCGATGCCACTTCAGGCTGAGAGAACGGCTCAGTTATGGGGGCTGCAGCCGGGGACGGTAGGTCTGGGTCCGGTTCTGGATCTGGCCAGATCTGCTGGTCGTGGCGCAGCCTGCCGAGCCTGCGTGCATCCTCCAGCTTGAGATCCCCCTTGATGAGCGCCTGCTGGAGCTCCGGCCGTAGACCGAGCAGCGCCAGCCGAAACGACACCCACGCCCCTGACTTCCCCAGGAGGGCTGCTGCTTTTCCCTGAGACAGGTTCTCCTCTGCCATGAGGTCGCGGATCGCGTTCGCTTCCTCCAGCGGCGACAGATCGTCGCGCTGAACGTTCTCGATCAGTGCGTTCCGCCGTGAGGCTGCGGCCACGTCCTCCCGTACTTTGACGGGCGCCTCGTCCAGGCCTGCCAGTTCGCCAGCGTGACGGCGTCGGTGCCCGATGAGGATGACGAATGGCTTGTCGCCGATCCCGCCCTCATTGATGGGCTTGTCGTGATCAGGGTGAGCCGCGAGCCAGTTTTCACGTGGGACGATGACCAGGTCTTGGAGGATGCCGCTCTCTTTGATAGTGGCGGCCAACCCTTCGAGATCGCGGAGCGCGTCTCGGGGGTTGCCGGGGTTGTCGGCCATGTCGGCGAACTTGACCTTGTCCGGCCACTTGGGCTTCGACGGCTCCGACACATTCCCGACCCGCAGCGACGCCAGGCTGGTGCGCTTTCCTGACATGGCGACGCTCACCGCGACATCCTCCCGAATTCCAGGGCCAGTTTGTAGAAGTCCTGCCGGGCCTCCAGGGAGACCCGGTTCTTCGGGTAAGTCGTCACCAGCAAGCCGTCCGCCGACGCGTTCGTGTGGACTCGATAGTGGCGGACCACTGTCCTCGCTCGGTTCCACCCTTGCCCATCGATGAACTCAATGGTCTGGTCGCGGAATCCCTCACCATCGCGCGGATCCCAGTTGTTGACCACCACCATGTACGGCAAGCCGCGAGGCTTCACCACATGCTCGATCGTGTTGTATGTCGGCTGGAAGGCAAGCGGTTCAGGCTCGATCGGGATGAGCACGTCATCGGCGACATCCAGCACCGTACGAAGCGCATCAGCGAACCCGGAGTCCTCGAACGGGTCCTTAGCGTGCAGGTTGGCAGTGGGGATCCAGCCGGGGGTGTCCACCCAAATGTCCTGGATACCGGGCAGATTGGGCAGATCGGCCAGCTCTTCGAGCGAGTCATAACCCTGCACGAAGTGGAAGGGCAGGGCGCGCTCCGCAGCCTTCTTCGCATCGGCTTTGAGTAGTTCCTCGAAGATTGCCTGGATTCGTTCGGCCCAGAACACGACCGATCCCTGCGGGTCGATCGATAGGACGACGGTGGAGTCCTGCTCTCCAGAGGTGTCAGCGTTAACGGCCGCGAGTTGGACGGCGTTGGTGGATTTCCCAACGCCGCCCTTCTGGTTGAGGACGACGTGGACCTTGGCCCGCCGCGCCTTTGCCGCCGCCGCGAGATGGCCATCGGCCATGGTGGCTCCGTTCTTCCGTATGCTTCCCAGCCTGTGGGCTGGTACTTCGGACGTGAGCCACTCTGTCAGATGATCAACTGATCGTCAGGTCACCACGACGTGCCGAGAGGGGGTCTTCGGGCAGGCCCAGGTCGGTCAGCCGAGTCTCCCGGCCATTTTATAGATCCGCGAAATACTGTGCCACGTCGTAATTACCGATCAGCCTCGCCAGACCGAGGGGAGTCTGACCGTGGCTGTTCTCCCTGAATGGATCTGCCCCAAAGTTACGCAAAAGGGAAATCAACTCCCCCCTTCCATGAGAATTGAAAACCGCAATAAACAGCGGAGTGTTTCCGTGGCGATTTACTGGATCGACAGATGCACCGTGATCCAGCAATGCTCGCGCGGCATTCGCATTCCATTCCTGTGCCGCGAAGTGGAGCGGAGTAAAACCATCACGGTCAGCAAGATCTACATCCAGCCCCCCTTCTGCGAGGAGTGCAACCTGATCGGCGTCGCCCACGAAGGCGGCTTGATGCAGCTCAGACCGTCCGTCTTGATCAATCATCACTAACAGTGACTCTCGTATTGATGACTCATATTGTTGTGCGGATCCTCGATCTGGTAGTTGTCTGCATTGTTTTGATGAGCAATGAACTCCTCCCGGGACAAGTCATTGTCTCGCGCCCAATCGCGGGCTCGCCAATATTCATGGCCAGGCTTGTGTCCGTAGTGGAAGGGGCCTCCCTTGGGGATAACCTGACCTGTGTTGGGATCAATAAAGTCACCATTTGCATCCGTCGGCGCAGCGCTTCGGATGTCCCGCTTGGTCTTCTCCCAGAGCGTCACTCGATCGTATCGAGAATCAGGATCAAGAGGGTTTGGATTAGGCAGGAAACGACCGTCCGGGCCTCGCTCCCGTTCGCCAGGACCATCGTTGTGGACAAGGATACCCTGGTCACCTGCGACCACATGGTAGGTGTGCAGCTCACCGACCGTGAGGTTGTGGACCCGCTGGAGCGCCGTCCACGCCTTGATTACCGTTACCTGGACATACGTGCCTGCGGATGTTTGCAACCACATGCCGGGCTGGAGTTGCCCCGCCTCGAGCCACTCACGTAGCGCCGGCACCCAGAAGGGATGGTTGTCCGTCGCCGTGATCATGTCGAGGGCAGTTCCGCGGTCGCCGTCTGTGTCTACGGTGATCTTGACGAGGTGTTTGGTGCCCTCGCCTGTGATCAGGGCGGTCACGGGTTCGGCCTTGGTCTGGCCGGTCGCGGGGTCAGTTGCGATGACCTGGTCGCCGATTTTGATGTCTTCGATGGCCTTGGTGCTGCCATCAGCCATCAGTACCCGGGTGCCGGAGATGAAGCTGTTGGGCGCCTCGTCACACGAGTAGATGTTCGGTGGTGGCGGGTCACCAACGGGAACTACCGCAGATTCGTCGGGGTCAACCACACCAGCGCCGTCGACACACTGCCCGGAGTAGCTTAAGCCTTCATCGCAGTTGATGATGTTGTCGGTATCGGTATCAGGGTCGTATGGGTCAACGCCAGAGTCCCATGCCGTTCCGGTGGAACCGTCGCCCAACTCGATGCGGTTCGGATCCTTGCAGGGCTCTCCGGGGCGGCATGGGCGCCTGGGCAGGTGCGCGGATGTGGATTTCCGTACGCCACCCTTGGTCTTTACCTTTTTTTCCTTTTTGTCCTTGGGCTTGCCTGGTTTTGAGTCGCATTTAGTCGAGCAGCGGGGACGTCCCTGGGGTGTCGTGTTCGGCCTCGTGTCCGGTCTCGTGTCCGGTCTCGTGTCCGACCCGCGCGGTTGTCTGTGCTGGCGGCGGTCATCCGGGTGTTGTGTGTTATTCGGGCTTTTTGTGGGTTTCCACCCTTGAGGGGCTGTTGCATTATTTTTGGCGTCTCGTGCCGCCTTTTTGGCCTGTTTAGCTGCAGCAGCCGCCTTGGCGGCGGCGGCAGCGGCAGCCGCCTGTGCTAGTGCCAAGGCCGCTTTAGCTGCCGCAGCGGCGGCAGCAGCACCGTTCACTGCCAGGCCGGGGAGGGCGTTTGCTACACCTGCGCCACTGCCGCAACCGCAATGGATCGCGTCGGCATGGCCTGAGGGGTCGAGGCCGGTCATTGGATTGCCGCTCGCGTAGGTGTAGCGATTGGCCTGAATAGAGGAGGTCGGGGGCAGGGTCCAGGTGTCGCGGGAGGCGAAGGCGCCGGTGCCTGGCTGGTACCAGCGGGCGTGCATGTTGACGTTGCCGGTGTCGGGGTCGGTGTACTCGCTCTGGTAGCCGAGCGAAGGTTTGGTGCCAGTCTGTGCGGTGACCTCGCCGAAGGGGTTGTAGGTGGTGGTGCTGGACAGGGCGGTGCCGGTGAAGGTGCCGACCAGGTCCTGGTGGAGGTCGGTCATCGCGCCCGCTGCCGGGTTGGCGCCTTCTTTGACGCTGACCAGGGCGCCGGAGGGGTCGCGGCCGTAGCTGGATTGCACGGTGCCGGCCTGGTCGGTGATGGCGATGATGTCGTTGTCGAGGCCAGCGTAGACGAACCGCTGCTGGCCGCCGGACTTTTGGCGGGTGAGCATGCGGTCGAAGGCGTCATAGGTGTAGGTGGCGTCGCCGTCGTTGATGAGCCGGTCGAAGGCGTCGAAGGTCAGGTTGCGGGTGGTGCCGTTCTTAGTTTGGGAGGCCAGGGTGCCGCGCGGGGTGTAGGCGTAGGTGCTGCCGTCACCAGAGGTCAGGCGGTTGCGTTCGTCGTAGGTATAGGTCTTGCTGCCAGCCTTGGTGCGGTTGCCGGCGTCGTCCCACTCATACGCGGTGGTGGTGCCGTCCGGGCCAGTCCAGGAAGTGAGCCGTCCGGCGCGGTCGTAGCCGTAGGCGTTGTTGCCGGCGCCAGCGAGGCCCTCGGTCTTCTTGCTGGTGAGGTTGTCGTCCTTGTCCCACCCGTAAGTGATCTTGGCGAGCTGGCCGCCGGTGCTGTTCTTCAGCGTGTGGGTGAAAGGCCGATCCAAGGCGTCGTAGGTGAAGGCCTGAGTGTTGGCCGGGCTGGTGGAGGTGATGGTGGTGAGCCGGTCGGCCTTGTCATAGTCGTAGGTGTTGGTGCGGCCGCTGACCGGGTCGGTGACGGTCCGCAGACGGTTGTCCTCGTCCCAGGTGTAGCTGGTGGTCCCGGTCACGTCGACGCGCTGGGTGGGGTTGCCGAGCGCGTCATAGGCGAAGCTGCTGGTCCCGGACGGCGCGGTGACCTTGGTGAGCAGGCCGCGGTCGTTGTACTCCAGCGTCTGGTCGCTGACCGTGGTGGGGCGGTCGGCCAGGTCGTAGCCGAAGGTCTTGTCGCCGGCGACGATGCCCGCCCCGGAGCCGCTGATCTTGGTGACGCGGTTGAGGTTGTCGTACTCACGGTCCAGGCGGACCCCGCCCGGTTGGATGAGCGCGGTCTCGTTGCCCGCAGGGTCGTAGACGTGGGTCCAGGTGCGGTCGGCCAGGTTGGGGTGGGCGGTGGTGGCCGGCTCGGTCAGGGTTTCGATCAGGCCGAGGGTGTTGTAGCTGGTCCAGGTGGCGTTGCCGCGGCCGTCGGTGAGCCGGGTGCGGGCGCCGGTGGCGTCATAGCCGAAACTCGTGGTGATCGATTTGCTGTCGGAGACCGGCTCCACCAACTCGGTGAGCTCGTTGGTGGCGTCGTAGCCGCGGCGGGTGACGTGACCTTCGCCGGAGGTGTAGCGGGTGGGGTTGCCGGCGGCGTCATAGCCCAGGCCGACCGTGCGCACGGTCGCGCCCTTGTCGTCCAAGCTCGTGACGCTGGTGAGCCGGCCGGCCAGGTCATAGTCGCCGACCATGGCATTATCGAGCGGGTTGGTGACCTTGGCGGGCCGCCCGACCAGGTCGTAGTCGTAGCGGGTGGTGTCGTTCTTCGGGTCGGTCACCGCGGTGACCTCTCCGGCGGCGTTGACCGTGTAGCCGATGGTCCTGTTGCCCGGCAGGACCGCCTTGGTGAGGTCACCGGCGGCGTTGTACTCCAGGGCGGTGGTGTAGGCCGCGCTAGTCGGACGGCGTTCGATCACGGTGCTGGTGATCTGTCGGCCCAGGTCATCGTAAGTAGCCTCGCGGCGGGCGCCGGTCGGGTCGATCGCCGCCAACTGCTCGCCTGCCAGGTCGTACTCCGACACCCACTTGCCGGCAGCCTGCCCGGCTGCGGCGGGCGGATCGGTCACCCGGACCGGGTTACCGAGCGCGTCGTACTCGGTCGTGGTGACCTGCCCCCGCGGGTCGGTGGTCTTGATCAGACGTCCCGCCGGGTCATAGCCGTAAGCCATCGTGGGCGTGACCGCGGTGCCGCCAGGCGGCGTGTACGGCATGGAGGTCAGCGACGTACGCCGCCCCATCTTGTCGAACCCGGAGGTGGCCAGCCGTCCTTCTGGGTCGACGACGTGAGTCTGCCAGCCCGCGGTGTTGTAGCCGATCCGGCTGGTGGGACGCCCCTGCGTGGCGGTCCCGGCCTTGTCGATCTGCACGCTGGGCGCCTTGATCTCGATCAGACGGCCGAGCGCGTCGAAACGGCTGGTAGCGGTGTAGTCAGCGGCGTTCGCGCCAGTGGCGTTGCCGCGTGGGTCGGTGGTGGCCGTGATCAGGCCGCGGTCGTCGACCGTCCAGGTGGTGACCAGGTCGTCGGTGCCGTTCTCCACCGTCTGCCGGGTCATGATGCCCGCAGGGTTGTAGCCGTAGGAGACGACCTCTTGGCGCGTCGTGCCCGCCGCGGTCCACGTCTCCTTGGTCGTCAGATCGTTGGCGTCGTACTCGTAGGCAGTCTTGCGCTTGAGCGTGGCCGGGTCGAGCGTGGCCGAGGTGAGCCTGCCGGCGGCGTCGTAGACGTAATCGGTGGTGGTGATACCGACGCCGGTGATGGGGTCCGCGCCGATCACCTGTTTGACGAGGTTGCCCGCCGGGTCGTAGGTGTTGGCTTCCAGCACCACGTCCTTGGGCGTCGTGGAGCCGTTCAGCTTGACATCCGTACCGACCACCTGCGACAGCAGATCGTCGCCATAGTAGGTGTAGGACGTCTTGCGGCCCATCGCGTCCGCCCGCGCGGCCAGACGCCCGCCGTCGTCGTAGGAGAACGACTCCAGGACGATCTCCTTGGCTGGCTGCGGGTTGACCGGGCTGCCGGTCCAGTTCTTCAACGTTCGCGAGGCCAGCTCGCCGCGTTTGGTGTAGGTGTAGCCGAACACCGAACCGACTTCGTCGGTGACGGTCGACTGCAGACCGAGCTTGTCCCAGCTGCTACGGACCACACCACCCTCAGGGTCGGTGCTGGTCTCCTGACGGCCGAAAGCGTCGTAGGTGTAGGTCGTGGTCCGCTCCGGATCGCCACCCGTCAGATCGGTGACGGTCTCGGTGAGCGTGTTGCCGTCCGGGTCATAGGTGTAGCTGGTCTTCGCCGTGTGCGTGACACCGCTGACCTCGTTCTTCACACCCGGCGCCGTCTGCGTGGCCAGCCGGCTCAACTTGTCATAGGTGAAAGTGATCTTCACCCCGCCGGGCTCGGCATCGGAGATCTGAGTTTGGGCACTCACCCGGCCCAGCGCGTCGTGCTCGAACCTGGTGACCAGCCCGGACGGGTCGGTCTGCTCGGCCAAATCGCCCGCGGCGCGGTAGCCGAAGCTGGTGGCGTTGCCCTTGGCATCAGTGCGCGTCTTGACCAGCCTGGCCAGCGTGGTGCCGCCGCCGATGGCGGGCTCGCTGCCGTCGGTGTAGGCGACGGTGGACGAACGGCCGTTGGGAAAGTCGGGTGTGGCCGGGGTGGTCTGCTTCGTCAGATCGCCGTAGGCGTTGTACTCGAAGCTGGTGACGTAGGTGTTGTCGGTGGCGCTCGCGGAACGGGCGTCGCGGACCTTGAGCAGGCGGTCGTTGCGCGGGTCGAACTGATCGGTGGCGTTCAGGTAGTACTCGCTGCGGACAATCTGGCAGCTGGTCGTCCGGCAGGTCCAGCTCTCGAGCACGTTGCCGCGGGCGTCGTTGTAGGACGTGACAGTGTTGAGGTTCGGGTCCGTGACCGATTGCGGGAAGCCGCCGGTGTCGTAGCTGTAGGTCGTCTTCTTGCCCAGCTGGTCGGTGAACGAGGTGATCCGGTAACCGCGCCACGCGTCGTACACGTACTGGAGAGGGAGGGTGCCGTCCTGCGGGTCGGTGACGGCGACCGTGCTCAGGCCGGTGGTCCGGTCATAGACGGGCTCGCCGATCTTCCACGTGCCGCCGTGCTGGTCGGTGTGAGTCGTGAGACGGTCGCTGGCCGGGTCATAGACGTTGTCAGCCCAGACGCGCCCGGACGGCAGAGTGACCTTGGTGAGCTTGTTCGGCGCCGCGGCGCGGGCGGCGAAGTGGGTGGCGGTTTCGGTAGCCGACAGAGGACGGTCATAGACGGCAACCTCGTCGAAACTCGCGGCAAGCCCGCCCACCGACGCGTACGGCCAGTCCTCGGGGTTGTCGACCGCCGCCGTCAGCGTCCCTGCGACCTGACCGTCCAGGTACAAGGTATGTGCATCACCTGCGACGGTCAGCACGACATGATGCCAGCCGCCATCGTTGACCGCGGCCGCGGAGGTGATGGGCGTAGTCGAGGGCAGATAGGCCGCAGACAGCTTGCCATCAGCCGCCACCTGCAGGACCGAGTGTTTGGTCGTACCCCACTGGTACTGCACCTGCAGGATCGGACCCGTGCTGGTCGTCTTGAACCACGTCTCAAAGGACGCCCACTTGCCCACGCGCGGAAGAACATCCACCGGCAGGGAGACATAGTCATCGGCGTCCAGTTCGACGGCGGTGTCAGAGGTACCACTCAGCGCACCCGGCTTGCCGAGCGTGCCGCCGCTGTAATAACTACCCTCGTTGCCCCAGCCGAGGTCCTTCGCATCCGTCCCGGTGCTCTCGCCCAGCCGCCAGTAGCCCATCGGGTCGGAGTCCAGCACCGTGGTCCGATACAGCGACCCAGAGGCGTGGGCGTACTGTGTGCAGCCCTCCTCGGGATTGCACACCTTCTCCAAAACATCGCCGTTGTAGGAGTAGGTCCAGGTCAGCGGCTTGCCGTCGACAGGCGCCGTGGACACCGACGTGACGTGGGCGCCGGTCCAGGCGAACTGGAGCGACCGGCCCCCCGGCGCGGTGACCTGGGCGAGCTTGCCATCCTGCCCATACACGAGCGTCTGCGCACGCCCCCGCCCATCGACGATCTTCGTCAAGCGTCCGTTCTCGTCGAACACATACGTCGTCGACGTCTTGTCCATCAGCGCCCAGCCCGTGCAGGTCGTCCCCGCCGGGCAGGTCGGCGACTTCGAGGCCTCGGCCAGGGTCGCGGGCAAGCCGGGGGGAGGCTGATAGCTGCCATCAGCCTTCTTCGCGAAACGAACCTGGCGCCCGTCCGGGTAGGTCACCAGCAGCGACTCCCGGCCCCGGATCTGCTCCGGGACGATCCGCATGTCCCACCGGGTCGACCAACCGGCGCCGAAGATACCGGTGCGCCGCGGATCCACGCTGTTGTACGAGCGCACCACCGACAACGGCGGCCCCACCGAACTGACCTGCGCGTCGGTGAACCCGGTCGTGTAATTGCCGGCCAGCTGATGAAACTCCTGGCCGCTCCCGCCCGACGTGGACAACTGCGACGTGATCGTCGGCTGACGCACACCGACAACGAACGTCCGCGTCGAGGAGGACGAGCTCTGGCCACCGATGGTGGAAGCATCCCTCGCAGTCAACCTCCACCAGTACTGGCGTCCCCACGCCAGCACGCCATCCGGCACGGTCACGCTGCCGGACGACGTCCGGCAGCAGTCGTTGTACGTGCGGCAGCCGTACATCGACGGGGTGTCACACACCTCGAAGTCGAAGCTGATCGTGCCGCCCGCCCACGTGGTGGCCGTAGCGCTGAACGTGGGCGTGGCCGTCATCACCTGCATGCCGTTGTCTGGAGACATCGAGGTGATCGTCGGCGCCGGCGGGGGCGGGCAGGGACCGACCAACTGCCACGACGGGTCGTTCGTCGTCGGCGGGAAGGTATTGAGGCTGGACGGAATGTTCTGGATGGCCTTCCAGATCTGCTTGTTATACGAGACATTCGTCCCGTAAGCGACGTACACACCCCGCTGCCACGGCTGATACGAACCACACGGCGGCTCCGCCGCCAACTGCGCCATGAACACCGAAGCGTCGCTCACCGGCTTGCGGGCCACCCTCGGCTCACGTGTGACACCCGTGCGCTCTTCCTGCGGCAGCGCCTTCTTCGGCGCCTTGACGCTCTTCGCCGGCGTACCCGCGGCGGCAGAAGTCCGCGTCGCCTCACTCGAAGTGAGCGTCGGCAAGGCCTTGGTAGACCCGAACGCCTGTTTCGGCGTCTCCGGCGAGCCCTGGAAAGCGACCGTCGCGGCCGGCGCGAGCGCATCAGCGACGGCCGGTAACGGCTGCAAGCCCAGCAATCCGGGCACCAGGCTCACGAGAATCGCCGCCACCACGGCGGACGTTCGCCCAGAACGAGCCCACGCCAAATACCGGCGCATACGCCGTCACACTCCGACCCACAACGAGGGACACCCGCGAGGGGCGCCAGACGTCGCTCCACCCCACCCGGCAGGAACGGTCCTGACTCGTGCGGCTCGGAGCAGTTACCAAACGGGCAAAGCGTAACTATCGCAAGATCGCGCAACAAGAGCGATTTTCGCCATCTAAACGGCACGGAGTGTGACGTACCGGATGAAAGCCCACGACCTTGGACCATGTGTCGCGCAGTGGTTGAGGCGCTGTCCGCGTGAGATCGTCTCGTTGGCAGAGGGGGCCGTCGGTGGCCGCAATCAGGGCGGAACTTCTGCAACCTGGTGGTTGGGCACACCGTGCTCGTCACCAGGTCAGCAGCGTGATGGCCGGATCTTGGGAAAGTTTGTCCAGGTCCGGTTGGAACCCACCGCACGTAACCATGACCATGGCGAAAGCGTGACGGGCGAGGGGAGACGAGCATGAGACGTTCTGGGCCCTTCGGGTTTCTTCTGCAAGGCTGGGAGAACCGCAGCGTGTGGGGCTGGGATGAGGGCACCGGCAGCTGGTGGGCGCAGCTGTGGCGCAACGACCTGCCTGACGACCCGGTCGCCGACGCCCCGCACGTGAGCATCGGCCCGCTCGCCGGGCAACACATCGCCGCGGCAAGCGGCCTGGTGCCGCTGATCGCCGCCGCCACCGGAACCGATCCGGACCGTATCGACCAGCTGATGGCCGAAAGCATGCGCTGACCCATCCCCGGGTCCCCGCCGCCCGTCGGCGTAGCCGGCGGGGTCCGGGCGGGTCAGCGGCTCAGCCCGGGACCGCGGTCGACGCCGCGGTCGGGTGGCGGCCGGTAGGCCTGGCGGCGCTCGTGCTCGCGCCGCAGCCCAGGTGTGGGGCGGGTGGGGTCGTCGGTCCGGGCGGCGGCCGCGCGCTGGCGTCGGGCGTGCTCGGCGCGGGCGGCGCGTTCGAGCTCGCGCCGGTCGGGCGGCAGGACGGCGCGGCGCTCGCGCTCTCCGCGGAGGGCGGCCAGCTCTTGCTGGGCGACCTCGTGGGTATGGCGGGCGCGGCCGGCGCGGTAGGTGGCGTCGTCGACGTCGCGGGCCCGGGCAGCGCGCTGGACCGTGGCCAGGTCGCGTTCGAGGTCGTGGTGCTGGCGCCGCACCAGCGGCCAGGCCGCCCGGGGCGGCGCTGCGGCGGCGGCCTGCTGGGCGGCCCGCTCTAGGGCGGGGCCTTCCTTCAGGACGGGCGCCAGGTGCTCGCGCACGGCGGCCAGGTCCTCGCGGAGGCGGGGCAGAGTCGCGTCCAGTTCGCGGCGGCGGGCCCGGTGGGAGGGGCGCAGCCGGCCCAGCCCGTCCAGCTCGCGCTGGAGATCAGCCTCGCGCTCGCGCAGCTGGCGGAGCTGTTCACGGTCGTCGAGGACGTTCTGGCGGGCCTGCTGCAGGCGGTGGGCGGCGTGCTCGGCGGCGTCGATCTGGCGGACCTGTTCGGTGAGCCGGGCCCACATCTGCTGCAGCGCCCGTTCGGTGAGGCCGCCGCCGTCGCGGGCGTAGTGCTGGGCCTCCTGTTCGGCGGCCGCGAACGTGAGGGCCGCCGCCGTGGCGTGCTGGGTGAGCGGCTTCATGCGGGCGGCCAGCTGGGCGTCGGACAGCAGGCCCACCCCGTGCGGCTGCCGGGTCAGGGTCAGCAGGGCGCTGGCGCGCTGGACGGCGGCCTTCGCCTCGCGTTCGGCGTCCTGCAGGTCCCGTTGGGCCTGGCGCAGGCCGTCGTCACCGGCGTCGGCCGGGCCGGCGGCCGTCGACGGCTCTGCAGTGCGCTCGGCGTCGTGGCGGTCCGGGTCGCGGGCCCGGCCGGTCAGCTGCTCGACTGTCCGCGGAGCGCGCGTCGATGGCGAGGTGAGCTGGGCGGCGCGCTCCCGTTCGGTGTGCTGGCGGGCGATCGGCTCGGGCTCGGCGGTCACCAGGCGGTCGGCGCGATCGCCGCGCAGGGTGGCGGCGTAGGCGGCCAGCGCACGCTGCAGCTCGATGGCGTGGTTGTCGGGCTCGCCGAGCCGGGCCCTGTCGGCGTCGCTCTCCAGCAGCTCGCGCGGCAGATACAGGCGGGCCGTCTCCCGGTCCCGGGACATCGCGGCATACAGGCTGTGCGGGTCCAGGCCGTGGCCGTAGACGAGCGCCCGGTCCACAGTGGCGCCTTGGGCGGAGGCGACTGTCAGGGCGGTGCCGTGGCCCAACCCGCCGGCGGCGACGTAGCCGGGGGTGATCCATTCCTGCTCCACGCGCGGCCCGTCCGCGTACGGGGCGCGCCATTCGACCAGCACCCGCCGCCGCTCGTCGATCGCCATCACGCGGCCGCGGTAGCCGTTGAGCACGTTGGCACCCTGACCGCGCCGGGCCCGGTAGTCGTTGGTGTGCACGCGCACGTGGTCGCCGACCGCCAGAGCGATGCTGCGGCCGCCGGGTTGGCGGTAGCGCACGTCGGGGCCGGTGATCTCGCCGGCGGCGCGGCGCACCGCCCGCGCCGCGGCGTTGAGCCGGTCGACGTCGGCGTTGCTGGCGGCCAGCAGCGCCACGTTCGCCAGCTCGGCGTGCACGTCCCCCTGGTAGGCCTGGCGGGCCTGCTGCCAGTCGGCCAGCATCGCCGCCATGGTGTCGTCCGCGCCGCGCCCGGCATGCACCCGCCCGGCCTGACCCCAGGTGCGCAGCGCCTGCTCACGCTTCCCGCCCCGCCACAGCGCCAGGGCGGCCCGCTCGCCGGCGTCACGCTGGCGCCGGTTCTCGCCCAGCACCAGGCCGTCGACCTGGCGGTGGATCGCGGCGAACAGCCCGCCGACGCCGATCGCCCGCAGCTGGACCGGGTCGCCGATCAGCACCACCTTCGTGGCCGTGCGCTGAGCCTCGGTCAGCAGCACGGTCAGCTGCCGGTCATCGACGATCGCGGCCTCATCGACGACCAGGACGTCGACGCCGTTCAGGCCGGGCCCGCTCTTGATGCGCAGCAGCCAGGTGGCGATCGTGTCGGAGGCGATGCCGGACTCGGCGGCCAAGCCCATGGCCGCCACCGCGGCGGTGGCGGCGCCGGCCACGACCAGGCCGCGGCTCTCCCACGCCGACCGGGCCGCCGCCATGATCATGGTTTTGCCCGCGCCGGGCACGCCGATGACCGCCTCCACGCCGTGGCCGCCGCCCACCAGGCGTTCCAGCACCTGGCGCTGGGAGTCCGACAGGGCGATCCCGGCGCCGGCCTCGAACGCGCCCAGCGCGAGCTCGGCGGCCGCCGCGTCCACCAGGGCCAGGCCCGCGCCGTACTCGGCGCGCGTCAAGGCCAGCGCCTGCTGTTCGGCGTCGATGATGTCGCTGGAGGTGTAGCACTGGCCGTTGGTCAACGTGGCGGCGCTGGCGGGCGTCGCCAGCTGTATCACGGGGCCGTGCTTGAGGACCTGGTCGGTGAGCGCGTCGGCGTCGGCCAGGCTCGCGACGCCGTCCGGCAGCGCATCGATCACTTCGGCAAGCACGTCGGACCGGGAGACGATTTTGGTGTGGCCGGTCAGTCCATCGTCGGGCCGCCAGATCCACGCGGCGATCGCGGCCGGGCTGGGCCGCTCCGCTAAGCCCTGGGCGGCGCCCAGACAGGCGGCGGTCACGGCGGCCGGGTCGTAGCCAGCGGCGCGGGCCTGCGCGCGCCAGGACGCCCGGGTATCCACCGGCGCGGCCGGGGCGCTGTTCTTGGCCTCCCAGGTCCGGGCGCCGGCCACCTTGCGCTGGGCGGTGCTCGCCGTGGCGACATCGTCCAGGCCCATCGCGCCGAGCAACTCGGCGGCGGCCTGGCCGCCGCGCTTGGAGTACAGCTCCCGCAGCTCGGCGCCAACGCCGACGATCTCCCACGCGCCGGTGTGCGGGTCCCGCGTCCAGGCCAGGCCGTACCGCTCGGTGAGCAGGCGCCGCAACCGGGCCTGCACCAAGGTGCCGGCGGCCTTGTCATGCCGGTACAGATCACGGCTGCCGTCGCCGAACACACCCCACGTGCCGTCGACGCAGCGCGTCATGTTCGCGAGCACGACGTGGGCGTGCAGATGCGGGTCGCCGACCTGCCCGCCAGTCGGCCGGGCCGATCGGTGCCACATGATCCACCCGATCTGGCCCGTCCCCTCCACCCGCCTGCCGAGCTTGCCGTCGCCCTTCTGGCCGCGGATGCCGTACCCGGCCCACTGTTCGATGGCGGCCACCGTGTCGGCCACGGCCCGGGCGAAGGCGTCCTCGATCCCCTGGGCTAACGCGGGATCGGCCAGCCCATACAACACGCTCACACTTTTCGGCAGATCCAAGGTCACGTCGTAGCCGCGATTGCCGACCTGCACCCGAGCGTCGCGGTGAGCGCGGGCGGCTTCCAGCCGGTCCGGGTCATACAGCGCGTCCAGGTCCAGGTCCAGGCCAGCGGCGGCCGCCAGCCGCTCGGCGTCCCCGATCGGGATCTGGTGGGCCGCGCCCTCACGCTCGACCCCGCGCGCCAGCCTGCCCGCGCGTTTGACCGCCCACTTCACCCCGGACACCAGAGTCTCCACGGTGACCTCGCGCTCGTCGGCGGCCTGCTGCAGCGCCTGCAGCAACGGGATCGCGGCCAGACGCGACAGCGGGTGACTCGCCTTCTTCGGCTCGACCAGCCGCTCGCCGGTGCCCGGGTGGCAGCCGTCCATCAGCGCCCGGGCGGCCTTGTGATGCTCGGCGGTCAACGGCAGGCCTGCCGCGATCCCCTTCTCCGCCAGCCCCAGCTCGGCAAGGCCGGCCCCGATCCACGTCAGGCCGCGCCCCGCCTCCTGTTCGGCAATCGCCGGCGCGGCCTCACCGGGAGCCTGGCCGTCGGCCAGCCGGTAGCTCACCTGATCGCAGCCGGCGCCCTCACTCAGCCGGTAGTCGATCTGCGTCCGGTCCGGACCGAGCACCGTCACCCATGCCACCCGGACCACCCCCGAACGCGCCCGTGATCTGCGGCTTTCTCGCTCCTTGTATGCGCGTAGCCATACGTGGGTTCTTACTTTGATCATGGCTTTCACTTCAATAGTGACACTTATGAGTCGAAAGTTCTAACAATGTGAGTCAGTGAATGGATTTGGGGGTGTTGCTGAGTGGGCTTGATGGGATGCAGGGATCCTTCTTAGAGATCTTGGCTCTGGGGTTCGAGCACTCTGGGCGCGCCCGCGCGCGCATACCGATAGCGCATCCCGAAACGGTCGATGAGACTTGGAGATTGAGCGCGGGCAGGCGACCTGCACGCCTTCGTCGATCGGAAGGATCACGCGCCCATGAGCAAAGGCAGGCGCCTGCGACGGGCAGCAGCGGCCGGTGGGCAGTTGACCGAACGCACGCTCACCGAGGGATGGGCGGGCCCCGCGCGCATCCGGGTGCGGCAAGCCATCCCGGCCGACCTGCCCGCCATCGCTGAGCTTGCCCCGCTGGCCGGGGTACAGCTCGACGACGCCCTGGCGGAGGCGGTCCGCGACGGCTCCAGCGGCGCCGGCCTGCGGACGGGCATCCGCCAGGGACAGCTCGATTTCCAGCGACACATGGCGATCGAGTTCGCCACCGGCGGCGTGGTGAGCGCCTATCTGCACGCCTCGCTGGTGCTGGTAGCCGACCACCGCGATCAGGGGGTCGTCGGCACCCTGCTCGCCTACCCACCCGGCAATCTCGTCACCGAACTTGTCCGCAGCGGCCTCATCTCCCTGTCCGAACAGAGCGGACAGCAGACGACCATGCTGGCCAGCGTGACCTTGACAAAGATCAAAGCCGTCGCGGTCGCCGAGCACGCCCGCGGCCAAGGCGTCGGCGCCGCTCTGCTAAAACGCTGCAAGCAGATCTACTTCCACTGCGGGTACATGCTGCTGTACGGACAGATGCCGCCCACCCCGGGCCTGGACGCCTTCTACCGCCGCTCCGGATTCGAGGTCCAGCAACCCGGCGAACCCATCGACTTGTGGGTCGTCTTGGGCATCCATGCCAACGCGGTCCCTGGCGCGGACGAGCGGATCTTCCACCGCCGGCAACTGCCCGGCTGAGCACTGTCATCTGCCTCCCGCGCGCGTGCGCGTGGACCTGTCCAGGAAGTCCAGAAACCCTCCCCTTCCAGGGGAACCCGGCACGAAGAGAGCCCCCGGCCCCCTCGCAGTTCCAAGGGGGCCGGGGGCTCTCGGGGTCCTTCAGGCCGCCCTTGCTCAGGGGGAGCCGTCGGGCCCGTACCCGGGGGTCAGCGGCGGCCATCGTAGATGAAGCGGGCGAGCGGGTCGCCGAGCGCCCACATGGCGTTGAGCCGGTCGACGGTGCGCCGGTAGGCGTCCTCTTCGGCGCCGGTGAGCACGACGTCGTCGGCGGGGCCGGCGGCGGCCAGGCGCTCGCGGAGCATCGTGGTGTCGTCGGTGTCGGCCAGGTCCAGCAGCCCGGCCAGCTGGGCGGCGCGCTTGACCAGTTCGCCGGCGGGCAGGTCGGCGCGGCCGTCCTCCAGGCCGTCGCGTACGGCCTGGCGGGCGTGCGGGTCTCCGAGTACCCGGGCGGCCGCGGCGAGGGTGTCGACGTCGGCCGCCTCGACCTCGACCAGGCGCAGGGGCACGAGCTCGTAGCTGCCGCCCGGGGCCAGCAGGCGGCCGGTGGTGCCGGCCTTGACGGCGCGCTCGCCCTGGGTGGGCGTGATCGCCTCCGATAGCCGCTGCAGGGCCTCCAGCGCGGCGCGGTGGGCGAGCGGGGCGGGCAGCTCGCCGGGCTCGACGTCGCCGGTGTACTCGTAGCTGGCGTAGGTCAGCAGCAGCTCCTCCAGCTCGTTCATGGCGTGGGTGATGTCGATGTCGAGGTCCGGCAGCAGCACGCTGCGCACGGTGGACGTCATGTCGGGTTCCTTCGGTTCGATCGTCACAGTGCGTCGTGGTGGATCTTCCAGGAGAACTCGGTGTCGGCGACCAGTTCCACGACGGCTTGGTTGCGGGTTCGCCGCATGCCCGGGGTGCGCGTGACCTCGGTGCCGCTACGGCGGCGGGCCTTCCATCCATGGCGGGCTGGGCCGACGGTGCCCAGCAGCTCACCGGCGATGATGACGCGGTAGACGCCGTCACCGCGGCCGGTCGCCACGACCTGGACGGCGTCGAGCTCGGCGTCGGTGTACCAGGACGGCCGCCGGGCCGGGTCGGCCTCGGAGGTCCACGGCCGCGCGACGTCGTCGTCGCCGGCGGGCTCCGGCGCCGGGCTCGGCGAGCTCGTTGCCGTGGCCGGGACGGCGGGCTGGTCGTCGTCGGGGTCCTGGTCCACGTCGTGGTCGGCGGCGGCCGCCGTCATGGCGTTTGCGTCAAGAGCGGGGTCGTCGTCTTCGAGCGCCCGGTACAGCGTGCTGCGCCCCACGCCGAGCTCTCGGGCGATCTGCGTGACCGACTGGCCGCGCGCGCGGCGAGCACGGGCGGCGGCGAGCACGTCGTCGCTCACCTTGACCGGGCGGCCTCCCGTACGGCCGGCGGCGCGGGCGGCGGCCAGGCCGTCCAGGGTCCGCTCTTGGATCAGGTCGCGCTCCATCTCGGCGGCCATCGCGGCGACCAGGAACAGCATCTTGTCCCCCATCGTCTGCCCGTTCGGCCGGTGGATGCCGGCGCAGATGCCGCTCAGGATGTGCAGGTTGATGCCGCGCGGCGCCAGCTCGTCTTCCAGGAAGACCAGCAGCTCCTTCACGCTGCGGGCCACCCGGTCGGGCTTGGTGATGACCAGCGTGTCGCCCGCCTTCATGCCGTTCAACGTCGCGGTGAGCTTGGGCCGCTCGGCGCGACGGGTCGAGATGGTCTCCTCGACGATCTCGCGGCAGTCGGCACCGCCCAGCAACTCCAGCTGCGCCGCGTGGTCCTGGGCGCGGGTGGAGATCCGGGCGTAGCCGACGCGGATCGCGTTCGCGAGCCCCCGGCGCTCCGCCGTCTCGGTCATGATGCTCCGTTCACGATCTGTTGTGCCGGGACGTTCCCGTGCACGGGAGTTCGGACATCCGTGCAGACGACTTCGGACAGCGACAGGAGGAGGCGGCGGGCGCCCCGAGGGCCCGCCGCCCTCGCGGTCAGTCGGTGCCGATGCCCGCCGCCTGCCACTCGCGCAGGGTGGCCAGGAACTCCGGCGTGGGGGTGATCTCGATCGGGACCCCGACGCCTTCGATCTGGACCGCCGCGGCGAGGGTGGCGTGGACGGTCGCGGGGCCGTCGTCGGTGATGACGTCCCAGCTCTCGACCGTGCCGCCGTCGTCGTAGCAGCGGGCGATGTCGCGGATCTGGTTGATCTTCATGAGCTGGCCTCTCTTCGGTGGGCTTACTCACTGTCCCGAAAACCGTCCCGAAACACAAGAGTCCCGGGGAGGCTTTCGGGACAAGTTTCGGGACGCGCGTTTCTGCGGAAACGCCGATGTCCGGAGTCCTCTGCACGGCCGTCCCGTAAACGACCGTTTTGCACTGTCGTGATGGCAGGTAACGCCTTCGCTACTTTCGGTCCCGCTCGCGCCGGTTGGGGAGCACTCTGGAGGCATGTCGAAGACGACGCTCGAGGCGGAACGCGCGCCAGGGTCGCGGCTGTGGCGCGGCATGGCGATCATCGCGCTCGTGGTGTTGGTGGCCTCGCTGGTGGCGGGGCTGCTGTGGTTCTTCGCCGATCCGCTGCATCTGCCCCCGGAACTGCTGTCCACCCTGGATCAACGGGCCAGCGTGATCGGCATGTTCACTGGCATGCTGCTGGGCGCGGCCGGGCTCGTGGTCGCGGTGGTGGCATTGCGCGCGCAGACACGCGCCGACCGCACCCCGGCCGCCGGCATCGCCCTGCCTGAGACGGCGACCGCTGAGCAGAAGGCGACTCAGGTGGCGGCCGAAGGCGAGCGGTCGATCGCTATCGGCGGCGACAACTCCGGCATCGTCTCGACCGGTGACGGCGCCCGGAATGTACAACCGCGGGCGCAGGCCTCGGGCCAGGGACGGGGGCAGGCCGGCGGCGGCGCGTACGGCGGCGATCACCTCGAGTTCCACCACAACATCTTCACTGGCAAGGTCGTCGGCAAGCAGGTGAGCGGCCCCGAGCCCGCCCCGCCGGATGGAGATGACGATGAGCGGTGCTGAAGGCGGCCCCGGGGCGGGCGACCACATCGACTTCCACCACAACGTCATCAGCAAGGCCGTCGGCGCCGAATATCACCAGCACGAGCACCACCATTACCCGCCCACGCCGGAGCCGGGCCAGATCGTCGAAGGCGACATCCCGCAACGCCCGCCTGCCTTTCAACCGCGTCCGCAGTTGTTGCAGCGGCTCGCAGAGCTGCTCGGTGACCAAGCCCCGGGCCACAGCGGTGACGAGGACGACGGTAGTCGTGGGACGGCGGTGATCTGCGCGGTGGGCGGCACGCCCGGGGTAGGCAAGAGCATGCTGGCCGCCTCCTACGCCTGGGCCTGCCAGGCGGCGCGCTGGCCGGTGGTGGCCTGGATCGCCGCCGAGACCGCCGAGCAGATCCACGCCGGGCTGGCCGCCTTGGCTCAGCGACTTGGCGAGCATCACGCCGATGACGACGCGGCCGCCGCCGCCGCCCGGGCCAAGGCCTGGCTGGCCACCACCGAGCGGCCAGCACTACTGGTGTTCGACAACGCCACCGACGTGACCACCGTGCGCGCCTGGTGCCCGGCAACCGGCGCCGCCCGGGTGCTCATCACTACCCGCAACCGCGCGTTCCTGCGCCTGTTCGAGCCGGTCGAGGTTGAGGTATTCACCCCTAAACAGGCGGCCGCCTTCCTGCACCGGCGCACCAACCTGGACGACACCGCCGGCGCCGCCGACCTGGCAGACGACCTCGGGCATCTGCCGCTGGCCCTCGACCAGGCCGCCACGGTGATCGCCCGGCTGCGGCTGTCCTACGCTGACTACCGGGCCCTGCTGCGCGACTTTCCCGTGGCCGATTATCTCCCTGCCCAGGCTGGTGATCCCTACCCGGTCGGCGCCGCCGAGGCGATCTTGCTGTCGATCACCCAGGCGGAGACCACCGTCCCGGACGCCGCCGCATTGCTGCCGTTGCTGTCGGTGTTGTCCCCGGCCGGCATCCCCCTGACCGTCCTGCACGCCCTTACCGCCAGCATGAGCATTGAGGCCGTGCGCGTCCGGGAGTTGCTCGCCGACCTGGCCGACACCTCACTGATCACCTTCAGCAAGGACGATGCCTCGATCTTGATGCACCGGCTCGTGCAACGCGTGCTCCGCGAACGCGCCGCCCACCACGGCAATCTGGACAGCGCGCTGAGCCAAGCCGTCGACCTCCTGCACGCTTTCAACAGCGCTCTGCCCGATGGCGCGGCGACGTGGGCCGCCCGGGCCGCGGTCGAGATGCTGATCGAGCAGACCGACACGGTCTACCGGTGGACTTCCACGGGTGACGGCCTGTCCGCCGGCTTGCTGAGCCTGCGCCACGCGTGCGGCCAGTACCTGAACGACCTGGCCGACCTCACTCGCGCTATTCCCCTGTACGAGCTCACGCTGGCCGACCGGGAGCGGGTGCTGGGCCCCGACCACCCCGACACTCTGGCCTCCCGCCACAACCTTGCTCACGCCTACGAGGCGGCGGGGGATCTGGGCCGGGCCGCCCCGCTATTGGAGGCTACCCTCGCCGACTCCGAGCGGGTGCTGGGCCCCGACCACCCCCACACTCTGGCCTCCCGCCACAACCTTGCTCACGCCTACGAGGCGGCGGGGGATCTGGGCCGGGCCATCCCGCTGTATGAGGCGACGCTCGCCGACTTCGAGCGGGTGCTGGGCCCCGACCACCCCCACACCCTGACCTCCCGCAGTAGCCTCGCCTACGCCTACGAGGCAGCGGGGGATCTGAGCCGGGCCATCCCGCTGTTCGAGCAGACGCTGGCCGACAGCGAACGGGTGCTGGGCGGCGACCATCTCGACATCCTGGCCTCCCGTGGCAACCTCGCTTATGCCTACGAGGCGGCGGGGGATCTGGGTCGCGCTATCCCTCTGTACGAGCAGACGCTCGCCGACCACGAGCGGGTGCTGGGCCCCGACCACCCCCACACCCTGACGTCCCGCAACAACCTCGCCGGCGCCTACCTGGCGGCGGGAGATCTGGGCCGGGCCATCCCGCTGCACCAGGCCACGCTGGCCGACCGGGAGCGGGTGCTGGGCCCCGACCACCCCCACACCCTGACCTCCCGCAACAACCTGACCGGCGCCTACTATGAGGCGGGGGATCTGGGCCGGGCCATCCCGCTGTTCGAGGCCACGCTGGCCGACCGGGAGCGGGTGCTGGGCCCCGACCACCCCGACACCCTGGCCTCCCGCGACAACCTCGCCGGCGTCTACAAGGCGGCGGGGGATCTGGGCCGGGCCATCCCCCTGCATGAGCAGACCTTGGCCAATCGGGAGCGAGTGCTGGGCCCCGACCACCCCGACACCCTGGCCTCCCGCGACAACCTCGCCAATGCCTATGAGTCGGCGGGGGATCTGGGCCGGGCCATCCCCCTGCATGAGCAGACCTTGGCCAATCGGGAGCGAGTGCTGGGCCCCGACCACCCCGACACCCTGGCCTC
>NZ_JBIUCF010000059.1:59029-64816 GCF_044593615.1 Nonomuraea sp. NPDC051941
CCTCCCGCGACAACCTCGCCGGCGCCTACGAGGCGGCGGAGGATGTGGGCCGGGCCATCCCGCTGCACCAGGCCACGCTGGCCGATCGAGAGCGGGTGCTGGGCGCCGACCACCCCGACACCCTGGCCTCCCGCAACAACCTCGCTCGCGCCTACGAGGCGGCGGGCGATCCGGGCCGGGCCATCCCGCTGCACCAGGCCACGCTGGCCGATCGAGAGCGGGTGCTGGGCCCCGACCACCCCCACACCCTGACCTCCCGCAACAACCTCGCCGGCGCCTACTATGCGGCGGGCGATCTGAGCCGGGCCATCCCGCTGCTGGAGGCCACGCTGGCCGATCATGAGCGGGTGCTGGGCCCCGACCACCCCAATATCCTGACTTCCCGCAACAACCTCGCCAGCGCCTACGAGGCGGCGGGGGACCCGGGCCGGGCCATCCCGCTGTTCGTGGCCGCGCTCGCCGACTGCGAGCGGGTGCTCGGCAGTGACCATCCCACTACTCGAATCGTCCAGCGAAACCTTGAAGCAGCTGTCGCGAGAGATGCTCGGGGGCGCACTGCATAGTGGCGGCACTGCCAAGGCGATGGTGGACGCATGGGCGAGGTTTCATTTAACGATCGTTTTTTGAAGATCTTGAAAGTGGCGTTCCAGAGCCCCGAAACGCCTTCAAAAACTCGTTCAACAACCTCGGCTGTTCAACAACCTCTGAACACCGTTTGTTGAGAGGATGGCGAACGTGACTGACGTCTTGCAGCCGCCCGCCGACCCGTTGGCCGCCTTCCCCGCTTACCGCAGCGAGATCCGCATCGGCTACGCCCGCGTCTCCACCGCGGGCCAGAACCTCGAACGCCAACTCGACGCACTCAAGGCCGCCGGATGCCGACGCGTCTTCGCCGACAAGAAGTCCGGCAAGAGCGCCGAGCGACCCGAACTCGCCGCCTGCCACGCCTTCCTGAACGAAGGCGACACCCTGGTCGTCCCGTCGCTGGACCGCTACGGCCGGTCCCTGGCCGACCTCATCACCATGGTCGGCGAGCTGCGCAAGCGCGAGATCGGCTTCACCTCACTGCACGAGAACCTCGACACCACCACCCCCGGCGGCCGGCTCATCTTCCACGTCTTCGCCGCCCTGGCCGAGTTCATCCGCGAACTCATCGTCGCTGGCACCCGCGACGGGCTGGCCGCCGCCAAGGCCCGCGGCCGCACCGGCGGCCGCCCCACCGTCATCACCCCCGAACTGCTGCGCGCGGCCCGCGACATGTTGCCGAATCCGGAGAACTCGATCACCTCGATCGCCAGACTGCTCGGCGTCAGCCCGGGCACGCTCTACAACCACATCCCCGACCTACGGGAACTGCGTGCGAACTCCCAGATCATCGACCCGGTCGACAGCAACATGAGGTGATCCGATGGCAGGTGGATTACGGGCTCAGCGGCGAGGGCGTCTGGTCATCGTCGCGTTGGGTCCGATAGCTGGCGTGGCGGCCGGAGGACTCACCAATCTGCTCACCATGACGTGGAACTGGTGGCTGTTCGGGGGACTGGTCCTGACGACCAGCCTGGTGAGCGCCAGCACGCTGATCGCCCTGCCGCGCGGCAACCCGCCATACCCAGCGACGCTCCAGACGGACGATCCGCAGGCCGGTTCGGTGCTGCAGCCTCCGTCGGGCACCCGGGTCTTCATCGGTCGCACCAAGGACCTGCGCCGCTTGACAGCCCCCTCTCCTGAGGGAAACCGACCGGGACCTCTCATCATGGTCATTACCGGCATGCCTGGGACCGGAAAGACCGAGCTGGCCATCTGCGCCGCCCGTGCACTGGCCGCACGCTACCCCGACGGATTGTTTTGGTTGGGCCTGCGCACCTATGCCGCGACCGAGTCCCAATTGACCAGCACCGCAGCGCTGCGCACCCTGCTCAACGCCCTCAACGTACCGCCCGATCCAAACGCCACCAGCGTGACAGCGCTCAGCCGCACCTGGCGGACCGCCACCACAGGCAAGAAAATGCTGATCGTCTTGGACGACGCCGACACCGCCGAACAGATCCGCCCGCTGCTACCTGCAGCCGAAGAATCGGCGATCTTGATTACTACCCGCCACGTGCTGATCGGCCTCGACACCGACCACAGCATCACCTTGCAACCGTTCACCCGCAGCCAGGCCGCCCAGTTGGCCGGAGCCATCCTGCGCCGTGCCGGACTGAACGACCCCCAGGCGGTCACCGCGATCGCCGCCACCTTCCGGCTCCCACTCGCGATCCGACAAATTAGCGACCTGAAGGCGGCCAACCCTGGCCACGACATCCGCGCCGCTTCTGCGGGAACAATCAGTGACGAGACCGCAGCCGCATTCGCCCGCTCCCTTGCGGCCTTAACCAAACCCGCCCGCCTCGTGCTCCGCCGCGTCGCCCACTACCCCGGCTCGCTGATCAGCGCTCCCATCGCCGCCGTCCTTGCCGACCAGCCAGCCGACGAGGCCACCAGGTTGCTAGCCACCCTCTACCAGCGCGGTCTGCTCGTCGCGGACAACCGCACCAGCGGTGGCTATCGCATGCACGACGCCGTGCGCGCCGTCGCTTTGATCGAATCCGGAAAGCACGACAGCTCCAGACACCTGGCCACGGCCGACGAACGGCTTTTCCGATACACGAACAGCACCATCGACGCCATGGTTCTTCTGCTCGACTCCAGCGACTCCGTCACCTACATGGATACCGACAGAGGCGATAGCCGCATGCCACCTGCCCGGCACGAATCAGATGTCGCCGTGCTGCGATGGCTCGACCGGCAGCACGCAGATCTCCTCGCCGTGGCCCGCCGATGCCTGTCCGCGGGCTCCCCCTATGCATGGCGGCTGGTCTACAACCTGGAGTCCTACCAGCGGATGCGAGGCTTCTACACCGAGATCATCGAACTGAACAGCCAGGCGCTGAGCCTTACCCAGCACACCAATGACACCCTCGGCCAGGCAGCCATGCATCAAAGCCTCGGCCTGGTCGACATGCGCACCGGCAACTACCTCACCGCGCTCGCACGCTTTCAGACCTCGCTCGAGCTGTACATCCAAGTCGGCAACCGAGTCGGCCAAGCGGTGATCCACCACGAGCTCTGTAATGTCCACAAGTGGCTCGGCAACCTCGCCCAGGCCCGGGCGCACGCCACCTTCTGCTTTGAAGTCGCCTCTTCAGGCGACAACCTCGTGGAACAGGCATTCGCCCATTCCAACCTCGGCATCCTCGACCGGTTGGAAGGCAGCTACACCACGGCACGCGAACACCTCGCCCGGTCAATGGACCTGTTCGAGCGGGCCGGGCAACGCCGTGGCATCGGCATCTGCCACCGGCAGCTCGGCATGCTTGACAAGCACCTGAGCCGCTACCACGACGCGCAAGCCCACCTGGATCAGGCCCTTGCCCTGTTCCAGGATCTGGGAGATCTCATGAACCAGGCAGACACCCACTACAACCTAGCCGTCGTCCACCGCGGACTAGGCGCTTTGGCCACCGCTCATGAGCACGCCACCACCGCCCTCGCCCTCGCCAGCCAGATCAGCCACGTCCAAGGACAAGCCGATGCACACACCGAACTCGCCCGCCTGGCCCAATCCGCCGGCGATCACACGACAGCACACGTCCACCTTCGCCACGCTCACAACCTTCACCAGCGCCTCCAGCATGCACGCGAAACCGAACAGCCCAGCCCCCCGCCGCCTCTAGAACCTCGCTAGCCCGCTTTGTGGGACGGCCGTTCGCAACTGGCGGCCACCGCGAGCTCTATCGCAGATAACAGGGAGGGTCACCGCCGCCGCAGCGGGCTGTTCTCCCAGGACGGCACTCACGCTGGCGCAGATAATGGCTCATTATCTGTGATAGCTGGCCATGATCATCTCTATCGCTAATTTCTGCACTCAGACTCCTCGCGGGCCGGGAAGCTCTCGCGCGTCTCAGCGTCGAGCATGCCGTCAAAGGCCAGTGCACTCGCGATCGACTCCTCGCTGACCGGTCGGGGCACCTTCAGTCGTCGCTCGGCTTCGCCGACGATCTCACCGATGGTGCGTCCTGCCGTCCTGGAGTGGTGCCGGATCAGCCAGTCGAGCAGGCGGGCCACGCTGGGCATGATTCCGTAGAAGGTGGGGCGCGGACTGGCCGATCTCGTCATGGCCTGCCCAAGAACCCACGGCGCAAAGCTCGCCAACTTAGAGGGATGAACGCCTCTCTCTGCGGTGCACTATCCCAGCGCCGTCGCCAGATTGGCCCGTACGGTTCGCGTTCCGGGATGGTCTACGCCGAGCACCCGCTCGCAGTCGGTCAGCGTGCGTTCGTACAACGGGATGGCCCGGCCCAAGTCCCCCGCCGCCTGGTAGGCGCAGGCGAGGTTGTTGCGGGAGTTCAGGGTCTCGGGGTGGTCGGCGCCCAGCACCCGCTCCCGAGCGGCCAGCGTGACCTCAAACAGCAGGGTGGCGCGCCTCAGATCCCCCGCCGACCGATAGACGCCGGCCAGGTTGTTGCGCGAGTTCAGGGTGGAGGGGTGGTCTGCGCCCAGTAGCCGTTCCCGATCGGCCAGCGTCGCCTCGAACAGTGGGATGGCCCGGCCCAGATCCCCCGCCGACTCATAAGCGCAGGCGAGGTTGTTGCGCGAGATCAGGGTGGAGGGGTGGTCGGCGCCCAACACCCGCTCCCGAGCGGCCAGCGTGACCTCAAACAGCGGGATGGCCCGACCCAGATCCCCCGCCTCCTGGTAAGTGCCGGCGAGGTTGTTGCGCGATTGAAGGGTGGAGGGGTGGTCGGTGCCCAGCACCCGCTCCCGAGCGGCCAGCGTGACCTCGAACAGTGGGATGGCCCGGCCCAGATCCCCCGCCTCCTGGTAAGTGCCGGCGAGGTTGTTGCGCGAGGTCAAGGTGTCGGGGTGGTCGGCGCCCAGCACCCGCTCCCGAGCGGCCAGCGTGACCTCAAACAGCGGGATGGCCCGGCCCAGATCCCCCGCCGCCTGGTAGACGTGGGCGAGGTTGCCGCGCAAGGTCAGGGTGGAGGGGTGGTCGGCGCCCAACACCCGCTCGCAGTCCGCCAGCGTGACCTCAAACAGCGGGATGGCCCGGCCCAGATCCCCCGCCTCCTGGTAGACGTGGGCGAGGTTATTTCGTGATTGAAGGGTGGAGGGGTGGTCGGCGCCCAGCACCCGCTCCCGAGCGGCCAGCGTGACCTCAAACAGCGGGATGGCCCGACCCAGATCCCCCGCCTCCTCATAGATGCCAGCCAGGTTGTTGCGCGAGGTCAGGGTGGAGGGGTGGTCGGCGCCCAGCACCCGCTCCCGAGCGGCCAGCGTGACCTCAAACAGCGGGATGGCCCGACCCAGATCCCCCGCCGACCGATAGACGCCGGCCAGGTTGTCGCGCGAGGTCAAGGTGTCGGGGTGGTCGGCGCCCAGCACCCGCTCCCGAGCGGCCAGCGTGACCTCAAACAGCGGGATGGCCCGACCCAGATCCCCCGCCTCCTCATAGGTGCTGGCCAGGTTGTTGCGCAAGGACAGGGTGTCGGGGTGATCGACGCCCAACACCCGCTCGCAGTCCGCCAGCGTGACCTCGAACAGTGGGAGGGCCCGGCCCAGATCCCCCGCCGACCGATAGGCGCCGGCGAGGTTGTTGCGCGAGGTCAGGGTGTCGGGGTGGTCGGCGCCCAGCACCCGCTCCCGAGCGGCCAGCGTGACCTCGAACAGTGGGAGGGCCCGGCCCAGATCCCCCGCCGACCGATAGGCGCCGGCGAGGTTGTTGCGCGAGGTCAGGGTGTCGGG
>NZ_JBIUCF010000059.1:64914-83493 GCF_044593615.1 Nonomuraea sp. NPDC051941
GGGTGGTCGGCGCCCAGCACCCGCTCGCAGTCGGCCAGCGTGACCTCATGCAGTGTGCGAGCCCGGCCCAGATCCCCCGCCGACCAGTAGGCGTTGGCCAGGTTATTGCGCGAGGCCAAAGTGTGCCCGTGGTTGCCGCCCAGCAACCGATGATATGCGGTGTACGCACGCTGGAAGCAGCCGATTGCACGGGTGAGGGTGCCCTGGTTGTCGAGGAAGATTCCGCTTTGGTTGAGCAGGTGAGCAGTGTGCGCGGTGTCTGTAGAGGCCGCCGCCTGATCGGCCAGGGCGCTGATGTGAGGCAGCAGCATCCGCCAGCCTGGCCAAGCGTCCGGGTGTCGAGGCTCGCCGGGCAACACAGCGCCAAGCAGGGTGGTGGCCTGCTCGCGGGCGGTGTCGACATCGTCTGGTTGGCGGTGCGGGTCTCCGGGGTCGGGGGTACGGGCGACGGCTTGGACCAGCCGGTGCACCATGATGTCCGTACCGTTGAGGGTGATCATGTTGTAGGCGGCCAGGCTGCCCAGCGCCTGTTGCAGATCCGGCGCTGGCAAGGGGGCCAGAAGGGCACGGGGGATGGCCTCGGCGCCGTACCAGGCCAGGATTCGCAGCAGGTGCCCAGCTAGAGGGACGTCGGCCAGCCGGTCCAGGGTCAGCCGCCAGATGCGGGCTATAGTGCGCTCGGCGTCCGAGCCATGGGCGGCCTGGTCATACATGACGGCCGGGTGTTCGGCAAGTAAGTTCAGGTAGGCGCGCGGAGTCAGCCGGTTTTGGTGCAGATAGGCACCGACCTGCTCGATCGCCAGCGGCAGCCTTCCCAACTCTTTGACCAACTCGATCGCCTCGTCCAGGCCATTGGGTGCGGTGGCGCCGAGGCTGGAGTGGGCAAGGTCGTGGGTGGCGATCCGGGTCAGCAACTCAATCGCTTCTCGTTCGCCGAGCACGTCCAGGCGCAACACCACAGCGTCCAGCCGGTGCCAGCCCTCGCTCAACCGGCTGGTCATCAGCACCTGCCCGGTCAGGGTCCGCTCCAGCAGCGGCCGCACATCAGCCGCATCGAGGACGTCGTCGAGCACTAGCAGCCACCCGTCATGAGCGGCCAACCAGGCCGTAGCCCGCTGCGCCAGTGCCTCCAACGGCAATGACGTGGCGAGCTCCGGCTGCAGCGCGACCGCCAAGCTGGCCAGGCCCGCCTGTACTGCCGTAGGGGAATCGGCGGTGATCCACCACACCGGATTCAGGCGCGCGGCCTGCGCCAAGGCGTAGTGGGCGGCCAACGTGGACTTGCCAACCCCGCCAAGGCCGTGCACTGCGGCTACGACCACCTCGCCCCCGCCGCGCAGCGCCGCCCCCAGTTCGGCTAGCTCATCGTCGCGCCCGACGAACGTGCGCTTGTGCCGGCGCAGATTCACCAGCCGCGGCGGCGCGGCCACCTCGGCGACCGGCCGCAGCACCGCCTCGGGCAACATCGTCTCGTTGATGAACTGGTCACGCCCGGCCTGGTACACGCGGGCATGCCCGGAAGCGGTAGCCTCCAGCCGGATCTGCGGCCGCGGCTGCTCGGGCTCGTCCGGCCGCGCCGGGGACGAGGTCACCGCTCGTGGATGGTCTGGTCGCGGCCGGCCTGGTAGACGCGGCCGTGGCCGCTGGCTTTCGCCTTCATCACCAGCGAGCCGATCCGCTCCTGATCGGCAGGCTTCAGCGCCGGGGTGAGCACTTCATCCAGCACACGCTGCAGCTCGCCTGCCAGCGATGGGTCGGCGCGCAGCAACTGCTGCAGCCGGACCTGCCAGGACCCGGCCAGCGCTTGCTCGGTGTCGGTATCGCCCTCGCCGCGGGCCTGCAGTACCTGCTCGCGGACCTCGACCAGCTCCGCCTCGACGACCTCGGCCTGCTCAGGCCGCACCTTCCGCCACAACGCCACCGCGCCATCACGAGCCTCCTGCCAGGCATCGGTGGCCATAGCCGTCACCAGTGCCGTGCCGGCGGCTAAAACGATCGGATCCACGCTGATCCCCTTCACGGTCGACGTACAGAACCCTCACCGTAGATCCAGCCAAAGCCAGCGGCCAGCCGCCGCCGGAATCTAAGACAACGCTGCCGTGAGCGCGCCCATCGGCACGGCAAGGCCGGAGCACTCGTCCGGCTGGAGCTTCACGATGGCCAGAGAGAGGCCGTCCCGAAAACGACCTTGGGCTCAAGTGATCAGCGCATCACCATAAGTTGATCTTGTGGCGATGGAGGGTCATGTGCGGGACTACGGGTTCTCGCCAGCTCAGCAGGATGAGATCTGGCAGCGATGGCGTGCGGGTGAGTCGTTCAATTCGATGGGGCGTGGCTTAGGTGTGCCTACGCATCACGTTCGGAGATTCTTGGCGCAGACCGGCGGCGTCCGCCATCGGCCCCAGCAACGCGCCAAGGTGCACCTTTCGGCGGCCGAGCGGGAAGAGATTTCACGCGGGTTGGCGGCTGGAAGGTCTGCTCGCGCGCTGGCCCGGCGGCTGAACCGGGCGGCATCGACGATCTCTCGGGAGATCGCCCGCAACGGCGGCCGCGACGCCTACCGCGCCGTCGTCGCTGACCAGGCGGCCTACCAGCGTGCACGCCGGCCCAAACCGACCAAGCTGGCCCGTCATCGGAGACTGCGCTCGATCGTGGAGGACAAGCTCGCCCTGCACTGGTCGCCCGAGCAGATCTCCGGATGGCTGCGCCGCCAGTTCCCCGACGAGCCCGACCTGCAGATCTCGCACGAGGCGCTCTACCTCGGGGTTGAGGAACCTGCGGACAGCCGTTGGCGGTACCCGCGAGTAACTTAGCTGGACGCTTTGGCAGGTCGTCCGGTGGTTGATCATTTCCGTTCAAGAGCTGGGCTTGCGGTGTGTTTCCGGTTGTTACCGGGCGCTAGGTGGTGTGCCTACGGTCGTCGGTCATGCCTGCGGAGTTTTTATCTGATGAGCAGAGGGCGGCGTTCTCGACGTTCGGTGAGATGCCGTCGCTACCTGACCTGGAGAAGTTCTTCTTCCTGGACGCCTTCGATCGGGAAGTGATCGCGCGGTCGCGCCAGGATTCACATCGTCTTGGCGTAGCGGTCCAGATCGGGACGGTCCGGCACAAAGGTCTGTTCCTGGAGGACCCGCTGGAGGTGCCGTGGCCGGTGGTGGACTACCTGGCCGAACAGTTGGGCATCGGGGACCCATCGCAGGTGAAGAAGTACGGGGAGCGGCCGAAGACGGTTTATGAGCACGCGTGGATGATCCGGGACGTCTACGGCTACCACGACTTCGACGATCGGGAGTCGTGGGAGGGCCGGGTGCTGGCCAAGCGGTTCTTGACGTTCCTGCACGGGCGGGCGTGGACGCATGCCGAGGGGCCGACGGCGTTGTTCGATCAGTCGGTGGCGTGGCTGCGCCGGCATCGGGTGCTGCTGCCCGGGGTGACGGTGCTGGAGCGGCTGGTCGGCTCGGTGCGGGAGCGGGCGGATGAGCGCCTGTATGCGACGGTGGCGCGGCAGGTGGAACGCGCCGGGCAGGGGTTGCCGCGGGCGTTGTCGGCGCTGCTGGTGGTTCCTCCAGGGTCACGGATCTCGGAGCTGGAGCGGCTGCGGCAGGCGCCCAAGCGGCAGTCGGGCACGGAGATGGCCAAGGCGCTGCAGCGGGTCGACGACATCGCCAGGTTCGAGCTGGGGCGGGTGCGGGTGGACAAGGTGCCGGTGCGGCGGATGAAGACGCTCGCCAAGTACGGGGCGGGCACCAAGGCGCCGCTACTGGCCAGGCTGAGCGAGCCGCGCAAGACGGCCACGATGCTGGGGGTGACCCGGTCGCTGGAGGCCGAGGCGATCGACGACGCCCTTGACTTGTTCGCGCTGCTGATGGCCACCCGGCTGATCTCCCCGGCGCGGCGCAAGTCGACGGGTGAGCGGCTGGCGATGCTGCCCAAGCTGGAGAAGGCATCCAAGCTGCTGTCGCGGGCGGGCCGGGTGCTGGTGGCGCAGCTCGACCTGGTCGCCGAGACAAACACCGATCTGGATGTGGTGGCGCTGTGGACGGCGGTCGCCACAGAAGCCGGTGCGAGCAAGGAGCAGGTGCTGGCCGCGCTGGCGTCGGTCGAAGAGCTCGTTCCTGAAGACGACGGGGCGGCCGAGGCGGCGCTGCGCGCCGCGCTGGTGGACAAGTACAACACCGTCCGGCCGTTCTTGAAGCTGCTGGGCGAGTCGAAGGCGCTGGGGGCGGCGGCGGGTGGCCGCAAGGTGCTGGCCGCGGTGCGCAGGCTGCCGGAGCTGGCGCGCCGGCACGTTTCCCGCAAGCCCCTGCTGCCGAAGGAGATCGACGCCTCGCTGGTGAGCCCGGCGTGGAAGCGGCCGGTCTTCGCCAACCCCGACCTGCCGGAGGGGGCGGTGGATCGTGACGCCTATGTGGTGTGTGTCCTGGAGGGGCTGTTTCGGGCTCTGCAGGTGCGGGACGTGTTCGCCGCGCCGTCGCTGCGGTGGGCCGACCCGCGCGCCCACTTGCTGGACGGCAAGGCGTGGGAGGCGATCAGCGAGGACGTGCTCGCCTCCCTGTCGCTGACCGACCCGGTCGAGGCCCATCTGGACGCCAAGCTGCTGGCGCTGGACGCGGCGTGGAAGCAGATGGCCGGCCGTCTCGAAGAAGCCGGAGACGACGCCCTGGTCCGGGTCGTCACCCCGGCTGACGGGCACGCCCGGTTGTCGGTGGAAAAACTCGGCGCGCTCGGCGAGAGTCCTTCGCTGAAATGGTTGCGCGCGGCCTGCCAGGCGATGCTGCCCCGCATCGACCTGCCCGAGCTGCTGCTGGAGGTGCACTCCTGGACCGGATTCCTGGACGCCTACGTGCACCTGGCCGACATCTCCACCCGCATGCACGACCTGCCGAGATCGCTGGCCGCGCTGCTGATCAGCGAGGCCTGCAACGTCGGCCTCACTCCGGTGATCAAGGACGGGGACGAGGCACTGACCCGCGGCCGGCTCTCGCACGTCGATCAGAACTACGTGCGCGCCGAGACCCACGCCGCGGCCAACGCGATCCTCATCGAAGCCCAGCGCGGCGTGCCGATCGTGAAGCTGTGGGGCGGCGGGCTGCTGGCCTCGGTCGACGGGCTGCGCTTCGTCGTCCCGGTCCAGACGATCAACGCCGCCCCCTCGCCGAAGTACTTCGGCTACAAACGCGGCCTCACACTCCTCAACGCCGTAAACGACCAGGTGATGGGGATCGGCCAGGTGGTCGTGCCGGGCACGCCGCGCGACTCGCTGTACATCCTGGACTGCCTGATCAACATTGACGCCGGGCCGAAACCCGAGCTGGTCACGACCGATCAGGCCAGCGATAGCGACATGGTGTTCGGGATCTTCTCCATGCTCGGCTACCGGTTCGCGCCCCGCTTCGCCGACCTGGGCGACCAGCGCTTCTGGCGCGCTGAGGTGCCCGGCAGCAACACCCCGGGCGACTACGGGCCGCTGGAGGCGATCGCCCGCAACAAGATCAACCGGCAGAAGATCGCTACGCAGTGGTCGGACATGACCCGGGTCGCCGGATCGCTGGTGACCAACCAGGTGCGCGCCTACGACCTGCTGCGCATGTTCGCCCGCAACGGGCGCCCGACCCCATTGGGGCAGGCGTTCGCCGAGTACGGCCGCATCGACAAGACCCTGCACCTGCTGTCGATCCTGGACCCGATCGACGACACCTACCGGCGCAGGCTGAACAGGCAGCTGACGGTGCAGGAGTCGCGGCATCGGCTGGCCCGTAAGATCTGCCACGGCAACGGCGGGAAGATCCGTCAGGCCTACCGCGAAGGACAAGAAGACCAACTAGCGGCCCTGGGGCTGGTCGTCAACGCGGTTGCGCTGTGGAACTCGAAGTATCTGTCGGCCGCGGTCGACCAGCTGCGCGCCCACGGCGTTCCGGTCAAGGACGAGGACGCTGCCCGGCTCAGCCCGCTAGGTCACGCCCATCTCAACGTCCTGGGCCGCTATGCCATCGCCTCCTCCGCGCCGCCCGAAGGGCTGCGGCAGCTCGGCGAGATCCCCGACGTGCCTGAGGGCGACGGCGGCGTGGACGAGGAAGGGGCGTAGATGCCGGGATCGCGGCCACCGCAGGCGTCCTTGTTCTGAAGCTTTCCTTGAGCTGGGCGGCGAATCATCCGCCGTGCCGGGCGGGGTGCGTGATCCTGTCCTTTTGGCGATCTTTTCGGAGAATGGGCGGTGGCTGAACAGATGCAACCCGGCGTCGGACGAGGTCGTCGACGACCTGGACGAGGCGGACGAGGGCGCCACCCCCCCTTTTCCCTGACGCGCCCAGCCGCTGGGCCGGGCCTCGAGTACGGCGGCCGCCGCTCGCTGTTTCGCGGGTTTCCGTAGTATTCCCAGCATGATGACCATAGTGGCCGGCCTCGTCTTCGTCGCCACCGCGCTCGGGCTCCTGGTCTTCGCGGTCAGGGAGCGGCGCCTGATCTTCCGGTTACAGCGGTCCGGCGTGCACGGGTGGGGCACGGTGATCGGGGCGGTCATGGAGGACTCGAGCCAGCATTACGTTATCGCCTTCACCGACCACGCCGGCCACCACATCGAGTTCCGTCCGCAGGTGGCCGGGATCGGCCTGCGGTTGAACGTCGGCCAGCAGGTGCCGATCGCCTACCTCGATGGGCAGTCGCAGGCAGCCCGGGTCTTCACCGCGCGCTATCGTGTCCTGCCCAGCGTCCTGAGCGGCATGGCGGCCCTGATCTTCCTGGTCGCCGGGATTGCCGTCATCATGGCGTGAATCTTTCACGAGACGTCGCGTCTCTTATGGAGGTGATGACGCCGGCGTCACCTGGGAGGCCCTGGCACCCGTGCTGCGCATCCGCGACCGCCGCGCCGCCCGCCTGACCGGGGCCCGCGACCGCCGGGACGCCGACCACCCTGGCCAAGACGTCCCGCGAGACGTCCCCGCCTGCGCAGCCGTCCCGGGCCCGCGGGGCGGGACTGGGACGACAGCGACCTGTGCCTGTGGCGTCAGGTGCCGAGCACCAGCGGTACGAGGAAGTAGATCTCGACGGCCTCGTAGACCGCGCCGATGACGAAGAGTGCGAGCGCCGGGAGCCAGAGCCAGCCGAGTCGGCTCAGGCCGCGCGCGTAGGCCTGTCGTCGTGTGGTGGCATCGACTGTCGCGGGCCGGAGCCAGGACCTGCCCAGCAGGTAGGCGCCGAACATCACCAGTGCGTAGGCCTGGAACTCGATGAGGATGGTCAGCGAGTGCGGGATGTAGATCAGTGCCGATGTCCGGTCGACGGGTGCCAGGATGATCCCTATGTCGATCGTCTTGATCACGAAGACTATAAGGCCCGCGAAGGGGATCACGAGCGACGGCAGGACGATGAGCAGCAGGGCTGTCGCGAACACGTTGACCAGGAAGATGGTCGCGCCGAAGGTCCAGGGGTTGCCGATCACGGTGTCGACGAGCGCCCCTTGGTCGCCGTCGACGAACGAGGACGTTCGCGCGGCGTGGAGATCGGGGAAGATCAGGGCCAGGACCAGGCCCAGGAGGAACGCTCCGTAGACGAGGGCATTGATCAGCAGGTATGCGCGCAGGTCAGCGCGGATGATCTGGAACGGTCTGCGAAGACGGTTCATGATTCTGGTGTCCGTTTCTCTGGTGATTGTCATCGACGCCTGCTGGAGCGGGCCCTGAGTGTTACCGGCCCGAGTGCTGCGTGCCGGCCCGGCCTGTCAGCCCCAGCCTGGGTGGTCGGTCAGTTGCCCCCGGCGTCGAGCAGCCAGTGGTAGCGCAGCCGCAGCGCCCTTTCCATGCTGGCCAGCGCGGCGCCGAGGGCGAGCGTGATGTTGAGCCAGAGCGGCAGGTGGATGGGGGAGGTGAAGGTGCCGAGGTTCTCGGCGATGGGCGGCACCTGCGAGATCGGCCCGATGATCTGCGGGAGGTTCAGTCCCACGCCGATCACGAGCAGCGCTACTGAGGTGGCGGCGATCATGCGGCTCAGCGTCGGATGATCACTCTCGAGACGGGCCCGCCTGCCCTCGCCCGATTTCGGGTCGGGAACAAGTTGGTGCTCCTCGCCCGTGGTGGTGACGTAGTGGCAGCGCTTGATCCCGAAGCTGCTCGTCGCGACCTCGATGACGCCGCCCTCCACAGGGAACACGGCGGGGATCTTCGACTGGGCGTGATGGCGACCGTCGAGATACAGGTGTGCTGTGCTCTCGCCGCCCGACTGGTTGCCCCAGTGCCGCACGTCGACGGCATATGTCCCCGGGCGTCGGCCATCGGATGAGGGCGGGAGGTGGAACAGCGCGCGCCCTGACGGCAACTGCCACCAGCGAAACCGCTGAAGAGGACGCCCGTCGCCCTGCTTGACCCGCCGGATCGCCCAGCTGCGCCGCCATGCCTTCGACACGTTCCCTCCGCTCCCCGGCCAATCCGGCCGATGCTCCCTGGGTCGCTTCATCACATCTCGACTAACACACTGTGTTAGTCGGGATGATGGCCAAGCTATCACAGTGTGCTAGTACAGTGTGATAGTGCTGTGAACGAGTGAGGCGGAGGGCCATGTGATGGCGGATCGGAACGAGCAGCTCAGCAGCCGGGACAAGGTTCTCCTGGCGGCGATGCAGTTGATCGGGGAAAACCCCGGGGCGAAGCTGAGCGTGCGAGCGGTCGCCGCGCGCGCGGGAGTGAGCACGGGATCCCTCCGGTTCCACTTCCCGACGCAGCGCGCGCTCCAGGACGAGGTACTCACCCGTCTGTACGACCTTGTCGTCTCCGAAAAGCGGATCCACGACCGGGACGCACCCGCCCGTGACCGCCTTGTCGACTGCCTGCGCCAGGTCCTCGCCCCCGCCGGAGTCGGCGCCGGCGCACGGCAAGCGCACCGCACCATCCACGAGCAGTTCATCGCCTCGGAACCGACTGAGCAGGTGCGGGAGGCATACTTCGCCCTCGAACGGCAGGGGCGACGTCGCGTGGAGTACTGGCTGACGGTGCTCACGCAGGAAGGCGCTCTCGCCCCCGGCGACACCTCTCGGCGCGCGAAGTTCCTCTCTACCGTCCTGAACGGCCTCGCACTGGAGCGAGCCCTCCCCTCCGACGGCTCGATCTTGCAGTCCGAGAACGACACCCTCTACATGGCCGTCGATGCAGTCCTGAACCCCGCAACATCCTGACCCGCCGACTTCGACCGAGTACGCAACGTCGGTTCGGTGGCAGAGGTGCTGCGCGCCTAGCCGGGGTCTGAATTTGATCCTTTTGACAGCCGCCGCACCACATGACCGTCGCGTTGCCCCAGGCGAGCGGGGCGTGATGAGTGCGCAAGCGAGTCACATGCCTGGCCGGTCAGAGCCGCCCCGATCGCTGTCCGCGCCGCGGGTCTGCGGACCAGCTCCAGACCCGGCCCTCACGCTGGTGAGCAACCGGTATCGGGCCTCGACGGGCGGCGGTGATCTCCTCCTCAAGATCATTTGCTGACAGGGCGGGCGTCAACTCCGGGTCAGGCTCCTCGACTCACAGCCGTGGATCGCTGAGCATGAAGAGCAGTTCCGGCGGCGTTGACCAATCTCAGCGGAACGAGGCGACATAGCGGGTGGCCCAGGCGGCGAAGGGGCGTGGGGCGCGGCTGAGGACCCGCTGGACGTCCGGGCTGACGCGCAGCTCGGCCGGGCTCGGGGCGGCGAGGATGCCCAGAGTGTCGTCGGCGAGCTCCGCCGGCATGCTCTGGGCCATGGCGGCCTTGGCCTCCTCCCGGGTGAGCTCGTGAAACCTCACTGGCGAGCCCAGCGCGGCGGCGATGGCCTCGATCTGCTGGCGCGGCGTGATCGCCTCCGGGCCGGTCAGCTCGTAGACGGCGCCGGGGTGCCGGTTGTCCAGCAGGCAGGCCGCCGCGACCTCGGCGATGTCCGCCGGGTCGATGATCGGCACCCCGACGTCGCCGAAGGGCGCGGCGACGACCCGCTGCGCGCGGACGGACTCGGCCCACCACAGGGCGTTGGAGGCGAAGCCACCCGGCCGCAGGATGGCCCACTCCAGGCCGGGCTCCCGCAGCATGTCCTCCAGCGCGCGCATCGCGATCCGCGTCGGGCCGAAGGGCCTGGTCACCACGCCCAGCGTGGAGAGCAGGACGACCCGGCGGACCCCGCTGGCCGCGGCTTCGCCGATGATGTCGGCAGGGCTGGCTCCAGTGGCGTGCAGGTCCCCGGACAGCAGCAGGAACAGCGCCTTCGCCCGGCCCAGCGCGGGCTTGAGGCGTCTGGGGCAGCGACACACCCGATGCCCACACGCTGCCGGTCGCGGTCGAAATGGCGGACCTTACCCGCCGTCTCACCGGGCACGTCCAGCGGGTCGATCACACGGGAGTGAACCTGCCCGCCGGCGGCACGTCACCCGAGCAATGGCAGGACCTGGTCAAGGGGAGTTCTCCGACCGCCCCCGCGACCTTACGGACAGTCGTTCGCCTTGATCGCAACGCTGACCAAGCCGAGCACGAGGTCGAGATCGACAGAGGTTTCCATCGCGATGGCCGCCCATCCCCGTTCGCCATTGGTTTCCAGGTGCGTACACGCGCACAGGGTGGATCGTAGCCGGTCGATCACTGGGGTGGTCAGGTGCAGGTGCGCAGTGCTGGGTCCGGTCAGGCGCACGATCTCGCGGCCGCCGCTGGTGAAGACCGCCCCCGCGGCGGTGGGCAGGAATGTCAGAGCGGGCCAGGACCGCAACTGGTGGACGGCCTGGCTGAGGAGGGAGGCTCGACGCTCCTGCGCAGCCTCCCGGAAGGGTGCCACATCTCCATGCTGCCCGGCGTGCTCACCGGCAGGTAACCCGGCGTTCTCCAACCGTTACCCGCTTACGACACCTCCGCAACACCCGCCCCAGGCCTGGCCCTAAACCCCCATGCGGGGGATCCTGGTCACCGAACACCCCTGCCGCCCCTCAGGCGGCACACCTACTCACATTGTCTTTCATGCACAAAAGTAGACAGTGCAGGCAGGGGTGAGGGCAGGGTGTGGACGGCGCTCGACCGGGGAGGGTACGAACATGGCTGCTGAGACGCCAGGTGTCTTCGAACAACAGGCGCGCGCCCAGCTGACGGATCAGCTCACCAGCGCCTTCGCCGACGACTGCAAACCCGAACAGGTCATCGAGGCGATCGACCGCGCCTGGAAGGCCTTTGAGAAGGCGCCGGTCAGGGATTTCGTGCCGCTGCTGGCCGCCAGAATCGCCCGGGAGGACCTGCGCCGCCTGATCGCCGATCACAAGTGATCCCGCCTGTGTCTTTCCACGCTGAGCGGACTGCCACTCCGCGTATGCGCATGTCGGGTCGTAGCGCATGACCATGACGCACAAAGGTGTCAGCGCGGCACGGCCGCCAGGCGCAGCGTCGCCTGCTCACCTTTCCTGGTGTACGGCCTGTCGTTAAGGCCCGGAACTCCTATGGCTCCGGCGAGCCGCCACTCAGTTGATCAGTGGGTACGGCGGCGGGGTGCCAGGACCTCGGTGACCTTGGCGATGGCTTCGGCGCCGGGTTTGACGTAGCGCATGGCGGTGCGGGGGTTCTTGTGGCGGGTCTTGCCCATGATGAGCTGCAGCGGGATCTCGGCGTCGCCGAGGTGGGTGGCCGCGCTGTGGCGCAGTTGGTGAAGGTCGAGCCCGGCGTATTTCTCCAGCAGGACGCGGGCGCGGTCGTAGCCGAGGCGGGCGCGGCCGGTGCGCGGGCAGATGTCGCCGGGACCGGGCCTACGGGCCGGGACCGGACGCCGCTCGGACAGGAACAACGGGCCGTGCGTACGGGCGCTGCCGTCGGGGAGCCGGAGCAGGCGGGGCAGCAGGTGGGCGGTGCCGCGGTCCCAATACACCCACTCGGTGGCGCCGCCCTTGGAGCGGACGGGGGCGCGGCGGTGCTCCAGGTCGAGGTCCTCGACGTTCAGCGCGAGGATTTCCGCGGCCCTGGCCGCCGTTTCGTAGAGCATTCTCCAGAGCGCCCGCTCGCGAAGGGGGATGTCGCGGCGTGACAGTAGCCGGTGGATGGTGGTCTTGGCGACCGCGCGGGTCTCGTCGGCGTTCTCCTTGCGGCGTTCGGCCTCGGCCGGGACCGACGGGGCGGCCCAGTGCTTCTTGGTCTGGCACCAGGTCAGCCAGGAGGTGACGGCGGCGCGGTTGCGGTTCCAGGTCGCCGGCGCGCTCGTCCCCCAGAGCTCGGCGAGGGCGGTGCCGATCTCGGCGTCGGCGACGTCGGCGAGTGGGCGGTCGCGGCCGAGCAGGGCGATGGTGCGGTCGATGGCCGAGGCGTAGGCGCGGTGGGTGTTGGAGTTGGCGGTGCGCGCGGTGGCGAGGAAGGCGTCGGCGGCCGCGGCGAGGGTGACGTGCCCACCGCGAAGGGCGGTGACCTTCGGTGCGGCGCTCATGCCGGCCGCGCGACGTCTGTGGCGATGTACCGGATAACGTGCCGGAGTCGCGCACCGTCCGGGCGAAGGCTTCTCCTGGTTGCCGCGCCGCCGTGATCGCTCATGTACGTGATAATAGATCATTATCACGTACAGCCAAGTGGTGGCGTCGGCGGTGAGTATGAGGGTTGCCCGGTATCGCCGATCCTCGGCCGGCACCGGTTGGGACGAGCTGACCGTCGAAGGGATCGCCGCAGCCGAAGCCGAAGGCCGCTACCGCGGCCGACCGCCCGCGCTGGCCGGCGCCCGGCTTGAAGAGGTGCGGTCGGCGTTCCATGACCGCGGCACTTCGATCGCGGCTCTCGCCCGTGCGCATGGAGTGAGCCGGGCCGCCATCCGAACCGCGCTGACCGGGCTACTGCCCGGCCAGTCGGATCCGTCCGCGCTCATCCCTACCGAGGGCCCTGCCGAAGCGTCCAGCTAAGTTACTCACGGGTACCGCCAACGGCTGTCCGCAGGTTCCTCAACCCCGTACCTGTCCCTGTTTGACCCGCGTCGGCGCAACAGCATCGACAAGACACTGACCCGGCGGCTACGTACCAGCCGTCCCATGCGGCACCCCAAGCGGGCCAAGCAGCGCAGCGGTCGCGGTGTCATCCGAGACATGGTCTCCATCAGCGCCCGGCCGACAGCAGTCGAGGGCCGGGTTGTGCCTGGACACTGGGAAGGTGATCTGATGATGGGCATCCGCCCGTCGGCGATCGCGACGCTCGTCGAGCGCACCAGCCGCTACACAGCCCTGGTCGCGCTGCCCGACGGCATCAAGGCCCACCAGGTCCGGCCCTATCTCACCCGGCAGTTGCTGCGCGTTCCCGAACCGCTGCGCCAGTCCCTGACGTGGGATCGCGGCCGGGAGATGGCCGAGCATCAGATCCTCAGCGCCGATACCGGCATCCAGGTGTATTTCTGCCACAAACGCAGCCCCTGGGAACGCGGAACCAACGAAAACACCAACCGGCTCCTGCGCCAGTACATGCCCAAGAACGCCGACTTACGGACACTCGACCAAAACGACCTGGACCAGATCGCGGCCGAGCTCAACAACCGGCCGCGACGCACTCTGGGGTACCGATCACCGGCAGAGGTCTATAGTGGCCTTCTGACCAGCGGTGATGCGTCGACCATTTGAGACCGCCACCGTTTTCGGGACGGTCGTTATCGGCCTCAAACGGCGGGCGCAGACCCGCAGTGATCATCTGAAGCTGGTGCTGAAGTATCTGGACTGGAAACCATTTCCGACCAGGGGCGAGACGCTGAAGGAGCTGGAACAGTTCCTGCTGGACCGGGCGATGGAACACGACTCGCCGTCGCTGCTGTTTCATCAGGCGGCGGAGTTCCTGATCAGCGCGCGCGTGGTGCGGCCGGGCGTGGTCACGCTGATGGAGATGGTCGCAACCGCTCGGACCGGCGCGGGCGCGTTGACGTCGGAGAAGGTCGATTATCTGCTGACCAAGCCGATGCGAGCGGATCTGGACCGGCTGCTGATACACGATCCGGAGATCGGGGCGACCCGGCTGGCGTGGCTGACGACGCCGGCCCTCCCCCGTCCAACGGGCGAGCTGGCTCCGGGTGGTCAGGGTATCGGGGTGTTCGGCGCCCAGAACACGAACTAGAGCCTGTACGAAGTTCGGATCTTCAGATTGGTCGGAGGCTTCGGATCCACATGACGGCTCCGCGTAGGTGCAGGCCGGCCAGGTAGCTGTCGGGCGTCTTGTCGAACCGGAAGGCCAGGCCACGCCATTCCTTGATCCGATTGACACACCGTTCCACCGTGTTGCGTTCCTTGTAGAGATCGGGATCATGGCGGACCGGCCGGCCGCCGCGGGAGCCGCGCTTCTTGCGGTGGGCTGCCTGGTCGGTCTTCTCTGGGATGACCGCTTTGATCCGGCGCTGGCGCAGGTAGGCGCGGTTGCCACGAGAGGAGTACGCCTTATCGGCGGCCACCGCGCCCGGCCTGGTGCGCGGACGTCCGACCGGCAGGCGGATCTTGATGCGCTCCAGCACGGCGCGGAACTGTGGACTGTCCCCGGCTTGGCCGGGAGTGAGGACAAAAGACAGCGGACGGCAGCGACGGTCGGCCGACAGGTGCACCTTGCTGGTCAGCCCGCCCCGCGAGCGGCCCAGCTCGGCCGCCTTCAGCCGGAACCGGTGCCGGCGGCGTATCCGCCGTCGGCCGTCTTCGTCGTCACCGGGATCACCGTCACGGGGCTTTTGCCCCTTTGACGTAGCCCCTTTTCCCGCTCGACGGCTTCTTGCAGCGCTGCGACCAACTCGCCATCCAAGACCATCCCGGCGGCGTGATGGTGCGCGCGGGCCGTGGTGGAGTCCACGCTGACCAGGTCGAGGTCGGCCTGCCCACGAGCCGCGGCCTCGGCGATCATCGCCTGCATCAGCCGCCCGAAGACGCCGTTCAGCGCCCAGGAGCGGAAGCGGTCATAGGCGGTGGACCATGGCCCGTACTCGACCGGCAGGTCCCGCCATGGGCTGCCGGTACGAAACCGCCACATCACCGCGTTGAACTGCTGCCGCAGATCCGGGATCGGGCCTCGCTCACCCAACGGCAAGTGAGGCTCGATCAAGGACCATTCCTCGTCGTTGAGGTCTCCACGCGCCATGGCAAATGGCCTACCAGGATCGCCGACCGTACCGCAGGCGATCCTTCTGATCTCAACTCCGTACAGGCTCTAGTTCCGGGCGGCATCCCCCGCCTCCCCCGTCCAGTAGGCGAGCTGGCTCTGGGTGGTCAGGGTATCGGGGTGTTCGGCACCCAGGACGCGCTCGCAGATGAGAAGCAGGGCGGCGAACTGGTCTCGTGCTCCGGCGGCATCCCCCGCCTCCCCCGTCCAACGGGCGAGATGGTACCGGGTGGTCAGGGTGCCAGGGTGTTCGGCACCCAGGACGCGCTCGCAGATGGGAAGCAGGGCGGCGAACTGGTCTCGTGCTCCGGCGGCATCCCCCGCCAGCCCTGTCCAGTAGGCGAGCTGGCTCCGGGTCGGCAGGGTGCCAGGGTGTTCGGCACCCAGAACACGCTCGCAGATGGAGAGCAGGGCGGCGAACTGGTCTCGTGCTCCGGCGGCATCTCTTACCAGCCCCATCCAGTAGGCGAGGTTGTGCCGGGTGATCAGGGTGTCGGGGTGTTCGGCACCCAGAACACGCTCACGGATGGAGAGCAGGGCGGCGAACTGGTCTCGTGCTCCGGCGGCATCCCCTGCCAGCCCCATCCAGTGGGCGAGCTGGTTCTGGGCGGACAAGGTGTCAGGATGTTCGGCGCCTGAGGCATGAAGATGGTGATCGTGGACCTGCCGCTGAATGTCTAGGGCTGTGACCGGGTCCCCGCTGGCTTCGAGATAGTCGCAAACCTGCCGCAGGCCGGGTGAATCCAGGGGGAGCACGGCGCGGGCGTGCGGAAGGAGAGCTCGGTAGACAGGCCAGTTGGCCAATCGCTCGGGGTCGTTGGGGAGTGCGGCTTGGAGGAGTGCGGCGGCCTGCTGTTGGGTGGCGTGCTGCTGCTGGTCGGTGAGCTGGGCCAGAGTGGTGGCCTGGATGAGGCGGTGCATGCTGATCAGATCCACCGGTTCCCCGACCGGGCCGTCGCCTGGGCTGATGGTCAGAGTGATGAGGCTGTAGGAAGCCAGCAACGCCAGAGCCTCGCCGATCGCCACGTCGTCGGCGTCGTCCAGGCCGTCCAGGACGGTACAGGGCAGATGGTCGGGGGCGTAGCAGGCCAGCAGGTTCAGCAGGCGCGCGGCCAGGGGGTTGATCTCGCTGATGCGCCGACAGCTGACGGTCCAGACAGTAGCCACCACCTGTTCGGCCTCGCCGGCGGGGCTGGCGGCGTGCATCCGTGCCGGGGTGTCGTTGAGCAGTTCCAGGTAGCGGCGCACGGTGATGCGTGGCGTGCGGGCGATGTAGGCGCCTGCCTGGGTCAGCGCCAGGGGCAGGTCGCCGAGCTGATCGGCCAGTTCGTTCAGCAGGCTCTCCTGGCCAGTGGCGAAGGGACCGAGCAGTCCGGTCAGCAGGTCGATACTGGCGGCGCGGTCGAGGAGGCCGAGCCGGAGCGGGGTGATGCCAAGGTCTCTCCAGCCGATATCACGGCGGGTGGTGATCAGCGCATGCCCGCGGGTGAGCCGGGCGAGATACGGCTCAACGTCGTCGACCTGTTCGACGTTGTCGAAGATCACCAGCCAGCCCGTATGAGTGCTGAGCCAGGTCAGGGCCCAGCCCTGCGCTTCTTCGATCGTGGCCTGCTCGGCCGCTGCCACGTCGACGCCCGCGACCAGGGAACGGGTCAGTCCCGCCAGGCCGGCCTGGATCTGCGCGGGGCTGTCGGCGTCGATCCACCACACCAGCCGGTAGCCGTCGCCGTACCGGTGGGCGTACTGCAGCGCCAGCTCGCTCTTGCCCACCCCGCCCAGGCCGACCACCGCCTGACTGATCACCCCCACCGAACGTCCGGCGGTCAGCGTGCCGCGCATCTCCTCAAGCGCCTGAGCGCGGCCGGTGAAGCCGGCCACGGGACGGCGCGGCAGCCCGACCGGCGCGCGCAATCCTGCGGTCTGCTCGGCGGGCGGCAGCGGTGGCCGCGACGGCAGGACGTCCCCCATGACAAGGGAGCCGTGGCTGACGAACGCGGTGGCGTGGTCTCCGCTCATCACCGCGCCGTAGTTGCTCCCTGCGACGGCGATCGCGCGTTCGGCCTCGGCTGCCGTGCTGCCGGCGCTGCTCACCCGGGCCGTGTCGGACACCTGCCCGACCACCACGCCCCCCGACATTGCACCCACCGCCAGCGAGCCCGGCCCGGACGATGAGCCTCCACTCGTCGGGGAAGGGCTGCCTGGCTGGGCGGGAGTAGCTGAGCGAACCTGGGCCCACAACGCCGCGCCGGCGACCAGCAAACCTGCGATGCCGACGAACATGCTGATCACGCTGGCCCGCTTGTCCAGCACGTCCTCGGCCGCAGTGGGCCCGTGGCCGGCACCGGAGAAGAAGGCGACCAGGCCCAGGACCAGCAACGCCAGAGACACCACCACGGCCGTCCAGGCCAGCACACGCCGCCACCGCCACCGGCGCCGCTGTCGATCCGGCTCGCGGGGATGGCGGAAAGAAGAGGCCGTCACTCCCCCAGGATGACGCGATCACCATGCGATGTGCACGGGGAGTGGCACACCTGTCATGTCAGCGGTGTCCCAAGCAACGCCACAGCGTGACCTGACCCACGGCAACGGCAAGGGGGCGGCCATCGGCCGCTCCATTGCTGCGGAGGAGCTCTCCGTGAAGAGCCCCGCTGGCGTCCGTTCCCACCGCTGCCCACCCTTTCGCGGCCTGGCGGGCGGCGGCCAGGACCGGCCGGAGAGCCGCACGCCCGGCCGGCCGATCCGCCCGGGAGCGCCCCTGCGCGCACCGCGCCGGGCACTCTTGATACTCCATAAGACAATTCAGGAACTATCAGTCATCGTCTCGCTGGGAGAGCACATCGGCCAGGCGTTCGATGGCGGCGGCGACGGCGAGGGTCGCGTGGACTTGGGCCATCTGGATTAACGTCTGGGCCTCGGGACTGCTGATGCCCACGGTCTGCTGGGCATGGTTTATAGCGTTGGAGGCGCGGGATTCGTGTCCCTCGGGGGTCAATTTCATGCCGAGAGGCGTACCCGCAGTAGCCCACGTTTCGGCACCCCCCTGACAACTACTCGCGGCTGTCCTGGGCCATGATGCTCGTTCTTGTCGCCGGTGGATTGAGCCCGTCAGCCGAACCGCTCTTTGACGCACGCGCGAGAACCGGACGTGCTCAGTGGCCGGTAGTGAGGAACGAGCCACCGGGCGGCGATCAGCCCCAGCCCTCAACGAGGGACCGAAGTCTGCCGATCGTCCAATCTCAACCCAAGATGTCTTTCGGCAATCCGCCGTCAGTCATCATCATCCTGGTGCTCGTTCTTATCGGCCTGCGACTGTGCGTCGCGGTCCAGACCATCGCGCGCGCTGGGGCAGTCCGGGTGTTTGGCGGCCGCGGACTGCACCCGTGCGGCGGCTTCCTTGCCCCATGGCGTGCGTCTGGGCCCTCCTCTCGGGTTGGTGCGATGAGCCCCAAAGTAGAGAGTCGCCCCAGGTCACAGCAGGTGACCGAGCCTCCTGTCGAGACCGGTGTTCGG
>NZ_JBIUCF010000060.1:0-82968 GCF_044593615.1 Nonomuraea sp. NPDC051941
CGCTCCTCGCCCGTGAACTGGCGCGGATCGGTGAAGGAGACGACGCAGCTGCCGACGGGGCGTCCCGAGGCGATCAGCGGCAGGAAGGCCCACGCCTTCTTGCCGCCCGCCGCCGGCAGGTCGGCCGTTTCGGGGTAGCGCTCGATGTACTCCTCGACCGAGTTGATGAAGATCGGCGTGCGCTCCCGCAGGGTTTGAGAGATCGGGAGCCCCGCGGTGGCGGGTATCCGGGTCACCCGGTCGACGAACTCCTGCGAGTACCCGGTGAACCCGACCGGCCGCAGATGGTCGCCGTCCAGGAAGGTGAGCATGAGACCGGCGGCGCCGAACGCCGGCAGGATGTGCTCGGCGGAGGCGTCGAAGACGTCCCGCACGGTGACCGCCTCGGCCAGCGCCCTGGTCAGTTGCTTGATACGGGCGGAGCGCTCCTGGGCCGCGCGCTCGGTGTGATCTGTGCGCTGCTCGGCGACCGCCTCGAGGTCGTCATGGGTCTTGGTGATGTCCCACAGCGTGCCGACCATGCGCGCCGGCTCGCCGTTCTCGTCGACCAGCAACCGGCCGCGGGCTCGCACCCAGACGTCCGTCCCGTCCGGGCGGCACACCCGGTACTCGGTGTTGTACATCCTGCCCGCGCGGATCGCCTCGTCGATGTCGGTCAGCACCCACGGCAGATCCTCGGGGTGGACCAGGGCCATCCAGGTCTCGATGCGTCCGTCGAAGGTGCCCGGCTCGAGGCCGAGCAGGGTCAGCATCGCGTCGTTCCAGATGACGTCACCGGTCCGGATGTCCCAGTCCCACGTGCCGATGGTCTCCAGGTGCTGCGGCATGTGAGAGCCGGCGGACCGGCTCCGCCCGCCCATGGGGCCCGAGCCGGGCAGTGGCGCGGAGGGCCTGCCCAGGCGCCCGCCCACCCATCGGCTCAGCAGGTCGAGGAAGGCCCGCTGGCCGGGCGACGGCTCGTGGGAGGAGGCCGTCACGATCGACAGCGCGCCGACCGGCCCGCCGGGGCCGAGCAGTGGGACGGCCGTCATCGCCGTGCCGACCGGCCAGGACCGGGCCTCGGCCGTGGCGGAGCCCTGCTGGGGGATGCCGGCGGCGATGTTCGCCATGGAGACCCGGACGGACGCGGCGTTGCGGAAAGCGCGGGCAGGGGCGAGTGGGCCGTTGCCGTCGACGCGCTCCCACGCGAGGGTGAGCGCGGGGGGTAGTCCGCTGGTCACGACGAGACGCAGCCCGCCGCCGTGACCGGGGCTGCCGAGGTGCACCATCCCGCCCAGCCCGGCAAGATCGGCCACCGCCTGTTCGAGCGCGAACCGCAGGAGCTCGATCCCCCACAGATCGTCACCGACCTCCGCGAGCAGCCGTCTTCGCTCCTCGGAAACCTGGTCCGCCGGCACGGTCCGCGGACCCTGCGCACGCTGTTCGCCCATCCCATCCCCTCACCACGTCGCCGGGGTCATCAGCGTCGATCTGGGGGGTAATTGTTCATATTGGGGTATATCTACCGATTATAACTACCCAGAGCGCACGACCCCTTGCTCCACTCGCGCGAGCGGTGGTGCGGGGCGCCCCGCGGCATGCGAGCATCCAGACGGGGTCGCGACCCCCGGATGATGAGCCGGTCTCTGGAGGGCTGAGTGCTACGAGTCGATTTCGGCGTGCTGGGGGAGATCTGCGCCTGGGCCGACGGCCAGGCGATCGAGCTGGGGCCGGCCAGGCAGCGAAGCGTGCTGGCGGCGCTGCTGGTGAAGGTCAACCAGCCGGTGTCCCTCGACCAGCTGACCGACTGCGTGTGGGGGGAGGATCCGCCGCGCCGGCCGACCGCGACCCTGCAGAGCTACCTGTCCCGGCTGCGTACGTCCCTGCCGGCGGCCTGGGACGGCGGCATCCGCCGCAGCGGCGGCGGCTACCTGTTGCGGGCCGACGAGAGCGCGGTGGACCTGCACCGCTTCCGTGACCTGCGGAACCGGGCCCGCACGAGCGACGACGCCACCGCCGAACGCCTGTACGAGCAGGCGCTGGACCTGTGGCGCGGCGAGCCCTTCGCCGACCTGGACACCTCGTGGGCGAGGGCCCAGCGGCATGTCCTGCAGGGCGAGCGGCTGGCCGCGCGCCTGGCCTACCACGACGTACGGCTGCGCCGCGGCGGCCACGCCGCGCTGCTCGGCCCCCTGGAGTCCCTGGCGGCCGAACACCCGCTGGACGAGCGGCCGGCCGCCCAGCTGATCCTCGCCCTGTACCGCAGCGGCCGCCAGGGCGAGGCCTTCCAGCAGTACGAGCGGATCCGCAAGCGGCTGGCCGCCGACCTCGGCGTGGACCCCGGCCCCGACCTGCGGCTCCTGCACCACCAGATGCTCACCGCCGCGGTGGCGCCCGCTCCCGCCGAGTCCGCCCCCGCGCCTCCCGCGCCGACGCCCCCACCCGCCGGGGTCATGGTGCCGCGCCAGTTGCCCGCGCCGCCGCCGGTGTTCGTCGGACGCCCGCGCGAGCTGGCCACCCTGGACGACGCGCTGACCGGCGACGGCAGGGACCGGGTGGCGATGATCTCCGCCATCGGCGGGTACGGCGGCATCGGCAAGACCTGGCTGGCCCTGTACTGGGCGCACCACCACGTGGACCGCTTCCCGGACGGGCAGATCTACCTGGACCTGCGCGGATTCGACGCCGGGAACGCGCCGATGCCGGTGGAGACGGCCCTGCGCCTGCTGATCGGCGCGCTCGGCGCGGATCCCGCCGCCGTCCCGCAGCGGCCGGAGGAGCAGACCGCGCTCTACCGCAGCCTGACGGCCCGCAAACGCCTGCTGATCGTGCTCGACAACGCCCGCGACACCGCCCAGGTCGTCCCCCTGCTGCCGGGCACGCCCTCCTGCACCGTGCTGGTCACCAGCCGCAACCAGCTCCCCGGGCTGATCGCCGGCCACGACGCCCGCCACGTGCCGCTGGACGTGCTCGACGCCGCCGAAGCCCGCCGGCTGCTGGTGCACCACCTGGGGCCCGAGCGGGTCGACGCCGAGCCGGAGGCGGTGGCCGCCCTGGTGGAGCGCTGTGCCGGGCTGCCGCTGGCGCTGAGCATCATCGCGGCCCGCGCCCTGATGAGCCCGGGGCTCCCGCTCGCGTCCCTGGCCGAGGAACTGCGCGCGGAGTCCACCCGCCTCGACGCGCTGGACGCCGGCGAGCTGTCGGCGGACCTGCGGACCGTGTTCGCCGCCTCGTACCGCGCGCTGGAGCCGGAGGCGGCCCGGCTGTTCCGATTACTGGCCCTGCACCCGGGACCGGACATCCCACCGCCCGCCGCGGCCGGCCTCCTGGGCACGGACGCCCGGCGGCCCATGGCCGGGCTGGTCCGCGCGCACCTGGTCACCGAGCACGCTCCCGGCCGCTTCGCCCTCCACGACCTGCTGCGCGACTACGCGGCCGAACGGGCGTACGCCGAGGACACCGAGGCCGAGCGCGACGCGGCGCTGCGCCGCCTGCTCGACCACTACCTGCACACCGCGCACGCGGCGGCCCTGCTGTTCTACCCGAACCGGCGGGCGATCCAGCTGACCGAACCCCTCGCCCCCGGCGCCGTCCCGGTCGTCCTGCGCGACCACCAGCAGGCCGCCGACTGGCTCGCCGCCGAGATCCAGGCGCTGCTGTGGGCGGTCAGGCGGGCCGCCGACGCCGGGCTGGCCACGCACGCCTGGCAGCTGGCCTGGTCGCTGGCCGACTACCTCAACCGCCAGGGACGCCGGCAGGACATCCTCACCACGCAGCAGGCCGCCCTGGACGCCGCCCGGGACCAGGACGACCTCGTCGGACAGTGCCGGGCGCACCAGACCATCGCCCGCACCCATCTGCGGCTCGGCCGCTACGACGACGCCCGCGTCCAGCTCGATCACGCGCTCGACCTGGCCACCCGGCTCGGCGACCTGGCGCTCCAGGCTCGCGCGAACCACAGTCTCACCATGGTGTTCAGCGCTCAGAAGCGCCACAGCGAGGCCCTCGCGCACGCCCAGCGGGCACTTGAGCTGTACCGGGACCTGGGCGACAAGAGCAGCACCGCCGACATTCTCAACTCCGTCGGCTGGGAGCACGCCGAACTCGGGCATCACCGCGAGGCCATCGACCACTGCGAGCAGGCCGTGGCCCTGTTCGAGTCGCTCGGCGACCCGTACGGCCAGGCGGCCGCCCTGGACAGTCTGGGTTACGCCTACCACCGCGCCGGCGACCACGACCGGGCCGCCGGCCGCTACCGGCACGCTCTGCGGCTGTTCCGGGAGGCGGGGGACCGCGGGGAGGAGGCGGCGTGCCTGCTCAACCTCGGCGACACCCACCGGTCCGCCGGTGACGAGGCGGCGGCCCGCCGGGAGTGGCGGGCCGCGCTGGACATCCTCGACGAGCTCGACCGGCCCGGCGACGATCCGGTACGGAGCAGGCTCGCCGCCCGCCTCGGCCTCACCGGGGACCGCTGAAGGGTGAGGTCCCCGCCGACCGGATCACCCGCGCACGGTGGAGGTCCTCAGCTTCGGGTCGGCGGCGATCTCGGCCTCGGTGAACCGCTCGGTGACCCACCGGCCGCGCGAGAACAGGACCGTCTGGTCGGTGTGGTGCGGCGAGCTGGGGTCGGCCGAGAGCGAATAGGTGAGGATGGTCCGCGTACGCGGCCCGGCGGGGGTGAGCTCGACGGCCATCATGAAGGTCGAACCGGTGTCCACCTCCGGGTAGCGCCCGTCCGCGCCGAGGATGCCGCGCATGCGTACCCGGTCGAAGCAGCCCTCCCCTTCGGTGCAGCCGGGGATCGGGATCGAGGAGTAGCGCTGCGCCTGGCCCGGGGTGAGCGTCAGGGGGATGCCGCCGGCCTGGAAGGCGGCCACGGCGTCGGCCAGGGCCCGCCGTACCACCGGGTCGTCGCTCTTGAGACCCCGGGGGGTGGCCAGCGGACGCGCGGGATCGAACGGCACCCGCCACGGGCTGTAGACGGGCTCTCCCGGCTCGGTGGGCTGCCCCAGCCGCTGGAAGAACTCGCGCCACAGGATGGCCCCCTGACCGTCCAGGGTGGCCCGCCCGTTCCACTTGAGCAGTGTCCGGCAGGCCTCGCGCACGTCCACCGGCTTGCCGCCGGACGTGGTCAGGGTGCTGTCACGGCACAGCTTCGGCAGGTCCGGGCGCATGAGCTCGAAGGTGTAATTGCGCTTGCCCTGCACGCTCGCCTGCAGCGTCTCCAGGGTGAAGCCGGGAGCGCCGAGCCCGTCGGCGCCGGACAGCCGCTGGGCGATCATGTCCAGGCTGACGCGCGGGCGCGGCTCCAGATCGGTACGCGCCTTGCCGAACGCGCGCGGGTAGCCGGTCAGCGGCGCCGACGGGTTCGTCATCCAGAAGGTGTTGTTGGAGTTGGCCACGTAGTCGGCGCGGGTCAGCCTCGGCCGGTCGCCGGGCCCGAAGACGCCGGGCACGACGGCGTCGCGGTCCCTGCCCCACAGGCACGCGGAGGTCGAGCCGTCCAGGACGTACTCCTCCAGGCCCGGGATGGGGGAGGGCTTGCCGCAGCGCTCCGCCTGGGCGTCGGTGACGTGGGGGACCATCGAGGTGTCGGCGAAGTAGGCGCTCCCGCCGACGTCGGTGGCGAGCGTGTGGACGAACGGCATGCCCTGGTACGTGCTCTGGGCGGCGCGCAGCTGGGTGAGGTTGCGCGCCTTTGCCATCGCCAGCCACTCGTCGGCCGCGCGCAGGTTGTCGGCGTTGACGTCGGCCAGCGCGTAGGCGACCTTGCCGGTCTGCCCGGCGGCCAGCACCGGGCCGTAGCGCGAGGTGTAGAGCGTGTGGTCCACGACGGTGCCGTCCTGGAGGGTGACCTGCACCTCCTGGCGGCCCATCGGCTCGGTCCGGCCGTCCACCCGGTAGCTGGTGCGGTCCACGAGGTCGAGCCGGTAGAGGTTGAACCGCTGGGCGTGGGAGACCGTGTGGGTCCAGGCCGTGGTCGCGTTGTGGCCGATCTCGACGACCGGCGTGCCGTACAGGCTGCCGCCGGAGACGTCGAGCACGCCGGGGATGGTCAGCTGCACCTGGTAGAAGCGGCGGATCCCGTTCCAGGGGAAGTGCGGGTCGGCCAGCACCATGCCGTGGCCGTCGCGGGTCGCCCGGCGGCCGAGCGCCCAGGCGTTGCTGCCCGCGGCTGGCCTGCGCTCCGGCCCCTCGGCCTCGGCCTCCCCGACGACGTACTCCTTCATCCCGGCGATGCCGGTCATCCGGCTGAGGTCGAGGAGGTTGTTCCACAGGTCGGTCGCGGTGATGGGGCCGACCCAGGCCTTGCCCCGGCAGGTGGGATCCGGCAGGTTCGCCACCCCGGTCTGCTCCAGGTAGCGGTTGTACCCGGCGACGTAGCCGTCCACGAGCCGGCGCAGCTCGCCGGTCGGGCCCAGGGGCGATCGCCGGGCCAGCAGCCGCGGCACCACGCCGGAGTCGGCGACGCTCTTGTAGTAGACGTCGCTGACCAGGTTGGCGACCGGGCGGACCGGGTCGTCGGACTTCGCCTGGGGGCCGAAGTACCGGGACCTTTCGCCCCGTAACGTCACCACCCAGGAGGCCAGCACGCAGAGGTTGTCCTGCGCGAAGGCGTAGCCGTACCCGAATCCGAGCCCGCCGTAGTCCTTGGCGGATATGTGGGGAATGCCGTACTCGGTGCGGCGGATCTCGGCGGCGTAGCGGCCGTCGTCCGCCAGGGCGGGCGCGTCGGTGCGCACCACCACCATGACGGCTGCGACCAGGGCCAGCGCGATCAGCGCGGCCGATTTCAGCTTCATCGCAACTCCTATTCGAAACGCGCGTTGTCGGGCGCGGTCATGCGCCTGAGCAGCGGGAGGGCGGTGAGGATCACCAGGAGGGAGGCGGCCAGGCCGCCGCCGAGGGAGGCGAAGTAGACCGGCCCGGGCATCGCGAGCGAGGCGCCCTTCATCGCGAGCTGGCCGATGAGCGGCTCGGCCACGGCGAAGCCGGCGCCGGCGGCGAGCACGGCGGCCAGGACGAGCGGCAGCGCCGACTCCAGCAGCACCACCGTGGCCAGGGTCCGCGTGGGCGTGCCGGCCAGCCGCAGCAGCGTGAACGGCTGCCTGCGCTCCACCAGGCCGCCGCCGACCGCCACCACGAGGCTGCAGCCGCCCGCGACCAGGGTGAGCGCGACCATGGCCAGCGCGATGCTCTCCGCCCTGGTGTACAGGTCGGCCCTGACCTGGGCGACCTCGGCGAAGGTCATCGGCGCCTGCGCGGAGTAGCCGGCCACCAGGGTACGCAGCCGCTCCAGCGTCGCCGCGTCGCCCGTACGGATCATGACGGCCATCAGATCGAGCCCGGCGGCGGAGGCGGACTCGCTGGCCGGTCCGGCCAGCGGGAGGAGCTTGTCGATGGTGAGGGGGTTGTCGGCGCCGACGACGCGGTCGAACCGGCCCAGCACGGCCTGCGCGCCCGCGGGGCACCGGCCGAGCACGGGGAAGCGGGCCAGGTTCGAGCACTCGACGACGGAGGTCGCGGGCGGCGAGCCGTCGGGCGGCGGGCGCAGGCTCTCCAGATCCGCCCTGGCGTAGATCGGCAGCACGTCCACGCCGGGCTGGGCGCGCACCTGGGCGAGCAGGTCCGCCGCCGCCCGCGGCGACAGGCTCGCGATGCCCGGCCGCCAGAGCGTGGCGCCCAGCACGTCGTTGAGCGTGCCGCCGGCCACGGCCCGCTGGCCCGCGACCACCGTGGGCACGAGGGCCGCGATCGTCGTCCCGATGAACACCGCCAGCACCAGCCCGCTCACCGACCTGAACGCGGTCTTCGGGTCGGCGGCCAGGCGCTGCGCTGCCAGTAGCGTCGCCGCGCCGCGGGTCAGCCGGGCGGCCAGGCGCGCGCCGAGCATCGTCAGCCACGGCCCGGCCAGCACGAGCCCGGCCATGACGAGCGCGATCCCCGCGTTGGCCAGCAGGGTGTCGGGTTTGCCGTCCTTGAACGCCGGACCCGCGAGCAGCCCCAGCCCGGCGAGCAGCGGGATCATCCGCCACGCTCTCGGCGGCGGCGGTGCGGCCTTCCTGGCCACGCCGAGCGGTGAGATCCGCACCCGGCGCAGCGACAATAGGGAGGCGGCCGCCGCGACGACGGGCACGCAGGCGAGCACGACCGCGTACTGCCAGAGGCTCGGGACGGCCAGCTCGGGGAAGAAGCGCGAACCGGTGATCCGGATCCCGGCCACGACCGGCCGTACGAGCTGGAAGAGCACGACGCCGGCCAGCGCGCCGAGCAGCGCGCCCAGCGCGGCGTCCACCGCGGCGAGGATGTTGATCTGCCGGGAGGTGGCGCCGACCAGCCGGATCGCCGCGAAGCGCGTCTCGCGGCGGGCGGCGGCCAGCCGGGTGGCGGTGCCCACCAGCACCAGCAGCGGGACGATCAGCCCGACGGCGGCGATGCCGAACCCGAACCGGTAGACGTCCGCACTCTGGTCGACCGCCGGCTCGGTGGCGACCGTGTCGACCCGCCGGGTGCCGATCATGGCGGCGACCTGCTGCGGCGTCCCGCCCACCACGATGACCAGCTCGTCGGGCCCGGACAGCGCGGCCCGGCCGATCAGGCCCGCCCGCGTCCCGGGGAAGCGGGCGGCGAGTTGCTCGCGCGGCGCCGAGTCCAGGAGCCGGGCCAGCGCCGGCGAGGCGTAGTACTGGCCGGGGCCGGGCATGCGGGACAGGCCGGGGATGACCGGCGCCCGGCCGCCGAGCGCGGCGGCGTCGAGCCTGGTGATCGTCCGGCCCGCGTAGAAGTCCTCGCGGAGGTTCCACAGAGCGCCGTCGCCGGTGGCGTCCAGGGCCCAGCCGCTGGGCGCCGTGCCGCGCGCGCACTCCCAGCAGGGCCGGTCGCCGGTGGCCTGGAAGGCGTTGAACAGCGACAACGTCGCCAGCAGCACCGCGACGCCGACCGCCACCCCGGCCACGATCAGCGCCAGCCGGGCCGCCGTCTCCCTGCCGCTGCGCAGCGACAGCCGCAGCCCCAGCGAGATCATCGGAGGACCCCGCCGGCGTACGGGTCGGTCACCTTGCCGTCGCGCACCACGACCTCGCGGTCGGCGCAGGCGGCCACCCGGGCGTCGTGCGTCACCACGATCACGGTGGCGCCCTCCTCGCGGGCCAGGCCCACCAGCAGGTTCATCACGTGCTCACCGGTGAGCGAGTCGAGCGCGCCGGTCGGCTCGTCGGCGAAGATCACGCGCGGCCCCGTCACCAGCGCCCGCGCGATGGCCACCCGCTGCGCCTGCCCGCCCGACAGCTCCCCGGTACGCCGGCCGCCCAGCCCGGCCAGCTCCAGCCGCTCCAGCCAGGACGCGGCCCGCGCGTACGCCTGCTTGCGTCTGGTACGGCCGAGCAGCAGCGGCAGCGCCACGTTGTCGGCCACCGTCAGCTCGGGCACGAGCTGGCCGAACTGGAAGACGAACCCGAAGGCGGTGCGCCGCAACTCGCTGCGGCGGCCGTCGTCCAGCGTGTCGAGCCGCCGCCCGTCGAACCACACCTCGCCGGTGTCCGGGGTGAAGATCCCGGCCAGGCAGTGCAGCAGCGTCGACTTGCCGGAACCGCTGGGCCCCATGATGGCCAGGACCTCGCCCGCGGCCACCGACAGGGCGGCCTCCCGCAGCGCGGGCGTGCTGCCGAAGGAGCGGCTGATGCCCTCGGCCCGCAGCAGAGCGTTGACGATCATCGTTCGCGCACCGTTTCCGCCAGCGCCCCCAGCCTGGCCTGGGTGACGTCGATCCACCGCAGGTCGGCCTCCAGCCGGAACAGGGCATGGTCGGCGAGGAGCGTGTCGATCAGCGCGCCGCCGCGTTTGATCTCGGACAGCTCCCGCATGCGCCGCAGATGCGTGGCGCGCTGGGCGTCGAGGTAGCCCGCCGCGTCGCGGCCCAGCATCAGCGCCAGCACGACCTTCGTGAACAGCACCGTCTGCAGGTACGGCTCGGCCTCGACCGGCTCGGCCAGCCACCTCTCGACCTCGCTCCGGCCGACCGGGGTGATGGCATAGCGCTTGCGGTCGGGGCCGTCGCCCGGCTCGCTCTGCCCGGCGGCGATCTTGCCGTCCCTGACCAGGCGGGCGAGCGTGGAGTACACCTGGCCGAACGGCAGGGACTTGCCCCCGCCGAAGTAGGTGTCGTAGTCGCGTTTCAGGTCGTAACCATGGCTCGGCTCCCGCTCCAGGAGGCCGAGCAGCGCAAGGGGAACGCTCATGCCCGGAGACTATACTCTGAGGGTATATCCGCGGCGTATAAACATCCGAGCTCGCCGGATCTTCGGCCCGTGAGCGGTCCTAGAGGCGGATGCTGATCTGCGCGCCGTGCTCGCGGAAGCCGAGCGCGCGGGCGACGCGCCGCGACGGCTCCGGACGTGCCCGCCACTGCGGCAGCAGCCCGATCGCCAGCGCGTCGGCGACCGCCGCGGAGGCCGCCAGGCGGGCCAGCCCCCGGCCGCGCCACCGCGGCGCGGTCAGCACGCTCACGTGCGCGGCCGCGTCCAGCCAGGGGCGGAAGCCGGCGGCGGCGAGGACGTCCCCGCCCTCGCGGACGGCGTAGGCGGAGGCGATCTCCTCCAGGCCGGACTCGTCCGCCTCCTCCTGCGGCACCGATTCGAGCAGGGCCAGGATCGCCGGGTGATCGGCCGGCAGGCGTTCGGCGACGGGCGGGGCGGCGACGAAGTCACCGGCGTCGAGGTAGGCCAGTGTCGCCGGGCCCAGGACGTCCAGGACCGGCAGGAGGTCCGGGAGCCGGGCGAGGCCGGCGTCGCCGAGGTTGAGCAGCGCGCTCCGCACCGGCTCGGCCAGGCCGGCGCCGGGCACGGTGGCCAGGATCGCCCCACCCAGCGCGACGACGCCCGTCCAGCCCGGCGGGCACAACGACGACCCGGGCGAGACCACGACCTTCACGTCCCCGCTCGCGGGAAACGTGACGGGGGTGCCGGTCAGGGCCGCCCACAGGTCACGCGCCCGGTCCAGCGCACTTCTCGGCATCCTCCGATGATCGCTACCGCAGGCCCCCAGGGCCAACCCGGGTGCCGCCGAAGAGGGCCGCGTGACCGGCGACGAAGTTCTTGACGCTCGTCGCGGGCCGTCCGGTGATGGTCTCGACGTCGTGGGTCAGGCGGGCGTAGCGGCCCCGCGCGTGCAGCCGCGCCATGGTGGAGATGTGCTCGGCCACGTGGTCCGGCAGCTTCGCCTTGCGGAGGTCCCGCTCGATCCACTCCTTCAGCGGCATGTCCACGTACGTGATACGCCGCCCCAGGGCCTCGGAGTACTCCGCCGCCACGGCGTTCATGTCCTCCGAGCGCGGGCCGGTGAGCTCGTACACCTTGCCGACGTGCGGCGACGGGGCGGCCAGGATGGTCGCGACGACCTCCGCCACGTCGCCGGCCGCGACCGGCGAGGTCCGCGCGCCCCCGAACGGGAGGCGGATCTCGTCCCGCTCGGCTATGGAGGCGGCGGCGAAGAGGGTGAAGAAGGGGTGTTCGAGGAAGACCGTGGGCCGGACGACGACCAGCGGCAGCCCGGACCAGGTCAGCGCCTGCTCGGCGAGCCAGTGCAGCCGCTGCTGGCGTGACTCCTCCGTGCTCGTGGTGGTCATCCCGGAGACGGTCATCTGCGAGAGGTTGACGAACGCCCCGATGCCGGCGGTCTGGCGGGCCACGGTCGCCATGGTGACCGCGCCCTCCAGGTACGACGGCGAGACGCTCATGCTGAAGAACACCCGGCCGACGCCGTGCATGGCGGGCACGACGTCGGCGGCGCGCGTCATGTCGGCGACGACGACCTCGGCCCCCGTGGCCCGCAGCGCCTCGGCGCGCTCGTCCTCGCGATGGACGAGCGCCCGGACCGGGAGCCCCTGACGCCGCAGCGTCTCCACGACGGTCCGGCCGACCGCTCCGACGCTGCCGGCGGCGCCCGTGACGAGAATCGGTCTGTCCTGGGGCATCGGTCACCTCCCGGACCCACCCCAGCAAACTCGGGACGATTCCTCCACCGGGACGCCCGGCGGATGGCGATGTCGTTAATCCGGGACCATCAAGATTTCGCCAGTGGTGCCGAGTTCAGGAGGGATCGACGTCGGCGATGGCGACGGAGAAGACGACCCGTTCCTCCTCGCCCTCGGTGAGCCCCCACAGCTCGCCGGTGGCGTACCACTGTGACAGGTCCTCCGGCCGGTACGCCCAGCTCGTGTGGGCGCTGATCGTCCGGGGCGTGGCGGCGACGTTCACGGTGGCGAAGCGTCTTCTCGGGTCGGGGCCGGGGTGCGCGCCGGCCGCCATGTTGATGTAGAGGAGGTCGCCGTCGGACTGGACCCCTTGCACGTCGCTGATGGCGTCGGCGGGGTCGGCCGGGACGGTGGACACCCAGGCCTGCACGGGAGCGTTGATGAGCCGGTAGTCGCCGTCCGGGGGCGGCTGGAACCGGTAGCGGACCAGTTTGGTGCCGGCCGGGGAGCCCGTCGAGCCGCTGGAGGCCTTGTAGGTTCCGGTGATCAGGCTGGCGCCGCCGGAGCTGTGGCGGTCCAGGGAGACGTAGTCCAGGCGGATGGGGGTGATGTAGTGGCGCACCTCAGGGATGACGTACTTGTAGTCGCCGCCGCTCCCGTCCCGCTTGCGGTAGATCTTGCGGGTGTCGAACACCCGGATGGTGTTGTACGTGGAGTCGGGGCCCGAGTAGCCGTTCCAGTTGGTGCTGGAGGTCATGAACAGGTAGGGGCCGTACCAGGCCAGGCCGCCGCCGTGCCCGTACACGCGGCGCAGCTTCCCCTGGCTGTCGACCCACACGGGCAGGACGTTGCGGTAGCGGCGGTCGTCGAGGTCGACCACCGACAGGTTCACGGAGTTGGTGCGGTAGTCGGGGTTGTCCGGGTCGGGGGAGTTCAGCCAGACCCAGCTGGTGATGAGCGTCCGGTGGTCGCCGCCGATCGGGGTGCCGTCGAGCTGGGCCTCGCCCGAGGTGGCCAGCCCCTGCGGCACCCAGGGGGAGTGCGGGAGGTCCGCCTTGTCGCCCTGGGTGGCGGCGGGCCAGCAGAACCAGGAGCGGACCGGCACCCGCGGCAGATAGGCCGCCCGGGCGGCGCAGGCGGGGTCCTCGTTGCCGGGCAGCGCGACGCGGTCCGTCCCGCTGAGCGCCCCGCCGATGCCCACCTGCTCGTACTCCGCCGTGAGCGGCACGGTGTACGGGTCGGACCCGGCGCGCAGGTCGAGGCCCGTCAGGCTCAGGGGCTGGAGCGGCGCTGTGTCCGTTGCTGGGGCCGTGGTCAGGGCCGATGCGACGCCGGGCGACAGCGCGGGCGCGGCCAGGACGCACGCGGCACCTATCCGTACGAGCCAGGTCAAAGGGGTGGTCATGGAGGTGCTCCTCGTTCGACGCCGAGCTCTGCCTGAACCGTAGTGTGATCACTTCCGGGGCAGCAGACAAGATCGCGTTTACGTGAACAGCTGGCCGCCGTTGACGTCGATGGTGGCGCCGGTGAGGGCCTTGGCGTGGTCGGAGGCGAGGTAGAGGACGGCGCGGGCCACGTCCTCCTCGGTGGCGATGCGGCGCAGCGCCATCGCGGAGACGTCGCGGGCGAGGATCTGCTCGAACGGCACGCCTTCCGCCGCGGCCCGCGTGCGCATCCAGTCGTCGAGCACGTCACTGGCGATCCAGCCGGGAGCGACGCAGTTGACCCGCACCCCGTACGGGCCGAGCTCGTCGGCGAGGCAGTGGGACAGCAGGTGCGCGGCGGCCTTGCCCGCGGCGTAGTCGCTGCGCCCCGCGTAGCCCGTGCGGGAGGACATGGAGGTGATGTTGACGATCGAGCCGGAGCCCTGGGCCACCATGTGCGGCGCGATGAACCTGCAGGCCAGCAGGGTGCCGTAGCCGCCCGTCTCGACGGCCGCGCGCCAGGCCTCGAGGTCGTCGTCGGACATGTCGAGCACGTTCCTGCGGTGCGATCCGGGGAAGGCGGCGTTGACCAGCACGTCCACCCGGCCGAACCGGTCGATCACGGTGCCGGCGAGCCGCCGTACGTCCTTCGTCCTGGTCACGTCGGCGGGCACGGCCAGCGCGCCCGGCACCTCGGCGGCGATCCGCTCGACGGTGGCCGCGGTGCGGGCGGCCACGACGACCCTGGCGCCCTCCTCGCTCAGCAGGCGCGCCAGGGTCCGCCCCAGCCCGGGGCCCGCCCCGGTGACGACCGCGACCTTGTCATCGAGCAGCACGCCATGACTCTACCAAGCGTTTGCTCGATAACGAGGTGCTAGGCCGGGGCGTTGCGGAGGGTGATGTTGATGCGGTTCCAGGCGTTGATCGCCGAGATCGCCATGACCAGGGCGGCCAGCGACTCCTCGTCGTAGTGGGCCGCGGCCTCCTGCCACACCGCGTCGGGGACGCCGTCGGGGTTGTCGGCGACCCGCGTGGCCGCCTCCGCGAGCGCGAGGGCGGCGCGTTCCTCGTCGGAGAAGAACGGCGTGTCCCGCCAGGCCGCGACCGCGTTGACGCGCCGGTCCTGCACGCCCGCCTCCCGGGCCTCGCGGGCGTGCATGTCCACGCAGAAGCCGCAGCCGTTGATCTGGCTGACGCGCAACCGGAGCAGGTCGAGCGTGGCGCGGGGGACGGGGGCGGCGTTGATGTACGCCTCCAGCGCGTACATCGCCTTCAGGCCGTCGGCGGCGGGCTTGCGAATGCTCATGCGCATTGCTGGATCTCCTTATTCCTGGATGGTCTGGATATTTGATATCCAGAATTACCCCATGCGGCGGGGCCGCTCAGGGGACAGGGCCGTTCAGGGGCGGCGGCTCGCGAACCAGTCGCGGGTGGCCGCGGGCGTGCCGGGAGAGTGGCGCTCCACCGTCGCCTTGATGTCGGCCAGCGTCTGGCCGGCCAGCTCCTTGCGCCAGGCGAGCTCGGCCCGCCGCATGGCCTGCGAGACGAAGCACGCCTTGCGGTAGTCGACGTCCGGCCGCCCGCCCGGCCCCTTCCGCAGCACCTCCTCGCAGCGGAAGGCATCGCCCGGCCCCTCGATCGCGGTGACCACGTCGAGCAGCGTGATGCGCTCGGGCGCGCGGGCCAGCCGGAACCCGCCCCGGGGGCCGGGGGTGGAGGTGACGAGGCCCGCCCGCGCCAGCGCCTGGAGCTGCTTGTTCAGGTACGCCGTGGGCAGCTCGTAGAACGCCGCCAGCCGGGCGGCGGTCATGGCCTCGTCCTGCTCGACCCACGTCAGGTTCAGGCAGCTGTGCAGGGCCCACTCCACGCCCTCGCTCATCCGCATAATCCTGGATATTAAACGTCTAGATCTTGATGGGCAAGTCAGGAGCCGGGCACGAGCCTGATCGTCGCGGCGCAAGCGGTCATCGGTGCATCTCCTTCAGGGTGGTGATCGCCGTCATGGCGTTGGGCCAGCCGGCGTAGAACGCCAGGTGGGTGATCGCCTCGACGAGCTCGTCCTCGGTCAGGCCGTTGTCCAGCCCTCGGCGCAGGTGGGATTCGAGCTGGCCGGTGCGGTACAGCGCCACCAGCGCGGATATGGTGATCAGGCTGCGGTCGCGGGGCGACAGGCCGGGACGTTCCCAGACGTCGCCGAACAGCACCTCGTCGGTCAGTTCGACCAGTTTCGGCGCGAAGTCGCCGATCAGGCGCTGGGCGGGTGTGGGCTCAGCGGACATCATGTTCTCCTCACGAAGGTTCGCTCGTCGCGTCCACCATGGCGTTCGTGCCGGCCGGGTGGCAGACCGCGCTGTTCGGGGGAGTGACAGGGCCTCCCACGATTCACCTGGAGGGGAGCTTCGTGGCGCGCTCGGAGGCGAGCAGGTCCAGCAGGACGATCGCGTCGTACTCGGGGGTGCCGGGCTCGGCGTAGTAGGTCATCAGCCGGTGGCCGGGGGTGCCCTCCAGCAGCATGGACTGGTAGCCGAGGGTGAGGTCCCCGACCTCAGGGTGGTGGAAGGTCTTGCGCCCTTGTACGTGGCCGCGCACGTCGTAGCGTTCCCACAGGCGGGCGAACTCCGGGCTCTTGAGCAGAAGCTCCCCGGCGAGGTTGGTCAGGTCGGGCGCGTCCGGGTCGGTGCCGGCCAGGGCCCGCAGCCTGGCGACGCAGCCGCGGATCTGGTTGTCCCAGTCGTGGAACAGCTCGCGGGCCGAGGGATGGAGGAAGACGTAACGGGCGATGTTGCGCTGCCTGGGCGGCCAGCTGTCCATCCCGGCGAACAGCCGCAGCCCGGCGGGGGTGTGGGCGAGCAGGTCGCCGGTGCGGCTGCCCACGTACGCGGGGTAGGGCCGCAGGCTCTCCAGCAGCAGCTTGACCCCGGGCCGGACGGTCCGGCCGGGCGCGGCCGGCGGCTCGGGAGCGGTGCGGGCGGCGCGCGCGGCCAGGCTGCGCAGGTGCTCGTGCTCGATCTCGTCCAGCAGAAGGGCGCGGGCCAGGGCGTCGACGACGGCCGGGCTGGGCCGGGTCTCCCTGCCGCGCTCCAGCCTGACGTAATAGTCGACGCTGACCCCGGCCAGGGTGGCCAGCTCCTCGCGCCGCAGGCCGGGGGTGCGCCGCAGGCCCGGGCCGACCGTCAGGCCGACCTCGCCCGGGGTCACCTGGGTGCGGCGTGCGCGCAGGAAACGTCCCAGCTCGCTGCCGCCACTGCTGTCCCGTTGCTCACGTGCCATACCTTCCAGTCTGCCGGGCCCTGACCTGCGCGGCGGCTGCGTTGGGGGGCCCTGTCACACCCCCGAACAGCCCACCCTGCCAGCGCGCGCCCGCCGCGCGCAGGATGGACGGTCGAGGAGGTGTCCTCCCCCGGTGGGGGCGGCCGCCTCCCCGTCGAACTGCGGTTTCGCGAGGAAAGAGATAGCAAATGGAGTACACCCGTCTGGGGTCGTCGGGCCTGAAGGTGAGCCGGATCGCGCTCGGCTGCATGAGCTTCGGGGTGTCCGGGGAGTGGACGCCGTGGGCGCTCGACGACGAGGGGGCTGAGCCGATCTTCCGGCAGGCGGTCGAGCTCGGCGTCACCTTCTGGGACACCGCCAACGTCTATGGGATGGGCGCGTCGGAGGAGATCGTCGGGCGCGCGCTGAAGAAGTACACGCGCCGCGACGACATCGTCCTGGCGACCAAGGTGTTCTTCCCGATCCACCAGGGCCCCGGCGGCGCCGGGCTGTCCCGTAAGGCGATCATGGAGCAGATCGACGCCTCCCTGAGCCGCCTCGGCACGGACTACGTCGACCTCTACCAGATCCACCGTTTCGACCCCGAGACGCCGGTGGAGGAGACGATGGAGGCCCTGCACGACGTCGTCAAGGCAGGCAAGGCCCGCTACATCGGCGCCTCGTCGATGTGGGCCTGGCAGTTCGCCACGATGCAGCACGTCGCGCGGGCGAACGGGTGGAGCCGGTTCGTCTCCATGCAGGACCAGTACAGCCTGGTCCAGCGGGAGGAGGAGCGGGAGATGTTCGGCCTGCTCGCGGACCAGGGCGTGGGCAGCATGCCGTGGAGCCCGCTCGCCGCGGGCCTGCTCGCCCGTCCCTGGGGGGAGAAGGGCACCAGCCGCGCCGCGACCAACCCGACGACCGACCGCCAGGGCCGGCCGCTGTTCCTGGAGGGCGACAAGGCCATCGTGGACGCCGTCCAGCGGATCGCGCAGGCGCGTGGCGTCTCGATGGCGCAGGTGGCCATGGCCTGGGTGCTGAACAACCCGGTCGTCAGCGCGCCCATCGTGGGCGCCACGAAGGCGCGCCATCTGGCCGACGCGGTCGCGGCGCTGGACGTCAAGCTCACCGACGACGAGGTCACGTCACTGGAGGAGCACTACACGCCCCGCCTGCCCACGTACTTCTGAGTGCGGGCCCTCAGCCTCACCGCCGGGCGGCGGTGAGGCTGAGCTCGGCGACCGCGGCGGCGACGCGGTCCACCTCCTCCTCGGTGTTGTAGTAGTGCGGTGACAGGCGAAGGGCCCACTCCACGTCCTTGTCGCCGAAGTCGTACTGGGCGAACTCGCGGAAGCTGAGGGCGGAGTTGATCCCCCGCGCGTCCATGGCCTCCTTGAAGGGCTGCGGCTGCCAGCCTTCGATCTCGAAGGTGACCAGGGCCGCCGGTCGCGTGCCGCCATCGAGGAGCCGGACGCCGGGGACGCCCGCCAGCCGGTCACGCAGCCGGGCCGCGAGCGCGGGCGTGCGCTCGGCGATGCGGTGCACGCCGACCCGGAGGGCGTACCTGGTGGCCACCGCGCTGCCGATCACGGCCGAGTACGGGAACTCCCAGTCCTCGAAGCGCGCGGCGGTCTCGACCGGGCGGTAGCGGCCCGGCTCGACCCAGCGGGCGCCGTACATGTCGATGAACAGCGGCTCGTAGCCGGCGCGCAGGACCCGGTCGGAGACGTAGAGGAAGCCCGAGCCGCGCGGGCCGCGCAGGAATTTGCGGCACGTGGCGGTGAGCAGGTCGCAGCCGATCTCCTCGACGTCGATCTCGTACTGGCCGACCGTCTGGCAGGCGTCCACGAGATACAGCAGCTCCAGCTCACGGCAGTGGCGGCCGATCTCGGCGACCGGCTGGACCAGGCCGGAGTTGGTGGGCACGTGGGTCACGGCGACCAGCCGGGGCCGCCGCGAGCGCATGAGCGCGGCCATCGCCTCGACGTCGACGCCGCTGCCGTCGGCGTGGTCCGGGGCGTGCACGATCTCGACGCCGAACCTCTTGCGCAGGGACAGGAAGGCGATCTGGTTGGAGATGAAGTCGTTGCGCGTGGTGAGGATGACGTCGCCGCGCTCGAACGGGATGGCGGACAGCGCCCTGGTGTAGGCGTCGGTCGCGCTCCCGGCGAAAGCGATGTTCTCGGGGGAGCAGTTGAGGAGCCCGGCCGTCGCGGCGTAGAAGTCGCGGACCTCCGCCTGCCGGGCCGCGGCCGCCTCGTATCCGCCGATGGCCGCTTCGAGCCGCAGGTGGGAGAGCATCGCCTCGAGCACCGGCCTGACCAGCAGGCCGCAGCCGGCGTTGTTGAAGTGCACCACCGATTCGCAGCCCGGGGTGTCGGCGCGAAGGGCTCGAAGCGTTTCCGGTGAAAAGTGGAAAGCGTTACTCTTGTCTCTCATGTCAGAGAGTAACATTACTGAGGCTCTCGCCACGAGCCTGCGGGCGGAGATCGCCGGGCTGGCCGCGGGCGACCGGCTGCCCAGCGCCCGCGACCTGGTGCGCCGCCACGGGGTGAGCCCCGTGACGGTGACGCGTGCCTTCGCTCTGCTGGCCGCCGAGGGGGCGGTGGTGACCCGGCCGGGCAGCGGCACCTTCGTCGCGGCGCGCCGCGACCGGTCCGCCGACGGAGTGGGGGACACCTCCTGGCAGACGGTCGTGCTCGCGGACCGCAGCATGCCCGCGCTGACGGCGGGCGAGCTGCTCGGCCCGCCGCCCGGCGCCATCACGATGGCCGGCGGCTACCTGCACAGCTCCCTGCAGCCCGTCAAGGCGCTGGCCGCCGCCCTGGCGCGGGCGGCCCGCCGTCCGGACGCGTGGGATCGCGCGCCGGTGGCCGGCCTGGCGCCGTTGCGTACGATCTTCGCCCGGCAGGCCGGTGGCGACGTCGGCTCCGACGACGTGCTGATCACCAGCGGCGGGCAGAGCGCCCTTTCCATGGTGTTCCGTGCCATCGCCGCGCCCGGCAGCCCGATCCTGGTCGAATCGCCCACCTATCCGGGCGCGCTGGTGGCCGCCCGCGCGGCGGGGCTGCGACCCGTACCCGTGCCTCTGGACGGCGACGGCATCCGGCCCGACCTGCTGGCCGACGCCTTCGCCACGACCGGGGCCCGGCTGCTGTACTGCCAGCCGACCTTCCACAACCCGACCGGCGCCGTGCTCTCGCCCGAGCGTCGCCGGCAGGTGGCCGACGTGGCCCGCGCGGCCGGCGCCTTCCTGGTCGAGGACGACTTCGCGCGCCACCTCGGGCACGGCGCGCCGGTGCCCCGCGCGCTCGTCGCCGACGACCGCGACGGCACCGTGGTCCACGTGACCTCTTTGACCAAGCCCGCCTCGCCCAGCCTGCGCATCGGCGCGGTCATCGCCAGGGGCCCGGTGATGGAACGGCTGCGCGCGATGCGGCGGGTCGACGACTTCTTCATCGCGCGCCCCCTCCAGGAGGCGGCCGTCGAGCTGCTCAGCACCCCGGCCTGGGACCGGCACCTGCGTGCCCTGGCCCACGCGTTGCGGGAACGCTGCGCCGCGCTGGTCACCGCGCTCGCCCGCGAGGTCCCCGGCTGGGTGCCCGGGCAGATCCCCACCGGAGGGCTGCACCTGTGGGTGCGGATGAGCGCGGGCCACGACCACGCCGCCGTCGAGGCGGCGCGGTCGCGGGGTGTGGTCATCAGCGCGGGCGGCGACTACTTCGCCGCGGAGGCTCCGGGCGGCTACCTGCGGCTCGGCTTCGCGGCGGCCGCCGACGTCGCCGAGCTGGTCGAGGGTGCGCGGCGGCTCGGCGGGCCGCCGCGTTCCCTCACTGGGTGAGCGTCCATCCGTTGATGTAGCCCTTGTCGCCGGAGGTGACGTCTTCGACGCGGAGTTTCCAGCTGCCGCTGGCTGGTGAGGTGCTGGCGTTGACGTGATAGGTCTCGTTCAGGACGTCGGCGTCGTCCTTGGGTGCCGGGGCCCGTAGCGGGTAGACCTTGCCGTCCGGGGCGACCAGGTCGAGCTTGAGGTCGCCGCGCCAGGTGTGGTTGATCTCGACGTAGACGGTCACGTTGGAGGGGGCGTTGCCGGAGAGCCAGCCGACCACGATCTGGGAGTCCGCGCTGCCGGGGTCGGGGATGGGGACGTCGTCCCAGGCGCCGAAGCAGGGCAGCCTGATGGTCCAGCTGTCGATGTAGCCGGTGTCGAGCCATTCGACGTCCTGGGCGCGCAGCTTCCAGGTGCCCTTCACCGGGGAGGCGCTGGCGTTGATGTGATACGTCTCGTGGATGATGTCGGCGCTGTCGTTGGGGGCGGGCGCCCGCAGCGGATAGACCTTGCCGTCCGGGGCGATCAGGTCGGCCTTGATCTCGCCGCGCCAGGTGTGGTGGATGTCGATGTAGACCTCGATGTTGGCGGGTGCGCTGCCGATGAGGTCGTTGACCACGATCTTCGATTCCACGTAGCCGTGGTCGGGGATGGCGTAGTCGGTCCCGTTGGTGTAGTTGGGCAGCGGCCAGGGGTCCGCGTCGGGGTCCGGGGTTGGGTTGGTGCCGCCGAGCACGGCGGTGTCGAGCTGGATGCGGGGGGTGGTGGCGCCGGTGTAGGTGATGACCTTGCCGGTGGTCTTCAGGGTGGTCACCAGCTGGGAGACGGCGGTGGTGGGCTGGGCCTGGCGCATCACGGCCAGGGCGCCGGTGACGTGGGGGGCGGCCATCGAGGTGCCGCTCATGGAGGCGTACTTGTTGCCGGGGATGGAGGAGACGATGTCGGTGCCCGGGGCGAACAGGTCCAGCAGGGTGCCGCGGTTGCTGAACGTGGACGGGGTGTCCGTGTCGGTGGTGCTGCCGACGGCGATGGCCGAGGAGACGCAGGCCGGCGCGCTGATGCCGTCGCCGTAGCCGTTGTTGCCGGAGGCGATGACGGTGGCCACGCCGGCCGCCAGGAGGGCGTCGATGGCGGGTTTGCGGGGGTCGGAGTCGCAGGCGGCGGTGTAGCGGCCGCTGCCGAGGCTCAGGTTGGCGGCCACGATGGGGGTGCCGCCCTCCTGCAGCTCCAGGACCTTCTCCAGGCCGGCGATCTGGGCGCTGGTGAAACTGAGCACGCAGGGGGCCGCGCCGGCGCCGCAGAAGTCCTCGGAGGTGAACTTGCTGAAGACCTGGATGGCGACGAGTTCGGCGGCGGGGGCGACGCCGGCGGGCGGGGCTCCTGTGACGTTCTGGCCGTTGCCGATGGCGATGCCGGCCACGTGGGTGCCGTGGTCGCAGTCGAGGGCGACGTCGGCGCAGGGGCCGGTGTCGGTGTCGGCCGCGCCGGGTCCTTCCTGCTCGGCGTTGCCGTCGGGGCACAGGCTGGTGGCCGAGTAGTCGGCGTCGACGGGGGAGAAGCAGGCCTCTTCGAGGACGCGGCTGCCCAGGAAGGGGTGGTTGACGGCGACGCCGGTGTCCAGGACGGCGACGACGCTGCCGGCGCCGGTCATGCCCGCGGCGCGGGTGCGGTCCCCGCCGATCAGGGGGATGCTCTGGGCCAGCACCGGGGGTACGGGCTTGTCCTCGGTGACGCTGACCACGTTGGCGAGCTTGGACAGCCGGTCCACGGCCGCCGCGTCCACGCGCAGGGTGACCATGGGGAAGCGGGAGGAGGTCTGCAGGACCTGGCCGTTGGCGGAGGCGTCGGGCAGGTCGGTCCGGGACTTGGTGACCACGTTCACCCGGAGTTTGCCGCCGGCGGCCAGCTTGGTGCGCAGCTCGGGCTCCACCGTCGGTGCGGCCGCTGTGACCTGCTGGGTGGTCTGCTGGGTGGTTTGCTTCTCCAGGTTGGCCGAGGCCGCGTGGGCCGGCACGCTCACGAGCGTCGTGGCCGCGAATGCCACGATGACGCAGGATAAGACCGGAAATTTCATGACATATCGCGCCTTACGTGAAGAGTTCCATGGTGACGACGCCGACATGAGGGGGTGGCCGGACGGCGATCGATCCCGCCGTCCGGCCTCTGGGGTCACAGCGAGTGGTTACGTCGCGTTCGCGCCGTTCTTGGGGTTGCCCTTGACGCGGACGGCGGCCCAGTAGACGAGGGCGATCCGCCGGCAGGCCCCGCGGACCAGGATGAAGTAACCGCCGCACACCTTGTCGCGCAGCGTGATGTAGAACCTGTTGTCCACGTCGGCCTTGCGGCTGCGGTCGAGGTAGTACTTGTACTTCTTGTACGTGTTGCCGATCAGCCCGTACCCGTAGTCGTGCGAGTCACAGGCCGGCCGGTAGTCGAAGCCGCTGGGGCGGTCCGGAGCCTGCGTGCAGTGGTCGTGGTTGATGCCCATGACCTTGAAGCCGCTGGCGGTCCGCTTCCAGCTCGGGCTGTGCCAGCCGTAGTGCGCCGCGTAGGCCATGCAGCCGATCTTGGTCCACCACATCCAGTCCTTGGCCGTGGGGCAGTACTTCGGATAGGCCTGCGTGCCGTCGATGCCGCCCGGGATGAAGTCGCCCGGCGGCGGCTCCGGGGTCACGGGGCTGGGGATCCCTCCCGAGCCCTCGATCGGCGTGTCGGCGGTCGGCCGGTCGGCGTCGACGGAGGTCGCCTGGGGGACCGCGCTGCCCGCCGGGAAGCTCAGCTGCCACGCGCCGTTGCTGCGCGAGTCGATCGACGTCAGGCGGCCGATCTCGTCGTAGGCGTAGGTCGCCTGGGTGGTGCCGTCGCTGGGGTCGGACACCGTGCGCAGCAGCCCGGACAGGTCGTACGCGTAGCGGGCCGCGGTCTGCGGCGCCTCGGTGCCGAGGGTGACCGTGACCTCCTTGAGCCGGCCCGTGAAGTCGCCGAGCGAGGAGGTGCCGGCCGTGGTGGACGTGGCGTAGGTGAACGCGAGGGTGGTCTCGGGAGCTTCGGCCCCGGCCGGTTCCTTGATGGTGCTGATGCGGCCCTGGGTGTCGTAGCCGACCGTCGACTTGCCGTACGCGGTGGTGCCGACGCTGGTCACCCGCCAGGTGTCGGTGCTCTGCAGGCCCGCCGGCTGCGCCCAGGTGTAGTTGAACTTGAGGTCGGCCGCGCTGACGGGGTTGCCGTTGGCGTCGGTGAAGGTGTCGTCACCGGCGTCCTGGGTGGTCGCATCCACCGTGATCGCCTCGGCCATCGTGGTACGCATCGCGCCGGCGGTCGCGTCCCACTTGGTCGTCTCGGTGAGCTTGGCGCCGGTGGCGTCCTCGTAGGTGTTGATGCCGCCGCCGCCCGGCAGCGAGACGCTGCTCTTCAGGTCGTAGCGGGTCGAACCCCCTTCTTCCAGGTCCGTGACGACGACGGCGCCGTTCTGGACCTCCAGCTTCCGGTTGATCGCCCCGCCGAGGAACTCCCCTTGCCAGCCGGGCCCGAAGACGGCCAGCTCGGGGCGGGTGGCGGGGGCCGACTGCGGCCGGGCCAGGTCACCGTTGGCCGCGGCCACACCGTGCCGGCGGCCGATCGCGGCGAAGGACACGTCCGATTCGGCGATCTTGAAGGTGCCGGAGTCGGCGAAGTACTGACCGGGGCCGACCTCCTGAACCTCGGCCGGGGGCGGCTCGGCGACGGCAACGGTGGAGGTGGAGGCGGAGGCGGAGGCCTCGGGAGAGAGGAAGGGGATCAGCACCGCCGAAAGGGCGACGGCGGTCGTTAATCGGCGCAATTGGGCCTCCCGAGTGCGCGGGTGAGTGATTTGATCACCTGGACAGTAGATGATCGGAATTCACTCCACAAGGGTCTGGACAGCCATTCGGATCGGTGCTCGAATCGCATTCGGAGTCGCACCCTTCGCGCCCTTCGGTAAGCGGTGACGCGTTCGACGAACCCGCATTTACAGACACCGCCAGCGCTCGCATAATCCCAGGCCAGAGCGGCTTTTCTGGTGAATTTATGGCGCCCTTATCGGGTCTCTGATGAAGATGTACCGATGTCCTGCTGAATTCGTATGGCGGTAATGTAGTGATTTTATGGCGGTCCCGCCGACCATTATCCGCGGGGGATTGCCGCGCCATTGCCCCCGGCGGTCAGGGCCGCTTCGGAGTCGGGGCCGGCGGGCGTTCGACAAGGGTGTGAATCGGCGATCGCGAACCAGGGCCGGCCCGGGCCGCGATGATCGCGCCGAGCTGCCCCGGCCGGTACGGCCTGTGCTCCGTACCCGGCGTCGCCGCAGGTCCAGGCGCTATGAGGCGGCCTCGTGGTAGAAGGCGCGGGCGGCGAAGCCGATCCACTCGGGACGTTCCCAGGTGGTCCAGCGGGCGCGGGCGGCCTGGTCGATCGCCGCCGCGGTCTCCTCCTCGGTGGCGCCGGAGGAACGCAGGCGGGCGGCCTCGGCGCGGACGTAGGCGAGGTAGTCGCGGACGTCGTGGAGCAGGGAGGCGTCGGTCACCTCGCCGTGGCCGGGGACGACGACCTCGGGGGAGAGGGCGATGAGCCGGTCGAGGACGTCGATCCAGCGGGCGCCGTCGACGTCGACGTCATGGGGCGGAAGGTACGGGGTGATCGGGAAGATGCGGGTCTCGAACAGGTCGCCGCCGAAGAGGATGCGGTCGTCGACGAGGATGATCTGGTCGGAGGCGGTGTGCGCCGGGCCGGCGGTGCGCAGGACCGCGGTCCGGCCGCCGAGGTCGAGCTCCGCCTCGCCGTCGTAGACGAGGTCGGGTTCGACGAGGGTGACGTCCTGGAGCTCGGCCGCGACGGCGGGGCTCAGCCCCTTGAACATGTCGAGGTAGGCCGCGCCCTTGCGGCGCAGCTCGGCGCGCTGGGCGGCGTTGTAGACGATGGTCGCGGCCCCCTGGAAGGCCTGCGCGCCGAAGCCGTGCTCGGGGTGGAAGTGGGTGACGGTCAGGTACAGGCGCCGGTCGCCGGCCAGGAGGCGGGCCTGTTCCAGGACGTGGGCGCCGTTACGGGGTCCCATGCCGGTGTCGATCACCAGCGCGGCCCGCTCGCCCACGACGATGCCCACGTTGGGGACGAGCTCGACGCGGCCGTCCGGGATGACGTACACGCCGTCGGCCACCTCGACCGGCTCGCCCCGCACGATCGGCGGCGGGCTCTGCCGGACGTCCGGCACGACGCTCTGTCCGGCGGACGGCGAAGAAGCGGTGGGGCACATGACCCACTCCAATCTGAACAGTGTTGAGATGGCTTTTCGCGCAGCGTAACACGGATCTGATCGGTGTTAAGATCGGCTCATGGCGAAGGGGCGTTACCACCACGGCGACCTGCGCGCGGCGCTCCTGGACGCCGCCGAGGAGCTCGTGCGCGAGCGCGGCGCCGACGGCTGGTCGCTACGCGAGGCCTCCGCCCGGGTCGGCGTCAGCCCCAGCGCCGCCTACCACCACTTCGCCTCGCGCGACACGCTCGTCCGCGCGCTGTCCGAACGGATCCTCTCCCGCCTCGGCGACCTCCTGGCGGACGCCTGCGAACAGGCCGGCGAGCTGAGCGGTGCAGGTGCCGGTCCGCGGGCGCCCGTCGGCGAGACCGCCGATCCTCTGCGGCGCCTGATCGCCCTCGGTCGCGGCTACCTGCACTGGGCGGTCCAGGATCCGGCCGTGGCCCGCCTCGTCTTCGGGGCCGGCGCCACCGGCCCGGACTCGCGCGTCTCGCCCCACCCGCACGACGTCCTGACGGCCGAGCTCGACCGCCTCGCCGACCTCGGCGCTCTCTCGGCGGCGTCGCGCCCGGGGGCCGAGTTCGTGGTCTGGGCGCCGATCCACGGCCTCGCGGTCCTGCTCATCGACGGCCTGATCCGCGTCGACGACGCCCGGGCCTTCGACCTCCAGGCCGAACGCGTCATCCGCGCCACCCTCAACGGCCTGTGCCGGGAGCCCGCCCCCTCCGAGGGCTGGCCCGCCGTCCACACCACGCACACCGACCGCCGCCGGTCACACCTTGGCCAGGAAGGCGAACAGGTTGGCCCGGGTGCGGGCGACCTTCTCCGGCAGGCTGAGTGACTCGTCGATGGCTCCGTCGCCCGCGGCCTTCTTCTTGCCGCGTACGTACAGGGAGCAGTCGAGGTCGGTGCACAGATACTGCCCGACCGAGTTGCCCTGACGGCCGGCCTCGCCGGTCCGGCGCGCGGTCATCAGCGCGACGCCGCCGCTGGTGTGCATGGTCAGGCACAGCGAGCACATGCTGCGCGAGGTGAAGCCGCGCGACGTGCCGGACGTCACCCGGAGCGCGATCCCGACGAAGGAGCCGTCGCGTTCGGCCACCAGGTAGGCGCGTTCGGGCGCGCCCGGATCTCGCCACCCGAGGAAGTCGAGGTCTTCCCAGGGGCTCTGCGTGAAGTCCCTGGGCACGCTGAGGCGCTGGGTCTCGCCCTTCGAGCAGTTGATGAACGATGTGCGGATGTCCCGCTCGGTGACTGGTCTCATGGGCGGCGAGGCTAGCTCTCCTTAAGGCTATTATGCAAATACTTAAAAGGTGTAAGAAGGGTGGGCGCATGGCGCGGGCGGGAGTGACCCCGGAGCGGCTGACCAGGGCGGCGGCGGACCTGGCCGACGAGATCGGCTTCCAGAACGTGACCGTCTCGGCGCTCGCGCGCGGGTTCGGGGTCAAGCCCGCGGCCCTGTACGCGCACGTCAAGGACGCGCAGGACCTGCGGTTCAGGGTGCGGGAGCTGGCCATGGGGGAGCTCGCCGACAGGGTCGCCGCGGCGCTGGCCGGCCGGGCGGGCAAGGAGGCGCTGGTGGCCTTCGCCAACGCCTACCGGGACTACGCGAAGGAGCACCCGGGCAGGTACGCCGCGGCGCAGCTCGAACTCGACCCGGTGGCGGCGGCCACCAGCGCGGCGGGCCGGCACGCGGAGCTGGCGCGGGCGCTCCTGCGCGGCTACGACCTGTCGGACCCCGACCAGACGGACGCGATACGGCTGCTGGGCGGCACTTTCCATGGATACGTGTCCCTGGAGACGACGGGCCGGTTCGCCACCAACCCGCGCAGCGCGGACGTGTCGTGGTCCAGGGCCCTGGACGCGCTGGACGTCCTGCTCAGAAACTGGCCGGGAGCCTGAAGCTCTGTAGCGGCCCTGTGGCGGATATATAGCTCCTGCGCCGAGTGTCGTGCGAAGAGCAGTCGCTGTAAGGAGGCGAGAAAAGTGGCCGAAAGCGCCTTCCTCATCGCCTTGGTGGTGCTGGCCGGCACCGTCATCCTGCGGCGGAACGTGGGGCGGTATCTGTCCCGCCGACGGCGTCCGCCTCGCACCGCGCCCGTGTTCGTGCCGCCTTGCTGCACTCCGGCCACCGCTCGCCGCCTCCGGCGAGGCCGGTCGGCCAGGTGCGCGTACGAACGGGTGCGGCGCCATGCCTGACATCTAACAGTGCTTATATAAGTGCTGTTACGATTTGCTCATGGCCGACCCCCATGAGCTCGATCCCAGCCGGCAGAGCCTCTGGCGCCCGCTGCGGCTGCTCCAGGCGTCGATGGACGCCGACATCGCCCGGATCTACGCCGAGGAGCGGATCGAGGGGCTCAAGCCGAGCTACGTGATGGAGCTGCTCCGGCTGCACGCCCGCGGACCGATGACCATCACCGAGCTGGCCGAGTCGGTCAACCGGACGCATTCCGCGCTCAGCCAGAAGGTGGCCGCGATGCGCGAGGCCGGCTGGGTCGAGACCGTCGCGGGCGACGACGCGCGCAGCAAGAAGGTGACGCTCACCGACCGCGCCCGAGGCGTCATCGGCCGCCTGGCGGCGGAGTGGCGGGCCACCGAGGCCGCCCTCGCCGACCTCGAGGCCGAGCTCCCCTATCCGCTCTCCCGGGTCGTCACCGACATCGAGCAGGCCCTCGAACGCAGGAGCTTCCACGACCGGATCGCCGAGAAGCTGGCACAGGACCCCGAATGGGGCTGAGGAGCACGCTGCTCGACGTGACCCCGCTCCGGTCGTCGCCGCGGTTCCGGCGGTTATGGATCGGCCAGGCCCTGTCCGGTTTCGGCAGCCAGATGACGATCGTCGCGGTGATGTTCCAGGTCTGGGAGATGACCGGCAGCACCGCGTGGACCGGCGCCGTCGGCCTGGCGCAGGCGATCCCGCTCGTGGTGCTCGGGCTGTTCGCCGGCTCGCTCGTCGACCGGGTGGATCGCCGGAGACTCTGCCTGATCACGACCATCGGGCATGCCGTGTGCTCGCTCCTTCTCACGCTCCAGGGCTTCTTCGGGCCCCTCCCGCCCGCCGGGATCCTGGGGCTGGTGGTCGCGCATTCCTGCTTCGGCGCTGTCGGAGGCCCGGCCTCGCGTACGTTCATCGCGCACCTCCTGCCCAAGCACCAGCTGGCCGCCGGGCTGGCGCTGAGACGTATCTCCTTCCAGGGCGCCATGCTGATGGGCCCCGCGCTGGGCGGGCTGATCGTGGGCGCGCTGGGCGTCGGCGGCTGCTACCTGATCGACACGCTCACCTTCGTCGCCGCCTTCTACGGCGTGATCGGTCTGCCGCGGATGGGTCCCGAGGGCGCGCCCGCCCGCCCCGGACTGCGCGGCGTGCTGGACGGCCTGGCCTTCCTGTCCCGCACTCACGTCGTTCGCGGAGCCCTGCTCACCGACCTCGCCACCACTGTGCTGTCCATGCCGATCAGCCTGTTCCCCTTGATCAACGCGGAGCGGTTCGGCGGCGACCCGCGCACTCTCGGGTTGTTCCTCACGGCCATAGCCGTCGGTGGCGTCGTGGCCTCCGTCTTCTCCGGGACCTTCACCCGGCTGCCCCGGCCCGGCGTGGTCATGCTCGCCGGATCGGCCACGTGGGGCGGGGCGCTCGCGCTGTTCGGCGTGTCGACCGACCCGTGGGCCGGGCTGGCCTTCCTCGTCCTGGCCGGCGCCGCCGACACCGTCTCCGTGGTGTCCCGGAGCACGATCGTCCAGTTGCACACCCCGAACGAGCTGCTCGGCCGGGTCAGCGCCGCCGAACAGATCGTCGGGCAGGCCGGCCCCGACCTCGGCAACATGCGCGGAGGCCTCGTCGCGGACGCCACCTCGGGGGCGGCGGCCCTGATCAGCGGCGGCCTGCTCTGCCTCGCCGCCGTCGCCGCGGTGGGCGCGTCCACCCCGGACCTGCGCCGCTCCTCCACCGCCCCCACCCCCGCCTCGACCGGCACCTAGCCAGGATGCTGCGGGAGCGGTCGAGCGGCCGGGCGCTGCCGCCTGATCTCGCGCGGGTTTACCTGACTGGCTCACTGCGTCTGACATTTCCCGCTATGGTGCCGAAGATCCCCTACAGTCGTCACAGGAGTCCCATGTCGCGCGTCGAGCCTCTGCGGGAGGGCGATCCCACGGCCGTGGGGCCCTACCGGCTGTTCGGGCGGCTGGGTGCGGGCGGCCAAGGGGTGGTCTACCTGAGCCAGGGGCCCGACGGTCGCCCGGTCGCGATCAAAGTGCTGCGCGAAGGGCTCGCCGACGAGCGGTTCGCCAAGGAGATCGACGCGGCGCGCCGGGTGGAGCCGTTCTGCATCGCCCAGGTTCTCGACGCCTCACTGGGCCCGCGGCCGTACATCGTGACCGAGTACGTCGAAGGGCCCTCGCTCCAGCAGGCCGGTCGTCACGTCGGTGCCGACCTGCAGCGGCTCGCGGTGGCGACCGCGACCGCGCTGGCTGCCATCCACCAGGCGGGCATCGTCCACCGCGACTTCAAACCCGCCAACGTGCTGCTCGGGCAGGGCGGGCCGCGGGTGATCGACTTCGGGATCGCCCGGTCCGTCGAAGCGGGGGCGACGGCCACCAGCAGCATCGTGGGGACGCCCGCGTACATGGCGCCCGAGCAACTCGCCGGTGAGCGGATCGGGCCGGCCGTGGACGTGTTCGCGTGGGCGTCGGTGATGGTGTTCGCCGCCACGGGGACGCCTCCGTTCGGCGAGGACTCGCTGCCCGCGGTGATCAACCGCATCCTGCACAACGAGCCGCGGGTCGGCGACCTGCCGCAACCGCTGCGCACGATCCTCCTGGCGTGCCTGGCCAAGGATCCGGCCCACCGGCCGAGCATGCAGGACGTGTTGCTGTGGCTCCTGGGCGGGCAGGCCCCCGGGCCGCCGGCCGGGGCCGGCGGCGGCAGCGGTGTGTCCACGGTCCCGGGACGGCGGCGGCGCGGGAAGGGGACGGCGGTCATCGCGGTCGTCTCCGGGGTGGGGGCGCTGGCGGTCGCGGGCGCCGTCGCCTGGGCGGCCACGAACGTCCGGTTCCAGCCACAGCGGCCGAGTACGCAGGCACTGGCGTTGACCTCCGCCGGGACGCCGGCCCGGACCTCGACCCCGGCTCCCGCTTCGACTCCGACTTCGACTCCGACTTCGACCAAAGCGCGCCAGCGTCCGAAAAGGAGCAAGAGTCCGTCGGAGCCGGTGACCCCGACCGTGAAGAAGACCGTGAAGCCGACGCAGCCCGCTCCCAAGCCGACGACCGCGTCGGCGAAGCCCTCGTCGGGCGGTGGTTCCTTCCGGGTGGTGTGGATCCGGGCCATGGGCGCCAGGAAGGCCAACACCCAGGACTGCCAGATCGGCCAGACCAACACCTTCGGCCTGGTCGAGGGGACCAAGCTGGCCACCAGGTTCCACTACGAATGGATCCTGGACGGACGCGTGGTCGAGCGCTCCGAGTCCGTCATCGCCGAATCCCACACCATGCAGGTCGTCGGCCCGCTCGTGAAGTCGAACGGACCTCACAAGATCACCCTCCGCGTCACCTCGCCCGCGACGGCGTCCAGGGCTCTCTCGTTCACCATCTGCCCGGTCGGGACGGAGTGATGAACCCGCTCCTGCCCGAGGATCCCCCGGCCGTGGGCCCCTACCGGCTGCTCGGGCGGCTGGGCGTGGGCGGCCAGGGCGTGGTCTACCTCGGGCAGGGGCCCGACGGGCGGCGGGTCGCGGTGAAGGTGCTGGTGGACGGACTGGCCGACGACCATCGCTTCGCCAAGGAGATCGACGCGGCGCGCCGGGTGGAGCCGTTCTGCATCGCCCAGGTGCTCGACGCCTCGCTGGGCGGGCGGCCGTACATCGTGACCGAGTACGTCGAGGGGTCTTCGCTCCATCAGGCCGGTCGCCACTTCGGCGCCGACCTGCAGCGGCTCGCGGTGGCGACCGCGACCGCGCTGGCGGCGATCCACCGGGCCGGGGTGGTGCATCGCGACTTCAAGCCCGCGAACGTGCTGCTCGGCCGGGACGGGCCGCGGGTCATCGACTTCGGGATCGCCCGCGCGGCCGGCCATTCGCTGACCGTGACAAGCAGCATCGTCGGCACGCCCGCGTACATGGCGCCCGAGCAGCTCGCGGGCGCCCCGCTCGGTCCCGCGGTGGACGTGTTCGCGTGGGCGTCGGTGATGGTGTTCGCCGCCACCGGGACGCCTCCGTTCGGCAACGACTCGCTGCCCGCGGTGATCCGGCGCATCCTGCACGACCAGCCGTACCTGGGCGACCTGCCGGGTCCGCTGCGTCCGATCGTGCTGGCCTGCCTGGCCAAGGACCCCGCGGCCCGGCCCGCCATGCAGGACGTCCTGCTCCGGCTCATCGGCGCCCCGCCCACCGGCCCGACGGGCGAGGTCGCGAGCCGCCGGGACGGCACCGTGGCCCGCCGCCCGCGCGGAAAGGCGCTGCTGGCGGGCGCCGGGGCGCTGGCGGTGGCCGGGGCCCTGGTGGCCGGGGCGATCATGTGGATGCCCGCACCGGCGACGACGGCCGCCCCCAGCGTGGCGACGACACCCGCGCCCTCACCCTCGGCCGCGGGCCAGGGAGCCACCGGCACACCCAGCGCGTCGGCCAAGAAGCCTGCCAGGACCCCCGCCAGGACACCCAGCGCGCCGGTCAGGAAGGCGCGTCCCACCAGGACGGCCGGCTCCACCCCCACCGTCTCCCGCGCCCGGCCGACCCCCACGCCCACGAGGGCCACGAAGACCACGGCCGCGCCGGCGGGGACCGTACGCCTGGTGTCGCTGACGCTGGACGGCCTGCAGACCGAGAAGGGCTGCTGGTCGCCCAGCCTCTTCCCGGTCGCCTCGCTCAGGGGCCCGTCGGGCAGGCAGGTGGAGTACGGCTACCGCTGGGTGGTGGACGGCCAGGACGAGGGCTGGAAGACGGACTGGGTGACCGGCACGACCAAGAACCGGCGTAACCCCTTCGGAGCCTTCGAACCGGGCCGGCACACGATCGTCTTCCACCTGCTGACACCGTCGAAGGCCACCAGGAGTGTGGCGTTCACGGTGTGCGAGCGCTACTCCTAGAGTTCGGCCGCCACCGGTGGCGCGTCCTCGAAGTCCTTGTCCAGGGCGTCGGTCCACGAAGGCTTCGTCTCCTCGTACCCCTTGGCGTGCAGCCGGTAGAGCGTGGCGTACAGGCCGTCCAGGGCCATGAGCTCCGCGTGGCTGCCCAGCTCGCGGATCGTGCCGCCGTCCAGGACCACGATGAGGTCGGCGGTGCGCACGGTGGCGAACCTGTGGGAGACGAAGACCGTGATCGTGCCGTTCTCCGTCTGGTTCGCGGCGATCTGGAAGCGCCGGAAGATCTCGTACTCGCTCGCCGGGTCGAGGCTGGCGGCCGGCTCGTCGAGGACGCGGAGGATCGGCGCGTCCCGCATCATCGAACGGGTCAGCGCGACCTTCTGCCACTGCCCGCCCGACAGGTCGGTGCCGCCCGGGAAGGTGGGGCCGAGCTGGGTCCGCAGGCCATGGGGGAGCAGGCCGGGCAGGCCGGACCCGCCCGCGCGGTCGAGGGCGTCCCTGACGGCGGGCTCGTCGTCGATGCGGGGCAGGTCGCCGATGCCGGCCGACTCCTGCAGCAGGAACTCCAGGCGGCAGAAGTCCTGGAAGCAGGCCGTCACCCGGTCGCGCCAGGCCTGGACGTCGTAGCCGGCCAGGTCGCTCCCGCCGTACGTGATCCGGCCCGCGGTGGGGTCGTACAGCCGGCACAGCAGCTTGACCAGCGTCGTCTTGCCGGCGCCGTTCTCGCCGACGACTGCCACGGTGCGGCCGGCGGGAAGCCGCAGCGACACGTCCCGCAACACCGGCCGGGCGGCGTCCGGATAGCTGAAGGAGACGTTCTCCAGGACGAGGTCGGAGCCGGCGGAGGGCGCGGGGGCGCCCGCCTCCCGCGGCCGGATGCGGGCCCTGGCATGGTCGTCCAGCCACAGGTAGTAGCCCATGGCGCGCAGCGTCTTCTGCATCCAGGTGAGCATCTGGATCAACCCGGAGACGCTGCCGGTCAGCTGGCCGCCCAGCGCGATGGTGAGGACGACGTCACCGGGGCTCGCCTGACCCCGCACCGCCGCCGTGACGACGAGGTAGAGCGCGCCGGCGAAGCCCGCGCCGAAGATCAGCCAGCCGACGGAGGTCCACATGGTTGTACGGGCCTCCGCCTGCCGCCGGGGCCTGTCGACCTGCTCCCACAGGGCGCGGTGGCGGCCCGCGATCTCCTCCTGCAGGCCGAAGACCCGCAGCTCCTTGGCCGCGCTCGGGGAGCAGGCGGTCGTGAACAGCCCCTGCCGCAGCCGCGCCGGCGCCACGGTCGTCTCCTCCGCCCTGGCGGTGGCCTGCTCGCCGCGCCGTACGGCGAGCACCGTGGGCAGGGCCAGGAGCAGCAGGAGGAGGAACTCCGGGCGTACGCTCATCAGCAGCGCGACGGTGGAGCCGAAGGCGACGATCGCCCGCAGGTTCTCCACCAGGGCCCCGAAGGCCGAGCCGAGCGAGGTGCGGTGGCTGCGGAGCAGTTCGAGCTGGTCCTGATAGGGCGGGTACTCGTGGTGGTCCAGGTGCGGCAGCCCGCTGGTCATCGCCATGATGCGCTGGTCGAGCAGGAGCCCGACCCGCTGCTGCAGCCGGATGCGCAGGTCCGCGGCGACCGTGCCCGCGACCTGGCCGGCGACGAGCGCGCCCGCCAGGATGAGGGCGGCGGTCAGCATGCCGGGCAGGTCCGCCTCGACCGCGGAGTTCACCATGCGCTGCAGGCCGACCGCCGTCACGGCGGCGACGGCGCCGACCACGGGCGCGAGCCCGAGGACGAGGGCGGCCCGGGGAGCGTCGGCCTTGAAGGCGGCCCCGATCAGCAGGGCCATGGCCCGGACGGCGACGCGCGGGGAGGTTCGGTCAGACATGGCGGGCCTCCCTGAACGGCGCGCTCTGCAGGGTGAACAGGTGGGCGTACCGCCCGTCGAGCGCCATCAGCTCCTCGTGCGAGCCGTACTCGATGACCTCGCCGCCGTCGATCACGCAGATCCGGTCCGCCAGCCGTACCGTGGCGAACCGGTGGGACACCAGGATCGTGGTGAGCCCGCGGGTGATCTCCAGGAAGTGCTGGTAGATCTCGGCCTCGGCGCGCACGTCGAGGTTGGCGGTCGGCTCGTCGAGGACGAGCACGCGGGCGCCGTGCTCGACCGCGAACAGCGCGCGGGCCAGCGCGACGCGCTGCCACTGGCCGCCGGACAGGTCGGTGCCGCCCTCGAACCTGCGGCTGAGCGGGGTGTCCCACCCCGCCGGGAGCCTGGGCAGGAAGTCGTTGAGGCCGGAGAGCTTGGCGGCACGGTCGAACGCGCCGTTGGAGCGGTCGGCGTCGAGCCGTCCGAATCCGACGTTGTCCCGCAAGGACAGCTCGTAGCGGACGAAGTCCTGGAAAACGATCGCCAGCTGGCGGCGCCAGGCGAGCGGGTCGAGGGTACGCAGGTCCACGCCGTCGACCGTGATCCGGCCGGAGACGGGGTCGTAGAGCCGGGCCAGCAACTTGATCAGCGTGCTCTTGCCCGCGCCGTTCATCCCGACGATCGCCAGTGACGAACCTGCCGGGATGCTCAGGTCCAGGCCCTTCAGGACCGGACGGTCGGGGTAGCCGAACCGTACGTCCTCGAACCGGATCTCCTGCGCGGGCCACCGCTCGTCCGGCGCGACGGTGTCCGGCCGGCTGAGCTCGGCCTCCACCCCGAGCCGGCCGACCGCCAGGGCGTGCGGCACGGTGGCGCTCGCCTGGGCCAGGATCCACTGGATGTCCCCGATCCAGCCCAGCGCGGCCATGGCCGCGATGGCCTGCAGGGCGACGGTGATCGACTCCACGTCGAGCCGCCCGCCCGCCACGGCGAAGGCCAGGTACGCGAACACGGCGGCATGGGACAGCGCCAGCACGACCGGGCCCACCGTCCTGCTGAGCAGCCGGTCCGACCCGGCCAGCGTGTCCATGCCGGCCAGCCAGGCCCGGGTGAAGCGGTCGTGCAGCCAGTCCTGGAAGCCGAAGACCCTGACCTCCTTGGCCGCGGCGTCGCCGATCGCGAGATCCCGGGCGTAGGCGGCCTGCCGGAGCGCGGGCATCGACTCTTCCTCGGCGTCCACGGCCTTCCTGACCTCGCGCAGCCGCCATCGGGACAGCGTGATCCAGGCGGCGGCCAGCGGCAGCGGCAGCCACCATTCGACGGTGGCGAGCAGGATCGCCGCGGCGAGCCCGCCCAACCGGCTGGTCGCGAGCCTCGTGAGAGACGTCACGGCGTCGCCGGGCGGATAGCCCGTCGCCAGTCCCTGCGCGAGCTGGATGCGGTCGGCGATCGCGGGATCGCTGAGATGACCGATGCCGACCGGCCGGAGCGCTCCTTCGAGGGTCGTCTGGCCGAGAGCCGCGTTGAGCCGCCGCGCCAGCTCGGCGGAGATCATCCCCAGGACGGGCGTGAGGGCCAGCCGCGCCACGAAGACGGCGATGAAGACGGCCAGATCCAGCGCGAGGCCCGCGTCCCCGGCCGCACGGCTTGCCACGTCTCCGACGACGGCGGCGCCGGCCAGCATGAATCCGCTGCTCAGCAGGGCCTGCAGGAGCACGACGGCGGTCAGGGCAGCGGTCAGCGGGAGCGACACGCGCGGCAGGAGGCGGACCACCTCCAGCACGCCGCTCGCGCCGCGACCGCGGGTCACCTCAGTCCCAGTGCGGCCAGCCATCGCCGGTCACCTCCGCTCCTCGTCAGCAGCGCGGACAGCATCCCGGGTGCGCCCATCAGTAATGACCACCCGGTCTCCGCGAGCGCGGCGGGATCGTCGAGGCGGCCCATGAGGTGGTCCGTCAGGTGATCCGCGAGTTTCGCCGCCTCCGGCAGCCCGGCGCATCGGGCGAAGGAGTCGAACACGAGCATCAGTCCGGCGGCCCCGTGGCAGATGCCCAGGTCGTCCAGATAAAGGTCATCGTCGTACGCCGCCAGGAACGATCGCGCCGACTCGAGGGCGAAGGCGGCCAGGTCGCCGTCGCCGAGCACGCGTGCGGCTTCCCACAGTGTCCAGGCGTTGCCGGGACAGCCGTAGCACCACGCCTGCCGCCGCCCGTCTCCCTTAGGCGCGCGATGGCCGTCCAGCCGGGTGGTCCCGAACGGCCAGGTGATCACTCCTCTGTCGTCGACGTAGGATTCGGCCACCAGCCGGCCCGCGAGCCGGCGCAGCAGGTCGTTCAGCTCCTCGCTCAGCCCGTCGGCGTCGGCGGCGGCGCGCAGGGCGGTCACGATGCCGGGCAGCCCGTGGGCCAGGCCCAGATTGATGCGGTCGACGTTCCAGCCGCGCAGCTTCTCGCCCTGGTACTGGCCCACCCGCAACCTGGACAGTGCCTCGTCCTCGCAGAGCAGCGCCAGCCGGGCGATCAGCGGTGCCCGGCCTGCGGCGTCGATGCCGGGATCGATGGCGAACGCCACGAGGACACCCGCCGGGCCCACGATGAGGTCGTAGTCCTCCCATCCGACGTTCGCGGTCCGCCAGCGCGGGGCGGCCACGTACTCGATGAGCCTGGCCCGCTGTTTCGCCAGCGGCTCGTTCAGCCGCGGCCACGCCGTGGCGGCGATCCGCAGGCCGAACATCCTGGACGACGCGCCGCCGCCGAAAAGGCCCGGGTGGTAGTGAGGGCTGCGGAAGTCGCGCAGCCACGTGACCACGGCGCGGGAGGCGGCTGACTCGTCCGGCGGACAAGTCTGACCCGCGGCCAGCGCGGCGAGGATGGCCGGTCCGGAGTCCGGCCTGTTCTGCGCCGGCTCGGCCGGCACGGCGTATTCCCGAAGGAGTGTCTCGGCGACCGCCTGCACGGCGGCTCGTTCGAGCACGTGGGTCGATGTCACGACGATGCCCTTTCAGCGGATGCCGGCTCACATGTGGATCGCCAAGGACGCCGCCTGTTCGCGGCGCCCCTGGCGATCGCGGTTCAGCAGGTCCCGGTGCACATTCCGCTGCACGGGTCGGTGAACGCGGGGTCCGAAATGCTGTGGACCTCGAGCTCGTCGACCAGTTCCTCGACGTCGTCCTGGGGCTCGGGGGTGTCCTGGGGCTCGGGGGTGGTGTTCTCGGACATGGCTGGCCACCTTTCTGTCTTGTCTTGACGGGGTGTTTCGGGCATCCGGCCGGTCACGTCGTTCCGGCCGAAATCTGGGCCGCGGCGACCGCCAGCGCTGTGGGCGGCACCGCGTGGGGCAATCGAACGGCGACCTCGGCGGCCACCCGCTCGGTACCGTGGTCCAACGCGCTCAGGTCGTCGGCCGCGGGCAACATCTCCGTGACGGTGAGCTCGTCCCCGGCCGCGAGTTCCTTCAGGGCCTGCTCGAACACCCGGACCGCGCGCACGCTTTCCAGGTCGCAGGCCAGCGGGCGGTATCCGGACGGGCCGGCGACGAACACCCACCGGGGCAGCCCGAGCCGGTCCCGCAGCCTGCTGAGCGCCCGGAGCCCGGCCAGGTCTCCGCCGGCGAGGTCCAGCCGATCGGCGGCGATCCGCCACTGCGCGGCGGAGACCACCAGCGATCCCGCCACGGTGATCCGGGGGACGAAGGAGCGTCCGGGAAACGCGGTGAGCGAGCAGCGCAACCGGCGGTACCGGGGGGCATGCTGCTGGGAGTCGGCGCACAGGATCCGGGTCAGCACGCTCCACGGCGTCAGGGGGCTGCGCGTCGCATGGGTGCAGATCCGTACGGGTCTCCCGGCGTGGGAGATCACGACCCGATCCGCTTCACGATGCGCGGTGAGCTCTCCCAGCGGCAGGTACCGCGCCGCCCCGGTACGCCACGTCGTGCCGTAATGGCCGGGGTCGGGGTCGCCGGTCCAGAGGGAGGTGTACCTCGGCCTGCGGATCGCGTTGGCGGCCTGCGGTACCAGTGGCGGAATCAGCAGCTCCACTGACGGTACGCCACTGATTCGGTCGAGCTCGGCGAGGAACGCCCGGTAGGCGTCGGCAGCCGGCACCGTCCCGTGCAGCCGCCGCAGCGTCTCGACGAAGCGCGCGTCGAGGACCGCGGCCGGGCCGGCGTTGTCCAGCACCCACCCGCCGCCGGGGAGCGGGCGGACCACGCAGTCGACCGGCCAGGTGATCGGGGCGTCCGGTGCCCCGACGGCGTCGAGCATCGCCGGGGTGATGTCGATGACGGGTGCCGCGTCCGGCGACGCGGCCATCAGGTCCAGGAGCCGCGCGTAGCCGGAGCCGGGGCGGTGTGCCGGTGGCCAGGAGTTCTGCGGGAGAGCCCGGTGGTTCAGCTCTCCCTCCTCGGTCCGGGCCGCCAGCTCCTCGGCGAACACGTCCATGACGGGGCGCGGTCGCGGGCCGATCCGTTCCCGGAGCCTGCTCTCCGGCTTGGGCTCGTCCTCGCCGATCAGCAGGCCGAGCCTGCGGTACTGCTCGAAGGCCCGCTGCAGGGTCGCCAGGTCGGCGGTGAAGGCGCCGTCGGCGCGCCGGTACACGTCGACGAACCCGGCACCGGCGTCGGAGGCGGTCGAGCCGGAGGTCTTCTCCCATCGGCCGCGCCGCTGCCTCAGCGGCGCCGAGACCTCCAGCACGCCGAGCCGGACGAGCTTGCCGACGAGACCCGGGGGCGAGCCGGGCTCCAGCGCGGACACCGGCCGGACGCCGGATCGCAGGGCCTCGACGATGCGGTCGAGCGCGGGGCTCCGCCGCAGCCGGTAGGCGAGCAGGTCGGGCGTGGCGGAGGCCTGATCGACCGTCCAGACCGCGAGGCGGTCGCCCTCCACCCGGTGCAGGGGCGTCATCGACAGCCGGTGATCCCGGCGCAGCCGGTCCGCGGCCGATCGTGCCAGCTCCAGCCTCCTGGCGTGCACGTTCTCCGTCCAGTCGACGGCGACCTGGCCGTTCACCGAGAGGCCGGGCGACTGTTCCGCCACGGGCACCAGTGACACCTGGCCCAGCCAGGTCCGCGGCGTGGTCTTGACCGCGCCGCGGGCGATCATCCGCCAGAGGTAGTCGCTGCGCCTGCGCAGCTTCTTGGAGGTCCACGGCTCGCCTTGGGCCAGCCGCCGCTCGATGTCCGCGAGCACGTCGGAGGTCAGGCAGGCCCGGCCGCCGGGCACGGAGCCGAGCAGGTTCCACGGTGCCGCCAGCAGGCGGTCGTGCTCCTTCTCGACCTGGGCCCCGGCCTGCTCCTCCAGCCGCAGCAGCTCGGCGGACAGCGAGGCCACGCGGTCCAGGTGGGCGGTCAGGCCCGGGGCGGTCACGATCTCGCGCAGGCGGCGGGCCTGGTCGCCGGTGAGGGCCTGGCCCTGGTGCAGGCGGCGCCGTACGGCGAGGACCGCCCGCCGGGCCGCGGCCGGCAGCTCCGGCCTCGGCACCACCTCGTCCCCGAGCCGTCCGGCGAGGTCGGACGCCTCCCGGAGGTAGTCGTCATGGACGTGGTTCAGCGCGCGTACGCACGCGAACAGGTCGGGGGAGGAGGCCGCCAGCCAGAGCCGGATGGGCAGCCCCGCGACGCGGAGCACGGCCGATTCGCTCATCGTGGTCACCGCGCGTCACCCTCTTCACGGGCCAGCAGCGCCTCGGCGATCAGGGCCTGCCGCACCGACGGCAGGTTCGCCCGGTTCCAGTGGAAGATGACCAGGTACGACGCCACCGCGCGCGGTCCCATGGCGGCCGATCCGCTCTCGAAGTAGTCGCGGAACCAGCGCTCGCCCTCCTGCCGGACGACCTGCCGGTGGTCCTCGGCGAGGTCCGCCGCCTCGGGGGACAGCTTGGCGGCCAGCGCGTCGGGCGACGGCCAGACCTCCCGCAGCGCCGCGGCCAGCCGCGCGAACCGCGGATCCGCGACGGCGGTCGCGGCGAGGGGACGGTGCCGTCGTACCCGCTCCCAGACCCCGAGATCCTCCCAGCCCACGATCTGCAGCGCGCCGAACAGCGACCGGAGCAGCAGCAGCGACATCGCCCACGAGGGCCCGGGGTTGTGACCGGCCAGGCGGAGCCGGTGGTAGTCGAGCCAGGCCAGCGAGTCGGCGGTGAAGACCCGATGGACGCTGCGCATCGACTCCGGCCCGCCGAACAGGTACGTCTCCGGCTCGTACACGCCGGGACGCCAGTCGCCGAGCACGCCGTCCCTCCGCCAGGCGGTCAGCCGGTCGCGCACCAGCGGGTCGAGCTCGGGCGACGCCGGCCGGAAACGGATGCGCAGGCCGGGGGGCTTGTGCATGAAGAAGAAGTCGTGGGCCAGCCCGTCGCGGACGGCCTGCCGGGCGGTCCCGGCCAGCTCCGCGTAGAGGTCGCCGGACCGCTCCCGAATCGGCGTGAGACCGAACTGGAGCCAGCGCTCCGCCGTGTCCTCCAGGACCGTCCCCGGCAGGACCTCGGATTCCGCCGACCGCTTCATTCGCCCACCTCCTCGGTGCCGTCTCTACGATCGTCAGGGAGGGGCTTCAGAGTCGGTTCATAGTCGGCTCATACGAGCGCGTCGATCGTGCGCAGGGCTCTGACGTCGCGTTTCACCTCGGCGCCCGCCCTTGCGAGGCCGGCCACCCGTTCGACGAGCCCGCGGTCCCGGCAGCCGGCCGCCAGCCGCAGCGACACGAGCAGCGGCGTGATCCGGGCGCCTGCGCCGCGCACCCCGTCGAGGCGGGCGCCGGCGCGGGCCACGTGCTCGGCCGCGGCGTCCGGGCGGCCCTCGCGGAGCGCGGCGGCCGCGGCGGCCTGCTCGATCAGGACCTCGACGTCCCAGCTGCCGGCGCTCTGCGTACCGGGCGGACCCGCGTCGGGCGGACCCGCGTCGGGCGGGTCGTACCCGCCGAACGTCGCGTGCCAGAGCCTGGCCGACTGCGCGCCCGCGCTGAACCCGATCGCGTCGAACCGCCGGATGGCGCGCTCCAGGGCCTGCCCGGCGCCGCCGTGGTCGCCGTGCCGTTCCGCGAGGGTCGCGCGGAACATGTCGAGCCCGGCCAGGCCGGGCTGGTGCCCGATCCCGGCCAGGATGGACCGGCCCTCGTCGAGCAGGTTCGTGGCGGCGGCCGAGTCGCACGTCATGTCCGCGAGCAGGGCCGCCGGGCAGCCGACGGCCGCGCGTACCGTATGGGCGTCCTTGAGCTCGGCGTGCAGCTGCGCGCAGATCGCCGTGGCCGCCGGGGCGGGGGTGTCGCCGTAGGCGAGGCAGAGCGCCAGGTTCCCGTGGATCTCGGTGGCGCCGAAGCACCAGCGGGCCCGCCGCGCGTGGCCGAACGCCTCGTGCAGCACGCCTTCGGCCGTCACGTAGTCGCCGTCCTCCATGTGCCCGATGCCTTCGAGCAGCAGCACCCTGGCGTACGCCGCCGGGTCGTCGGCCCGGTACGCCAGCTCGCGCGCCTGGCCGATCAGGGACCGGTGCCATCGCCCGGTCATCGTGGAGCGGGCCACCGCCTCGTTGAGGGTGAGCTGCACCGCGGCCGCCAGATTGTCGTCGGTGTCCCAGCGCTTCCTGGCCTCCGCGATCCGGGCCAGGGTCTCGTCCGCCCGCCCGGCGGCGGCCGTGGCGTACGTCTCGACGGCCGCGATCTCCAGTTCGAGGCCGGGCAGGCCGGAGTCGAGCCGGGAGACCTGGCTCGCGGTCTGCAGCGCCATCGACAGGTCGCCGCGCGAGACCGCGAACTGGGCGGCGGAGCACAGAGCACGCGCCGCGCGGGCGGCGGCGTGCCGCTCCTCCGGCCCGCCCGGGCGCAGTTCGAGCCAGGCGGCGTGCGCGCGCCCGGCGTGCAGGGCGCACAGCTCGATCTCCGACGGATGGCGGTCGACGCGGGCCTCGGCCAGGTCCGCGACCTGGGCGTGCACGTGGGCGCGGTCGGCGAGCGGCAACCGGCCGTACGCGACCTCGGCGACGACCGGCGACTCGACCTCCAGCTCGCCGGCCGGGCTCGCCCGGGTGACCAGCAGCCCGTCGCCGAGCAGCTGGGCGAGCGTCTCGTCGAAGGTCTGGTCGAGCGGCGGGTCCAGGGCCGCGGCGACCTGCTCCAGATCCCCGGCGACGCAGCCGCCGCCGAGCGCGCCGGCGATGGCGAGCAGCCGCTGGGCGTCCACGCCCAGCTGGTCGAGGCGGGCGCCCACCGCCGCCTCCGCGCTCGGCGCGATGAGATCGGTCCGGCCCTCGGCGTCCACCTGCAGGTGGACGAGCTGTTCGAGGTAGAGCGGGTTGCCGGCGCTGCGCCGGGCGAGGTCGTCGCTCAGCGGGAGCGGCCCGAGCCGGGCGGCGACGGTCTCCGCCAGCTCCTGGGCGTCCGCCGGGCCGAGGGGCGGGACGCGCAGCGTGGTCACCGGCCCCCGGGTCAGCGGCGGCTCGTCCACCCGGCCGCTGAGCATCAGCACGGCCCGGACGTCCAGGTCCGGATCGTCCAGGCCCTCCGCGAACTCCCGCACCGCCGGGGACATCCATTGGCAGTCGTCGAGGACGAGGACGACCGGACGCCGCTCCGCCGCCTCCCGCAGCAGCTCCCGCAGCGTCCAGAAGATCTCCTCCTTGCCCTGGGGCCCCTGCCCCCTCGGCACGTCTCCCCCCAGGGCCTCGGCCAGCTGGTAGAGGGGCCAGTAGCCCAGCCGCCGGCCGTCGCGCCGGCAGCGCAGGGTCAGGAACCGCGCGTCCGGCGCCATCCGCCGCGCCGCCTCGGCCACCAGCCGGGACTTCCCGACGCCCGGCTCGCCAGACAGCACCACGGCGGGGACGCCCGGCCGGCCCAGACCGTCCCGCAGCGCGGCGACGAGCTCGTCCAGCTCGGAACGGCGGTCCACCATCGGCGTGCGCGCCTCGTCGGCGCGTCCTTCCGGGGTGTCGGCGATCTGCCAGGCCCGCAGCGGCCGGCTGAAGCCCTTGGCCGCGATCGGCTCGATGGACCGGGTGGGTACGGCTCCCCGTACGAGCAGCCAGGTCCGCACGTCCATGACGATGCCGTCGGCCGGCGCGGCGGCCTGGAGCCGGGCGGCGCGGTTCATGACCTCGCCGATCGCGAACGAGGAGTCCCGCTCGGAGAGGGCGACCTGTCCCGAGGCGATCCCGAAGCGGACCGAGAAGTCCACCCCTCGCGTACGGCGCAGGTCGGCGGCCTGGCGCGCGATCCTCTCCAGGGAGACCCGGGCACACTCCACCGCGCGGACCGCGTCGTCCTCGTGGGTGGCCTCCACCCCGAAGACCGCGACCACGGCGTCCCCGATGAACTTCTCCACCCGGCCGCCCTGCTCGGTCGCCGCCCGGCTCACGTCGGCGAAGTACGTGGCCAGCGTGCCCTGCCAGACCTCGGGACTGAGGCCGCGCGCGAGCTCTGTCGAGCCGGCCACGTCGCCGAAGAGCACGGTCACGAACCGCAGGGTGGTACGGGGGGCGGACGCGGGGGACAGGGCACTGCCGCACGACATGCAGAAGCGGGCGGCGGCGGGGTTCTCACCGCCGCATTGAGCGCAGGGTCGCATCACCGGTCACCAGCACCAGCCGCCGCTCGCGTACGCATGCGCTTCGACGTCCGCGGCGTCCTCCATGCGCGCCTTGATGGAGGCGAGCACCTGGAGTTCCTCGTCGCTGAGCGACTGCAGCACCGCGATCTGCTCCTCTGACGCGGTCGTCAGGTCGAAGCCGGCGGCTTCCAATTGGTCGATGGTCGCCATGACCTCTCCTTTCCTGCGGCGTTCGCGCGCAGTTGGACGGCGTCGACGAGCTGCGCCAGGCCGTATGCCGTGTTGAGTGCGCTCAGGCCGATCAGCGACTCCGCCTCGGGGGTGAGCGGGAGCCCGTCGATCGCGCGCCACAGCTCCTCGCGGTGCGTGCCGTCCAGGACGGCATGGGTCACCAGCGTGCGGAACGCGTCCAGCGGCAGGCCCGTGCGCCGGGAGAGCAGGGGCGCCAGATCGGGTGGGGGAGGGTAGCCCTCCAGGACGGCGACGTGCCCGAGCAGCGCCACCGGGTGGGCGTGCCTGATCCAGTAGTACTGGCTGCCGACCACCGCGGCGACGCAGGGCGGCGGCGGGTCCGTGAACAGGGTCTCGGCGTCGCCTCCCGCGCGGGCGTAGTCGTTCACCACGTCCTGGTCGTGGCCGTACTCCTCGTGCACGTGACGGGCCAGATAGACGGCGACGCCCCGCGCGATCTCGTCGTCGCGGGCCAGGCACGCCGTGGTGGCGTCGAGGATGAGCGGCACGGTCGCGCGCAGCATGCCGTGCAGGGCTCTGAGCCATTCCAGGTAGAGCTCGCGTGGTGCGGGATGCCGCCACATCCGCTCCGTCCTGGCCAGCAGCGCGGGCATGACGAGGTCGATCTTGGCCATCAGGCGCAGGCTGGTGGTCATGTCCCGCCTCCCCGGCCCATGAGGGCGGTCAGCAACCGGGCCCCGTCGTCCCCGGCGGTCTCGTGCAGGCGCCAGCACAGGCCGCAGACGTCCGGGTAGCGGGCGCGGGCGAGCGCGGCGAACGGCGGCAGCCGTACCAGGTCGTCCGGCCGGACCGAACCGACGGCGCGCAGCAGCGGGTCGTCGCGGAACGCGGCCAGCGCGGCGCGCACCTCGGCCGCGCCGGTCGCCCGCCGCCGCAGTCCCTGAGGGCCGCCGCCCGTGATGACGCTCTCGTTGCAGCAGCCCGTGATCACGCCGTCGTAGCGGACGGTCGGCGACGCGGTCAGCGGGCACGCGCCCAGCTCGGCGACGCCGTAGCGGCGCCCGATGGCGAAGACGCCGCTGCCACGGCCCGCCCGCAGCGGGGTGATCAGCGTGATCTCCGCGCGCCGGGGCCAGTCGTCCCCCAGCGTGTCACGGAGGATCCCCTCGGCGAACGGCACCGCGCCGGGCTCGTCCAGGAGCTGGAGGACGATGTGGCAGCCGGCCCGCGCCGCGTGCGCGACGGCGCGGCCGAACCGCAGCCGGTCGACGGTGGCCTGGTGGAAGCGGTCCGTGCTGAGGATCACGGTCGAGGACCGTTCCAGCACCCGCGTGATCCACCGCGGGCATCGGGGCCCCGACGCCCAGTGGCCGCTGGAGAAGAGCACGACGTCCTTGCCCGCGTCCGCGAACGCGTCGACGGCGAGGATCAGCCCGCGACGCTCGGCGAACGGCTCGCCGCCGGAGATCGCGACGGCCTCGATGCCGGGTTCGGCGCAGATCCCCGCCAGGATGTCCGCGAAGAGGCGGTGGTCGGTGATGCGCGGGCCGGCCGGGAGCGCGGCGACGGAGCAGTGCGCGCACCCGACCGGGCACCGATCGGTGAGGTAGAGCAGCACGGTGCGGCCACGCGTACGTCGCAGCCGCTCGATGTCCGCTAGCCTCAACCGGCGCATCACCGCTCCCGACCCTCCCAGCCGAGCGTCACCAGCTCGCTGTAGCGCGTGATGCCGTGGCGGCGGGCGAAGCCGTACGGGCCGTGCCGTTCCACGAGACCGCGTACGGCGCTCTCCATCGCCGGACCGGCAGGCGAGTCCAGATACCCGGCGACCCGTTCGCCCAGCCCGCGGTCCTGATGCAAGGTGACGCAGACGTCGCAGTAGCCGGGAGCGGCGGCGCCCGATCCGAACCGCGCTTTCGCGTAGCGCGGCCCGAACATCCGCACGGCCCGCGCCAGCGGCCGGTCCAGGTGGCGCCGGCGCAGCACTGGCCAGGGGTCCTCATCGGCGTGCCCGAGCACCAGGTGCGGCGGGCGGGCGGTTGCGGCGAGGTCGTCGTTGCAGCAGGTGAGGACCGTCCCGTCGTAGGTGACCAGCGGCCAGGCCGCCATCTCGCACGGCGCGGGCGCCGGCGCGGCGGGCAGGGTTTTCGGGCCGGCACGCGGGCCGTCCAGGGTCTTCGCGCGCCCGACCGGCCGGAGCGGCACCACGAGCATGGGCACCTGGTCGGCGAACTCCTCCCGCACCTCGCGCACCAGGTCCGCGACGTAGGGGTCCGCGCCGCCGTCCCCGGTGATCTGCACGCTCACCTGCGGCCCCCAGGAACGGATCTCGTGCAGCACCCGGAAGGCCGCGCGCCTGCTCACCTCCCGCTCGTGGAAGCGGTCGAGGCTGACCGCGAAGTGATCGACCGCCGAGATGGCCGCCCGCAGGGCGGGCGGCACCGCGTGCCCGTCCCGGGCGAAGTACAGCCCGGACAGCAGGTACGACCGCGTCCCCGACAGCCGCGCCGAGTCGGCGAGGTCGCGCACCAGCCGCGGCCGCAGGAGCGCCTCACCCCCGGACATGGCGATGAACTCCGGATGCTCCTGCCTGGTGAAGGACGCGACCAGCCGCCGGAAGGGCCGTTCCGCGTGCTCCGCGCCGTCCATGGCGGACTCCGTCGAGCAGTGCGCGCACGACAGCGGGCAGCGGCGGGTGAGGGCGAGGAAGACGCCCGCGGCGGGCACGGCGCGCAGCACCGCCATCTCGGCCAGATGCATCAGGTCGCTCCGTGGCCCGTGGTGGCGGTGACGAACTTGCTCAGCGCGTTGAGCAGCTCGTCCACCGCGGTGTCGGAGGCCTCCGTACGGCTGAGCGCGATCTCCAGCCGGCTCCAGGGGGTGAGGCCCTCCCTGGCGCTCCGGGTCAGCGAGCGGGCGGCGGCCATGAGCGTGAGCGTGATCGCCGTCTGGGCGGCCAGCTCGGTGAACAGGTCGATGGCCGCCATCTCCCCGAATCGCTGCAGCGCCGGGTCGAGCACCTCCATCACGCCGATCGTGCGGTCCTCCAGCTCCAGCGGGGCCGCCATCAGGACCTTCGGCACGTACCCGGTGCTCTGCGCGAACTCCCGGTCGAAGCGCGGATCCTCCTGGACGTCGCTGAGCAGCACGGTCTCGCCGGTCTGGAACACCCACCCGGCGACGCCGCGCCCGGTCGGGATGGCCACCCCGAGCAGCCGGTCCTCGCCCTCCCCGGACGACGCCTCGAACACCAGCCGGTCGCGCTCCTCGTCGTACAGGAACACCGACGCGGCCGACGCCGAGAACGTCAGCCGGGCGAGCCGTACGGCCGACCTCAGCAACTCGTCGTGCTCGGTGGGGCGCAACAGCCTCCCCAGCGAGGAGGTCAGGGAATCAGGGATGCCCACGCCCATGGTGGCCTCCTCAGGTCCGGTTGTTCGCGACGGCCGCCAGCACGTGCTTGAGCTGGCCGGTGGCAAGGCCCGGGTGCCGCTGCAGTACGCGCGCGCACAGCCCGGTGATGTGCGGTGTGGCGAAGCTGTTGCCGGTCAGGCGCGAGGTCCCGCCGCCGGGCAGCGGCACCTCCACCCCGATCCCGCGCGCGAAGAACTCGGCCGGGGGCTCCGGGTTGCACTCGATGTGCTCGGCGAGCGCCAAGGTGTGCGAACCCACCGAGATCACGCTCGGGAAGTGCCACGGATAGCTGCGCACCGGCCGGTTGTGGGCGGAGGCCACGATGGTGACCCCGGCGAAGAACGCCCTGTCCACGAGATCGTGCAGGGCCTCCTTGTGCTCGGCGCGACGTGTCGACAGGCTCATGTTGACCAGGGAGAAGCGCTGCTCGATGGCCCACTCCAGCGCCGCCAGCAGCACCTCGCCGCGGCCATGAAGTCCGCTGCCGAGCACGCGGACGCTGGTCAGCTCGCAGTCCGGGGCCATGGCCCGGATGACGCCCGCGCAGGCCGTCCCGTGGCCCGCCTGGTCGCCGACCTCGTCGGGCACGACCTCCAGGCCGTCACCCGTCACCGTGAGCGGGGTGATGGGCCTGGTGAAGACCGGGTGGGGCGCGTCGACCCCGCTGTCGATCAGGCAGACCCGCACGCCGGAGCCGGTGGCCGACCCCCAGGCCCACTCACGGGTGATCGCGCAGGGCAGCGCCAGCCGGGCCGAGTCCATGACCGCGCCGCGCGAGGCGTGCGCCAGCCGAAAGGTCCGCGGCGGCGGCGCCTCCGCGACAGCCGGAAAATCAGCCATTGCCCACCCTCAGCGTCATTGTTCTGGCTCCGAGTAAATAGTGGGAGAGGGCGTTCATAGTTACTTCAGAGTCCGATCAAAGCGCCGTCGGAGACTGATTTCGAGGTCTTGAGAAACCCCAACGCCTGACAGACCATGAGAGCGAAATCCAAACCGGAGTGTGACTCATGTTGGAGTTCCGCTTGCTCGGCGCCGTCGAAGCCTACTCGGACGGGCAGCGCGTCGGACTGGGCCCACGCAAACAGCGGCTGACATTCGCGGTTCTGGCTCTGGAGGCCAACCATCCCGTCACGGTGGAGCGGCTGGTCGAGCTGAACTGGCCGGGGTCCCGCCCGCGTACGGCACAGCACGCGATCCGGGTGTCGGTCTCCCAGCTGCGCTCGATCCTGGCCCGCGCCGACCCCGCCCAGGCCGAGGCCACGCTGACGGCGCAGGGCGCGGGATACATCCTGCGCACCGACCCGGAGCGGATCGACGCCCATCGCTTCCGCGGCCTGGTGCAGCGGGCCCGGGCGGAACCCGACGACGAGCGCCGGGTGGCGCTGCTCGACCAGGGCCTCAGCCTGTGGCGCGGTCCCGTGCTGGCCGGGGCGGCGCCTCCGGAGACCCAGGAGCGCCTGGGCAGCGGCCTGGAGGAGTCGCGGCTGGTGGCGCTGGAGGACAAGATCGACGCCGGGTTACGGCTCGGCCGCCACCGCCAGCTGCTGGACGAGCTGACCGAGCTGACCCGATGCCATCCGTTCCGCGAACGGCTGACCTGCCAGCTGATGATCGCCCTGTACCGCAGCGGGCGGACGCACACGGCCCTGGAGGAGGCCAGGAGAGCCCGCCGCCGCCTGGCCGACGAGCTCGGCATCGACCCCAGCCTCGAACTCCAGCGGCTCGAGGTGGCGATCCTGCGCAACGACCCGGTGCTGCTGCCGCAGCCCGATCGCGTCCTGGCGGCCGGACCCGCGCCGCCCGCCGTGCCGGCGCAGCTGCCGCGCTCCGTCTCCGACTTCACCGGCCGGGCCGGGCAGCTCAGGTGGCTGGACGAGCACGTTCAGGACCACACGAGCACGCCGGTCACGATCGCGATCACCGGCGCCGCCGGGGTCGGCAAGACCGCCCTGGCCCTGTACTGGGCGCACCGGATCCGCGATCGTTTCCCCGACGGCCAGCTCTACGTCGACCTGCGCGGCTTCGCCACCGGGCCGCCGATGCGGCCGGAGCAGGCGCTGGCCCGCCTGCTGCGCTCCCTCGGGGTCGCCCCCGAGCAGGTGCCCGCGGACGCGGACGAGGCGGCCGCCCTGTACCGGACCCTCCTGGCCAGCAAACGCGTCCTCGTCCTGCTCGACAACGCGGCGACGCCGGAGCAGGTCCGCCCGCTGCTCCCCGGCGCCACCGACTGCCTGGCCCTGGTGACCAGCCGGGACCGGCTGAACGGGCTCGTCGCCCTCGAGGGCGCCCGGCCGCTCCCGCTGGCCGTGCTGGACCCGGTCGAGGCGCGGACCCTGCTGGCCCGGATCCTCGGGGCCGACCGCGTACGTCAGGAGGCGGACGCCGCCGCCAGGCTGGCGCTGCTGTGCGACTACCTGCCGCTCGCGCTCCGGATCGCCGCCATCAACCTGTCCCGGCAGCCGACGCGCGCCATCATCGACGGCGTCACGGAGCTCGCGGGAAGCGACCGCCTGAACGCCCTGCAGGTCGACGGGGACGGCCGGGCCGCCGTGCGGGCCGCGTTCGACCTGTCGTACGCCGCCCTCGACGAGCCGGACCAGCGCCTCTTCCGGCTGCTGGGCCTGAGCCCGTGCCCCGACCTCACCCCGCAGGCCGCCGCGGCGCTGGCCGCCGCCCCTGTCGACCAGGTGCGGCGGGCCCTGGACCGCCTGGAGCGCACGCACCTGATCCTGCAGACCGCTCCCGGCCGGTACGGGTTCCACGACCTGATCAGGCTCTACGCCCGGGACAACTCGAACGGGGCCGAGCGGACAAGCGCGCTCGCGCGCCTGTTCGACTTCTATCTCCGGGTCGCCGACGAGGCCAAACGCCTGCTCTACCCGCAGGCCCTGCAGCTGGCGGGACCGCCGCGGCAGCAGTCCCCGCTGACGTTCGAGGGGCCCGCGAGCGCGCTGGCGTGGCTCGACGCGGAGCGCTCCGGCCTCATCGCGGCCATCACGTACGCCGCCGCGCACGGCCCCCGGGAGGTGGCCTGGCGGCTGGCCGACACGCTGCGCGGCTACCTGTCGCTGCGGCGCGACCCGAACGACTGGCAGGCCGTCGCCGAGGCCGCCCGCTCGGCCGCCGGCCTGGACGGAGATCTCACCGCCCAGGCCGCCACCGAGCTCAGCATGGCGCAGGTCTACCAGAGCCGGGGCATGCATCCGCAGTCGCTGAGCCACTACGCGCAGGCGCTGAAGCTCGCCCAGCGCTCCGGGTGGCGCGAGTGCGAGTGCGCGGTGCTCAACAACCTCGGCAACGTGCACTGGAAGCTGGGCTCCCTGCAGGAGGCCGCCGACCACTACAGCCAGGCCATCGCCATCGCCCGGCAGACGGGCCAGCGCACCATCCACGCCACCAGCCTGGCCAACCTCAGCATGGTCTACCGGAGCCAGGGGCAACTGGCGCGGGCGGCCGAGCTCCAGCACGAGGCCCTGGCGCGTTACCAGCAGGCCGCCTACCGCAACGGCGAGGCGATCGCGCTGGAGAACATGGGCGAGATCTACCACGATCTCGGCGAACTCGACCGCGCGCTGGACTACCTCGACCGCGCCCTGCCCATCTTCCGCCAGTCGGGCAACCGCTACGGCGAGGTCCTCGTCCTGAACACGCTGGCCGCGGTCCACCGTGACGCCGGCCGGTACGACAGCGCCCTCGAGCTCGCCGACCGCGCGGTGGAGCTGTCCGTCGCGATCGGCGACCGCCGGGCCGAGGCCGACACGCTCAACACCCGGGCCACCGTACGCACGTATCTCGGGCGCCCGGAGCAGGCCGCCGAGGAGCACGGCAGAGCGCTGGCCATCGCCCGCGAGGTCGGCAACTGGCAGCCCCGGCTGGAGTCCCTCATCGGGCTGGCCGGCGCCCATTGCGATCTGGGGAACCTGGAACAGGCGTCCGCCCACGGCCACGAGGCGCTCAACGACGCGCGCCGCCGGGGGTTCCGCCAGCTCGAGGAGCAGGCGCTCACCGCCTTGGCGGCCGTCCAGATCCGCGTCGGCGACCGGGAAATCAGCGCGGCATTGTCCGTCGATTCAGAATGAATAATTGGCCATATTTCGGTAGGCCGGCTTATTGCCTGACAGGGCTTTGGCATTTATCTTGGAAATATGAGGAAAGCAGCGATTACCACGCTCGGTGTACACGACGACACCAACAATTCTCACGACTTCGCCGAACTGCCTCGACGGTGAATTCCAACCGCGGGTAAATCTGCCGTTAAATTTTCCGCCCGTCGTACGCCTGCGATAAAATTCGCCGCGGCGATATCTCTCGCGGCGGGCCGGCACGCGACTCGCGCGGGTTCCGCCGCCGCCCGGCGGTGCCGCTGATCAGCGTCTCGACACTCACGGGCACGAATCGCCCGCCGTTTCGCATGATTCGTCCGTCCTCCCCATGGCCCCGCGACCGCGTCCGGCGCGGGCCGGGGGCGGGGGTGGGACGCGGCGGGCGGGCCGACGGCGGCACCGTCCGGGGCGTCGTCGGAAATCAGCGGCGGAAACACGGCCGCGGCACGCCATCGTCCATTCTGCATACCGTGCCGTCGCCCAAGGCGCGGCCCGCGGCCCCGCGTCCCGGGCCGAAAGGGGCGGGCGGGAGCATAATCGGAGCCATGCGCGTGGGGATAGCCCATCATTTCGGTTGGGCCGTGGCGGTCACGGCATCGGCCGACCACCAGGTGGTGGACCGCCGGCGGATCGAGCTGATCGAGCCCGGCGTGCCGGCGGCGCCCATCCACCACGACGGCAGACGTCTCGACGATGCCGCGGCCTCCGAACTGGTGGCCCGCGTGCGGGCGTCGGCGGCCCGGGCGACGTCGGCCTCGCTGGACGAGCTCGCGTCCGCGCTGCCCGAACCGATCGTCTCGCTCTCGCTCCGGGCCTGGCCGCTCGACTTCCCCGACGACATCGCCGTCCAGCGGCGCGTGCCGTACGAGGCCCGGGCGGACTCCGTCATGTACCGCCAGATCCTGGCCGAACTCGCCCACGAGCGCGGCTGGGCCGTCCACTTCTACGACGCCAAGGACGTGGCGGACCAGGCGGCCGGGATCCTGGCCGAGCGGGCCGGCGAGGTCCTGTACGGTCCGCGCGCGGCGCTGGGGCCGCCCTGGGCGAAGGACCACCGAACGGCGCTCGCGGCGACGATCGTCGCCGCCGCGACGCGTACGTGACCTGCCCCGTGGCCGGTTGGGACGGCGTGGGAGTGGAAAGCACACGACTGTACGTCGGGATACGCACAGTTACGGAAAACAGGTGACGCGATGAGGCTCGCCGATGCCCACGTCCTCGTCACCGGCGCCTCCTCGGGCATCGGCGCGGCCACCGCGCGGGCGCTGGCGGGCACCGGCGCGCGGCTGACGCTGGCCGGGCGCGACCGCGAGCGGCTGGCGGCCGTCGCCTCGGCCACCGGCGGGCGCGTGCTGGTGTGCGACGTGACCACCCAGGCCGAGGAGCTGGCCGAGCGGAGCGGACACGTCGACGTCCTGGTGAACAACGCCGGCGTGGGGTGGGCGGGGCCGTTCGTACGGATGCCGGCCGGCAGCGTCGAGCAGCTGCTGGCGGTCAACCTCGCCGCGCCGATCGCGCTCACGCGGCTGCTGCTGCCGGGGATGGTGGCGGCGGGCCGCGGGCACCTCGTGTTCGTGGCCTCCATCGCCGGGGCGGTGGGCGTCGGGCAGGAGGCCGTGTACTCGGCGACCAAGGCGGGGCTGATGTCCTTCGCGGAGAGCCTGCGCCATGAGCTGCATCACGTGCCAGGCGTCGGCGTGTCCGTCCTGCTGCCCGGGGTGGTGGACACCCCCTTCTTCGTACGGCGCGGCGCCCCGTACACGCGCGGCCGGCCGGCGCCGATCGCGCCGGAGCGGGTGGCGCGGGCGATCGTGGCGGCGATCAGGGACGGGCGGCCGGAGTCGTTCGTGCCGGGCTGGCTGCGGGTGCCGGCCAGGCTGCGCGGCGCGGCGCCCGGCGCGTTCCGGGTGCTCGCGCGGCGCTTCGGGCGCATGGAGGGGTCAGCCGCTCCTGATGGCGCGCAGTGACTCCTTCAGCGACCCGATCGTGGCCAGGACGGCGGTCGGCTCGTATCCGCAGTGCGCCATGCAGTTGTCGCACCGGGGGTCGCGGCCCCGGCCGTAGGCCGTCCAGTCGGTGTCCTCGATCAGCTCGCGGTAGGTCCGCGCGTACCCGTCGGCCATGAGGTAGCACGGCCGCTGCCAGCCGAACAGCGAGTACGACGGGATGGCCCAGGCGGTGCACGGCAGCTCGATCCGCCCCTCCAGGAAGTCCAGGAACAGCGGCGAGTGGTTGAACCGCCAGCGCCGCCGTCTCCCGCCGGCGAAGGCCTCGCGGAACAGCGCGCGCGTCTCCCGCACCCCCATGAACCGGTCCTGCACGGGCGCCTTCTCGTACGCGTACGCGGGGGAGATCATCATCTGGTCGACGGCGAGCTCGTCGTTGAGGTAGTCGAGCACCTCGATGACGGTCCGCGGGCTGTCCGTGGAGAAGAACGTCGTGTTGGTGGTGACCCGGAAGCCGCGCCGCCGGCACTCGCGCACGGCGGCAACGGCCTCGTCGAAGACGCCTTCCTTGCACACCGCGGCGTCGTGGCGCTCGCGCACGCCGTCGATGTGCACGGTCCAGGCGAAGTATCGCGAAGGCTCGAACTCGTCGATCTTCTTGGGGATCAGCAGCGCGTTCGTGCACAGGAACACGTACTTCTTCATGCCGACGAGCCGGCGGACCAGCTCGCCGATCTGCGGGTGCATGAGCGGCTCCCCGCCGGCGATGGACACCATGGGGGCGCCGCACTCCTGGATGGCGGCGACGGCCTGCTCCACCGGCATGCGCTGCTTCAGCACGTCGGCGGGGTGCTGGATCTTGCCGCAGCCGGCGCATTTGAGGTTGCACGCGAACAGCGGCTCCAGCTCCACCAGCAGCGGGAACTTGGTCCGTCCCCGCAGCCGCTGGCCCAGGATGTAGCCGCCGACGCGCAGGCTCTGCCGGATCGGGATGGTCATGACGGCACTTCCTCGGGTAGCAGCGCCGCCCAGCGCACCAGGACGGGGCCGACGGCGGCGAGCGTGCGGCGGGCGGCCACACCGCGGGTGAGCGTGGCCAGGCTCAGCAGCGGCGCCTCCGGCGTGTCGACGATGACCCGCACGGCGGCCAGCGGGCGCCCCGCGGCGGCGCGGGCCAGCGGGCCGGTCTCCATGTCCACGCCGTACGCGCCCTCCGCGGCCAGACGGTGCCGCTCCGCGCCGCGGACCACGTGATCGGCGGTGACCAGCGGCCCGACCTGGGCGGGCAGGCCGGCGTCGGCCAGCTCGCCGGCGAGGAGGGGAGCGGACGGGCAGGGATGGACGCGTCCCCTGAACCGGACCTCGCTCGCCACCAGGACGTCGCCGGGCCGCAGGCTCCTGCCGGCGGCGCCGCCGAAACCGACCACGGCCACCGCCTCCCACGAGGCCAGGCCCGCGGCCGCGCGGGCCGCCCGCCGCGGGCCGATCCCGGTGACGACGACCCTGGCGAGGTGGGCCGGCAGGCCGCGCCTGACCGCGCGGGCCTCGATCCCGAGCGCGGCGCAGATCAGCAGTCCGGTCATGAGAGCTCCAGGTCGCGGCGCAGGTAGCGCCCGAGGGCGCTGATCGGGAAGACGAGCCGGTAGAGGTGGTAGTTGATGTAGAAGTCACCGGGGAAGCCCGTGCCGGTGAAGTACGGCTCGTCCCAGGTGCCGTCCGGCCGCTGCCGCTCGACCAGCCAGCGCACGCCTCTTTCCACCGCCGGGGAGCGTTCGCCGGCGGCGAGCAGGGCCAGCAGGGCCCAGGCGGTCTGCGAGGCGGTCGAGGCCCCGCGGCCGATCCAGGCCGGGTCGCGGTAGGAGCGCAGGTCCTCGCCCCAGCCGCCGTCGTCGTTCTGGTGGCGTTCCAGCCAGGCGACGGCGCGGCGTACGGAGGGATGTCCCGGACGGACCCCCGCGGCGACGAGGGCGGGCACGGCGGCCCCGGTGCCGTAGACGTGGTTCGCGCCCCAGCGGCCGAACCACGATCCGTCCTCCTCCTGCGCCTTGAGCAGCCAGATCACGGCCCTGCGCAGGACGGGGGAGCGGGGCTGCTCCTTGGCCAGGGCTTCGACGACGTGCGCGGTGACGTCGGCGGACGGCGGGTCGATCACCGCGCCGAAGTCGCAGAAGGGCAGCTTGGTGCAGAGCGCGCGGTCGTTGTCGGCGTCGAACGCCGCGAAGCCGCCGTCGGCGCTCGCCATGCCGGCCATCCAGCGGACCCCGCGCTCGATCGCCGGCCGCGCGCCGGGGCGGTCCAGCCGGCGCAGCGCGAGCACGACCTCCGCGGTGTCGTCGATGTCGGGATAGCCGTCGTTGTCGAACTCGAACGCCCACCCGCCGGGCGGCAGGCCCGGCCTGCGCACCGCCCAGTCTCCCGACCTCGTGACCTCCTCGCGCAGCAGCCAGTCGGCGGCCCCGGTGACGGCCGGAAGATCGGCGGGGGTGCCCGCGTCGAGCAGCGCGTTGATCGCCAGCGCCGTGTCCCATACGGGAGACTGGCACGCCTCCAACCGGCGCCCCTTCTCGTCGCGGACGGTGAACCGGTCGAGCCCTCCGATCGCCTTGCGCATCACCGGATGGTCCAGGTCGTAGCCGGAGAGGTGGAGCGCGATGATCGAGTACACCCACGGCGGCTGGATCCCGCCCCAGGAGCCGTCCGCCTCCTGGCGGGCGACCACCCAGTCCACGGCGCGCCTCAGCGCGGCCCGCCGCAGGGCCCGCGACGGGCGCCGCTCGTACCGGTGCAACGCCCGGTCCAGCGCGCCGAACGCCGCCTCCCAGCCCCCGCCCCCGGCACGGTGCGGCGCCCGGCCGGTCCGCAGCTCGGGCAGCTCGAACGGGAGCCGGCGCACCGGCCGGTACGCGGTCACGACGGTCAGGGGCACGATCGTCTGCCTGGCCCAGCAGGCCCAGTCGTAGACGTTGAGCGGGAACCACGAGGGCAGGAAGATCATCTCGGGCGGCATGACCGGCAGGTCCCGCCACGACCACTCCCCGAACAGGGCCAGCCAGACCCGCGTGAACACCCGGCTCGCCTCGATCCCACCCATGGCCCGGACCTGCTGCGACGCGGCCCGCATGTGCTCCGCGTCGGGCGGATCGCCCGCGAGCCGCAGCGCGGTGTACGCCTCGACCGTGGTGGACAGCTCCGCGGGCCCCCCGTGGAAGTTGGCCCACGTGCCGTCGGCCCGCTGCTCCGAACGGATCCACCGGGCGGCCTCCGCCGTGTCCTCCTCGGTGCGGATGCCGAGGAACTGCCGCAGCAGCAGATCCTCCGCGTCCATGCTCACGTTCGTCTGCAGCTCGCCCTTCCACCAGCCCTCCGGGGACCGCAGGCCGATCAGGTGATCGCAGGCGGCCCGGAGGGCGTGCTCGGCGTCGGTGAGCAGGCTCGGGGTCGTCTCGAGGGTGGTCATGTCAGTGGTCCCTGGATGTGATGAATCGGGCGATGTGCAGGAATTCGGCGCGCACGTCCGCGGGCAGGTCCGCGGCGTCGAGGCACCGGGTCGCGGCGTCGAAGCGCCGCCCGGCCTCCAGCTCGGCCCAGGCCCGGCCGCCCGCCTGCTCGACCAGGTCGGCGGCGGCGCGCAGGTCGGCCTCCGTCAGCTCCCCGGGTCTGGCCAGCAGCTCGGCGAAGCGGCGTCCGTCCTCCGTACGGCTGGTGAGCGCGGCGACCACGGGCAGGCTCTTCTTGCGGGCCCGCAGGTCGGCCAGCACCGGCTTGCCCGTCACCTCGGGTCGCCCCCAGATGCCGAGCAGGTCGTCGGTCAGCTGGAAGGCCAGCCCGGCCTCGGTGCCGAACGCGTCCAGAGCGCCGGCCAGCGAGGCCGGACCTTCCGCCGCCGTGACGCCGATCGAGCAGGCGCAGGCGAGCAGCGAGGCGGTCTTGTGCCGCGACATCAGCAGGCACTCCTCCCGCGTCACGTCGTCGCGGTCCTGGAACTCCAGATCCAGGGCCTGACCCGCGATGAGCGAGAGCGTGGCGTGGTTGAGCGCGCGGGCGGCCGCCGCGTAGCCGGGGGTGCCCTGTTCCAGCAGCAGCTCCAGGGCCAGGGCGAACAGCGCGTTGCCGCAGAGGATCGCCTGGGAGCGGCCGAAGACCGTCCAGGCGGCCGGATGGTGCCGGCGCACCGGGTCGTCGTCCATGACGTCGTCGTGCAGGAGGGAGAACGCGTGCACCAGGTCCACCGCGGCGGCGGCGGGCAGGCACCGTTCGATGTCCGCTCCCGCGGCCCGGGCCGACAGCACCGCGAGCGTGGGCCGCAGCGCCTTGCCGCCGGCCGCGCGGGGCCGCCCGTCGCCGTCGGTCCAGCCGAAGTGGTAGCGGGCGACGCGGGCGATACGCGGGTCGAGGCGGCCGACGGCCTCGCGCAGCACCGGCTCGACGAGCTCGCGGGCGGCCTCCGCCGGCGGCAGGGTCAGGGTCATGACACGCTCTCCTGATCTCGCACATGCTGTCTGACCAGGCGTGCGGCGTGCAGCCCGCTGCGTACGGCGCCCTCCATCGTGTCCGGCCAGCCGGTGTCGGTCCAGGCGCCGGCGAGATAGAGGCCGGGCCACCGGGTGGCGCTCCCCGGTCGGAGCGCCCCGCTGCCGGGGCCCTGGCGGAACGTCGCGCGCCGTTCCCTGGTGACGAAGAAGTCGGTCATCGTGGCCTCGCGCGCGGCCGGGAACACCGAGCGCAGCGCCGGGACGAAGGTCTCGCGCAGGTCCGCGGTCGGCCGGTCGATCCACGTGTCCGCGACCGACACCGACACCGTCAGGTACTGCCCCTCGCCGAGCCCGGCGACCCGGGTCTTGTCGAACACCCACTGCACGGGCGAGCCGGTGACCGCGACGAACGGCCCCCGCATGACCGGCCGGTCGTAGACCGCGTGGACGTTGATGATGGGGCTCGCGTCCAGGGCGCCCCATCCGTCCCGGGCGGGCGCCGCCTCCGCGGGGACCAGCTTCGCGGCCTGCTCGTGGCGCGTCGCCAGGACGACCGCCGACGCCCGGACCCGGACGCCGTCCACGACGACGGCCGGGCCCGGCTCGATGGCCGTGACCTTCGCCGACAGCCGCACCGCGCCGCCGCGTCCCGCGATGGCGGCCCTGGCGGCGGTGTCGTGCAGCTCGCCGAGCGGCACCAGGGGGATGCCCAGGTCGGCGGCGTCCGGCCGGCCGAGCATGGCCGTCTTGAACACCTTCACCGCCGGGCCGAGCGCGGCCTCCTCGACCCCCGTGTTCAGGGCCGCGACCGCGAGCAGGTCCCAGAGCGCCTGCCGTACCGGGTCCCGCTGGCCGTGCGCCGCCAGCCAGCTCCCGAACGTCACCGTGTCGAGAGCCGGGTCGGCCGGGTCGAGCCTGCTCAGCGCGAGCGAGCCGCGCAGGGCCTGGAGCCGGTCGCCCGGCCCGAGCAGGCGGTATCGCGCGAGCGCGGGCACGAAGTGGAGCGGGCCGGGCAACGCGGCGCGGCGCAGCCGCCCCGACCGGCCCGCCGCGCCGAGCACCCGCACGTCGAAGCGGCTCTGCAGGCCGACCAGCGCGGTGCCGCCGAGCCGTTCCAGGAGTCCCCGGTACGCCGTGCAGCAGCGCAGGAAGACGTGCTGGCCGTTGTCCACCGTCAGCCCGCCGCGCCGGAAGGAGTACGTGGCGCCGCCCAGCCTCGGGCGGGCCTCGTACAGCGTCACGGGGCAGCCGGCCTCCGCGAGCGCGAGGGCGGCCGTGATGCCGGCCAGGCCGCCGCCGACCACCGCCACCGGCGCGATCGTCATCACAGGGGCAGCCCTCTCATGCCGACGGCAGTCGTCGCAGACCCGCGTCGGGCCGGCTCATGGTCATGAGGACACGCGCCCACGCCCCGAGCAGGCGTACGCGGCATGGCCGGACGGCTCGGCCCAGGACGTCGTAGCGGGCGCCGCTCAGCGCGGCCAGGGTCGCGTGGCCTCCCGCGACGTAGCCCGCCACCGCCGTACGGGCGAAGCCGGACAACGAGGCGACGATCGGCTCCCCCTCGGCCAGCATCGTCCCGGCCCGTCCGGCCTGCACGGCCACCACCTCGCGCAACCGCGGTGACGTGGCCGCCGCCGCTAGGTCGCCGATCGGGCAGCCCGCCCGGCGCAGGTCCTCCTGCGGCAGGTAGACGCGGCCGCGCCGGTGGTCCTCGCCGACGTCCTGGCAGTGCTCGATGACCTGCAACGCCGAGCAGACCTTGTCGGACAGGGCCAGCCGGGGGCCGCTGACCTCGCCGAACACGTACAGGACGAGATGGCCGACCGGGTTGGCCGACAGCTCGCAGTAGCCCAGGAGCTCGTCGAACGTCTCGTATCTGGTGACCGTCTGGTCGAGCCGGTTGGCCTCGATGAGGCGGCGGAACGGCTCGGCGGGGATCGAGCACTCCTGGACGGTACGGGCCAGCGCGCGGAGCGGCCCGAGCCGTGGCGGGCGGCCGTCGTACAGCCGGGCGAGGTCGGCCTCGACCTCGTCCAGCAGCCTCAGGCGCTCGCCGGGGCGTCCCTCGTCGCCGAGGTCGTCCACCGTGCGCGCGAAGCCGTACAGAGCCATGAGGTGGTCGCGGTGCCGGCGCGGAAGCAGCCGGGAGGCCACCGGGAAGTTCTCCCGGCGCGCCTTTTCCGCCGGCTCCCGCGAATGGCATCTCTCTGACCGCACGACAGGGAAATTATCCGGCGCCGGGGAACGCAAACATGACGGCATTCCGTTGCCCGGCGATTTGCGCGGAATTTACTCGCGGGCCGGGCCGGGAAAACGCCGTTTGAATTCCAGGGGAAAAGGGGAGTGGCCGTTATGGAAACGCGACGCCGTGCTCGCGCAGCGGGCCCACGCGGAGGCCCATGTCCCTGCAGCGCTCCACGAGCGCGGGGAGGGCGTAGAGCGCCGGTCGCCAGGACCCAGGAACGGAGGCGTGGTCGGAGTCATGGAGCAGGACGGTCGCCCCGCCGCGCAGCCCGGCCGCCACGGTGGCCAGCACCGAGCCGGGCGTGGCCGCCGCCTCCCAGTCCCGGCCCCAGACGGTCCACAACACGGGGCGCAACCCGTGCAGGCGGGCGGAGACCAGCGCCTCCAGGCTGAGCGCGCCGTACGGCGGGCGGTACCACGTCGCGCGCACGCCGCCGACCGCCCGCACCAGGTCGGCGGTCCGGCCGATCTCGGCCGTCAGCCGGCCCGGCGGGGCGAGCAAGGGGTTGCCGTGCCGCCAGCCGTGCACGGCCAGCTCGTGACCCTCGGCCACGATGCGGCGGCCCAGCCACGGGTGGCGTTCGAGCAGCTCGCCGAGGACGAAGAAGGTCGCGTGGCAGCCGAGCCGCCCCAGCTCGTCCAGGAAACGCGGGGTCGAGCCGGGATGGGGCCCGTCGTCGAAGGTGAGCGCCACATGGCCGGGGTCGCCGACGCCGGCGACGGAGGGCATCCGCCGGCGGACCGGCGGCAGCCAGGTGACGGCGGGACCCGCGTGCAGCAGCGCCAGGCAGGCGAGCCCGAGCGGCAGCGCGGCGCGGCCGATCGGGGGACATGAGATGTCCAGGCTGATCCTCATTCTCAGCGCGCCGATGGGCAGCGCCCATGACCGGGTCGCCGCCGAGCTGGCCGCCCGGCTCGCGGCCGAGAATGCCGATTCAGAGATCATCGATGTCCTCCAGCTGCTCCCGCTCCGGCTGGGATCGGCGCTGCGCCGCGGATACCGCTGGATGATCCTGCGCGCCCCCTGGCTCTATGACGTCATCTACCAGGTCTTCTTCGTCGGCAAACGGGCCGCGGGCACCTCGCCGCTCACGGTGCTCGCCCTGCCCGCCCTGCGCCGCCTCGTCGCCGCCCGCTCGCCCGACGAGGTCGTCTCGACCTTCCACCTGGGGGCCCAGATCGCGGGGCTGCTGCGCGAGCGCGGCGGGCTGCCCTGCCCGAGCACGGTGCTGATCGTCGAGTTCACGGTGCACCGGCTGTGGCTGCACCCCGGCAACGACCGGTATCTGTGCCCGAATCCCGACATCGTCGGGGAGATCGCCGCCCGGAGCGGCCGCCCGGCGCTCTGCTGCGCCCCGGTCGTGCGCCCGGAGTTCGCGCGGGCGGTGGCCGATCCCGGGGGAGTGGCCGGCCGCGTCGGCGTGGACCCCGGCGACCGGCTCGTGCTGGTGTCAACCGGTTCGTGGGGCGTCGGGGAGGTCGTCGCGACCGCGCGCACCCTGGCGAGGTCGGGACGGTACACGCCGATCGTCCTGTGCGGGGACAACGCCGAGCTGCGGCGCCGCCTGCGGGCCGCCGGGCTGGGCCCGGCGCTGGGGTGGCGCGACGACATGCCGGAGCTCATGGCGGCCGCGTACGCCCTGGTCGACAACGGCTCCGGCCTGACCTGCCACGAGGCCTTCGCCGCCGGGCTGCCGGTCGTCATCCACCGGCCCATCGGCGGCCACGGCGTCGCCGGCGCGCGGGCGATGGCCGGGGCCGGGGTGAGCCTCCACACGGGCACCGCGTCGGAGCTGCTGGCGGCGCTGGACCTGCTCGAGGACCCGCGATCGCGCAAGCGCCAGGTGGACCGGGCGTCCGCGCTGTTCTCCTCGATGCCGGTCCAGGCCGGTCTCATTTCCGCGCCGAGGGGGCCGCGCTCTGATCCTGGATGAGCGGCGAACGGGTCAGCACGATGACCCCGTAGACCAGGAGCCCGGCGCCCGCTACCTCCATCACCAGCCACGGCCCGGCGCGGATCGGCTCCCCGTACATCAGCGCGCCGTACAGGATGCCCGCCAAGGGGTCACTGATGGTCAACGCCGGCTGGGCGACGACGAGGGTGCCGCTGTGCAGGGCGTTCTGCAGGAGGAACAGGCTGCACAGGCCCGCGGCCAGCATCGCGTACAGGGGCCAGGAGACCGGCAGCGCGCGGGGGTCGTCCGCCAGGATCATCGTGCACTTCTTGATGAGCGTGGCCGTGAAGGCGAAGCCGATGCCCGCGGCCACGCCCAGCGTGGCGGCCCGGATGGGTCCCCTGGTCATGGCCCCCACCGCCACCAGCGCGGCGACCGTGGCCGAGGTCGCGGCGGCGGCGATGATCCATTCGGCCGTGTCCGGTGACCACCGCCCCGGGCCGGGGACCGCCGCGGCGAGGAACATCGCGAGGCCGGCCGACAGCGCGCCGATGGCCAGCCACGATTTCCCGTCCAGAACCGTGCCGAACGCCCAGGACATGATGATCATGGTGAACGGGAGCTCGATCACCAGGGCCGGCTGGACCAGGGCGATGCCTCCCTTCGACAGCGCCGCCGCCTGGAAGAGGAAGCCCCCGATCATCGCCACGATCCCCCACCGCCACAGCGGGTTGCCGATCAGCGCCCGGATCAGGCCGAACCGCAGTCCCAGCTCCTGCGGCAGCGGTCGCGCCGCACGCCGCTGCAGGACCGACGTGGCGGCGTTGCACACCGCGGCGAGCACCGCCAGCAGCGCGGCAGCGATCAACTCCCACGCCTCGCGAGGGCACGTACCGCGACCATGGACTTCTCCCTCGTCGTCAGCGACATCCGGGAGGCCAGCGCCCGGGCGGGATCGGCGGCGATGCGGTCGAGCAGGCACCGGTAGATGCCGGCCATGGTCGCCGTGCAGGCGGCGCTGCGCGCGTCCAGCATGGGCAGCAGGCGCATCCCGGTGGCGAACCAGTCGCGCGCCCGGTCCGCCTCGAACCTGACGAGCGCGGCCAGGCGCTCCGGCGGGTCGCTGAACCGGCCGTACGCGTCGACGTCCAGGGTGCAGCCGAACCGTTCGAGGTCGTGGGCGGGCAGGTAGACCCGCTTGGCCATGCGGTCCTCCCGCAGGTCGCGCAGGATGTTGGTGATCTGCAGGGCCACGCCGAGCGCGTCCGCGAGCGGCGTGGCCGCCTCCATGTCGTCCGCGCCGAACACGCCCAGCGAGAGCCGCCCGATCGAGCCGGCGACGCAGCGGCAGTAGCCGACCAGGTCGTCGAACGTCTCGTACGTGCTCCCGCGCACGTCGGCGGCGCAGCCGTCGACGAGGTCCGAGAACGCCGCGAGCGGGATCGGATAGCGGCGGGCCGCCTCGAACAGCGCCACCAGCACGAGGTCGTGCCGCGCGGGAGCGGTCCCGTCGAGCATCCCGCGGATCGCGGACAGGCGGGCCAGCCGCCGTCCGGCGGGGCCGTCGCCGTCGGCGATGTCGTCGATCCTGCGGGCCAGCGCGTAGACGGCGCTCAGCGCGCGGCGCTTGGGGGCGGGCAGCAGACGCAGGCCGAACGAGAAGTTACGGGCCTGACTGCGCATGATCTGCTCGCAGTGCCGGTACGCGTCGTCGACGCACACCGCCCCGGCCCCGTCACGAGAAGAGGCACCATCATGCCGTCGCCACAGATTCGCGGCTCGGGCGAACATCATGGCCGCGACGGCCGTTCGCGTCGTTTCCCCCAGAACATGAGAGATGGCTGTCCGTTGTGTCGTGGCAATAAACTCGGGCGCCGGTCCGATGGAGCGCTGCCGGTAATTACCGGGCGAATTGTTTACACCCCGCTGAACTATTCAGCAATGGGCCGGGAAATTCGCGGCGCGCGTTTGGCGGGGGCGTGCGGGGTAGGGCTGGACGGGGTGAGCACCATCGAGCAGGTCGCGGCGAGCGCGTACCGGATACCGACCGATCAGCCCGAAGGCGACGGCACCCCGGCCTCCGCCACCGCCATCGCCGCCGGACACCACCTGCCGGTCTCCGCCCACTGCGCGCCCAACCTGCACCTCCCGGCCGCGGCCGCCACCGTCAACCTGCGCCACATCGAGTGGTTCCACGACCACCAGCGCATCGAGTCCACCTTGTTCGACGGCCTGAGGGCGGGCGGGGCCGGTCAGAAGGCCACGCCGCAGCGCAGGATGACGTTGGCGTACGGGTGCGCCTCCCCGGTGCGCACCACCAGCCTGCTGGCGGCGGAGAGCTGCTTGAGCCGTTCGTGCGGCACGTACGCAAGCCCCGGCAGCCGCTCGCCGAGCAGCGCGGCGCAGGCGGGATTGGCCGCCCGGACCTCCTCGGCCGCCGTGGCGCCCTCGACGACGATCTCGGCGAGGATGCCGTCGAGCACGTCGGCGAACGACGGGATGCCCGCCACGAACGCCAGGTCCACCACCTCCGCCCCCGCCGGCAGCGGCATGCCGCTGTCGCAGATGAGCAGCTCGTCGGTGTGCCCGAGCCGCGCCAGGGCACCCGCCAGGGCCGCGTTGATGACGCCGCCGCGCTTCACAGGTCCTCCACCTCCGCCATCGTCGGGTACGAATCCTGCGCCCCCGCTCTGCGCACAGCCGCGGCCCCCACCCTGGCGGCGAACGCCGCGGCCCGCGCCAGCGGCTCGCCCGCGGCCAGCCGCCAGGCCAGCGCCCCGGTGAACGCGTCGCCGGCCCCGGTGGTGTCCACGGCCGCCACGCGAGGACTGGGCACCGCGTGCACGGCGCCGTCCCCGGCCACCATGTCGGCCACCACGGCCCCGTCGGCGCCCAGCGTGATGACGACCGAGCGGGGGCCGCGCGCCAGCAGCTCCCTGGCCTGCCGGTCCGGCTCGCCGGGCGCGCCGAGCAGCAGGGCCGCCTCGTGCTCGTTGACGACCAGCGGATCGCACAGCGCCAGCAGCTCGTCCGGCACCGGGACGGCCGGCGACAGGTTGAGCACCGCGCGCCGGGCCAGCCGGGCCGCGGCGAGCACCGCCGGCAGCGGGATCTCCAGCTGCAGGGACACGACCGGGGCCGAGCGCAGCAGCGGCGCCGCGTCCAGCACGTCGCCTTCGGTGAGCCGGGCGTTGGCGCCGGGGGCGACGATGATGCTGTTGTCGCCCTGCGGCCCGACGGCGATCATGGCGATGCCGCTGGCGGCCGCCGTGTCGCGCAGGTGGCCGAGGTCCACGCCGTCGCGTTCCAGCGACTCGCGCAGCAGCCGCCCGTGCCCGTCGGCGCCGACCCGGCCGAGCAGCGCCACGCGCGCGCCGAGCCGGGCGGCGGCCACGGCCTGGTTGGCGCCCTTGCCTCCGGGATGGACGGCCAGCTCCGAGCCGAGCACGGTCTCGCCGGGCGCGGGATGCCGGTCGACCTGGACGACCAGGTCGGCGTTGGCCGACCCTACGACCACGACGTCGTGTTCGCCCAAGGAGCTCATGCGCCGGTGAACTCGGACAGGTTGTCCTTGGCGGCGACCTTCACCGGCACGTTGGCGGTGGCCTCCAGCTGCTCGCTCTTGACGGCCTTGACCGCGTTCTGGACGGACTGCTGGCCGAGCAGGGCCGGCTGCTGGGCGATGCTGGCCGCCAGCGTGCCGGCCTCGATGGCCTTCAGCCCGTCGGGGGTGCCGTCGAAGCCGACCACCTTGACGTCCTTGCCGGCCTTGGCGCCGAGCGCCTTGATCGCGCCGAGCGCCATCTCGTCGTTCTCCGCGAACACGCCGGTGACGCCGGAGTGCGACTGCAGCAGGTTCGTCATGACGTCCAGGCCCTTGGCGCGGTCGAAGTCGGCCGGTTGCTGGGCGACGACCTTGATGCCGGGGAACGCCTTGATGCCCTCGGCGAAGCCCTGGCCGCGGTCGCGCGAGGCGGAGGTGCCGGGCACGCCCTGGAGGACGACGACCTCGCCCTTCTCGCCGATCTCCTTGGCGAGCCGCTCCGCGGCCAGCTTGCCGCCGGCCACGTTGTCGGAGGCGACGGTCTGGGCGACCTTGCCCCCGTTGACGCCACGGTCCACGGCGATCACCGGAACGTTGGAACGTTCCGCTATCTTGACCGCCGGCGCGGCGGCGTCGGAGTCGACCGGGTTGATGATGATCGCCTTCATGCTCTGGCTGGTGAAGTTCTGCACCTGGTTGACCTGCTGGGAGGCGTCGTTCTGCGCGTCGGTGACGGTCAGCGTGACGCCCAGCTTCTTGGCCTCGGCCTCGGCGCCGGCGCGCAGCTGCACGAAGTAGGGGTTGTTCAGGGTGGAGATCGACATGCCGATCTTGACGTCGCCGCCGGAGGCGGCTCCCGCCGAGCCGGCGGAGGACGTGCCGGACGAGCCGCAGGCGGTCAGGCCGAGGGTCAGGGCGGCGCCCGCCGCTACGAGGGCGTGGATGCGCATGGGTGGTACCTCACTTCTTCTTACTGGGTTTGCGGTGATGTCAGCGGCCGCTTCGGCGGCGCAGGGTGTCGAGCAGGACGGCCAGGGCGATCACGACGCCGATGACGACCTGCTGCCAGAAGGCCGACACCGACAGCAGGTTCAGCCCGTTGCGCAGGACGGCCAGGATGAGCGCGCCGACCAGCGTGCCGAGCGCCCTGCCCTTGCCGCCCGACAGGCTCGCCCCGCCGATGACCACGGCGGCGATCGCGTCCAGCTCGTAGCCGGAGGCGGCCTGCGGCTGCGCCGAGGCCAGCCGGCTGGCCAGGACGATGCCGGCCACCGCGGCGAACGCGCCGGACAGGGCATAGGTGACGAGCTTCTGCCGGCTGACGGCGATGCCGGACAGCCGGGCGGCCTCCTCGTTGCCGCCGATGGCGTACATCGCCCGGCCCGCGTACGTGCGGTTGAGCACGACGGCGGCGATCACGCCCATGAGCGCCATCACCAGCACGGGCACCGGCAGGTAGCCCCCGACGGTGTCGCCGAGGTGGGAGACCGCCTCCGGCATCTCGATGGGGCTGCCCTGGGAGACCACCAGGGCCAGGCCGCGCGCCACGCCCAGCATGGCGAGCGTGGCGATGAACGGCGGCAGCTTGCCGTACGCGATGAGCGCGGCGTTGACCAGCCCGCATCCGATGCCGACGGCGAGCGCGACGAGCGTGGCCAGCGGCCAGGGCAGCCCGCTGTCGGCGGCCGTCCAGGCCAGCACGATCGCCGACAGGGCGGCCACGGCCCCGACGGACAGGTCGATCCCGCTGGTGATGATGACGAACGTCGAGCCGAAGGCGAGGATCGCGGTGACCGCCGCCTGGACGCCCACGTTCAGCAGGTTCGTCACGGTCAGGAAGTCGCCGGACAGCAACGACAGGGCCGCGACGAGCACGACGAGCGCCGCGACCGAGCCGTTCTCGGCCAGCAGGGTCCTGGCCGTCGGCCGTACGGCCAGCACGTTAGTGGACACGAGCATCCTCCACCTCGGTGACGGCCAGCGCCATCACGGAGTCCTGGTTCGCGTCGGCGGCCTCCAGCTCGCCGACGAGCCTGCCTCTGGCCATGACGAGGATGCGGTCGCTCATCCCGAGGATCTCGGGCAGATCGCTGGAGATCATGAGGACCGCGTGGCCGGAGGCGGTGAGCGAATTGATCAACTGGTAGATCTCGACCTTGGCGCCGACGTCGATGCCGCGCGTCGGCTCGTCGAGAATGAGCACGTTGGCGTCGGCGAGCAGCCACTTGCCGATCACGATCTTCTGCTGGTTCCCGCCCGACAGGGTGCGCACCTCCTGGCCGAGGTGGCTCATCCGCACGCCGAGCTGGTCGGCCACCCGCGCGGCGGCCTGGCGCTGCCCGGCCCGGTCGACGAATCCGCCGTGGCTGGCGCCGCGCAGGGTGACCAGGCCCAGGTTCTCGGCGATGTCGGCGCCCAGGACGAGTCCCTGGCCCTTGCGGTCCTCGGGGACCAGGCCGAGCCCGGCCTCCATGGCGGCGCGCACGTCGCCGCCGGGCAGCCGCCGGCCGCGTACCAGCACCTCGCCCGAGTCGGGGGCGTCGGCGCCGAACACCGCCCGGGCCACCTCGGTGCGGCCCGCGCCGACCAGCCCGGCCAGGCCGACGACCTCGCCGGCCCGCACCTCGAAGGACACGCCGGAGAACGCGCCGGCCCGGCTCAGGTCGCGCACCTGCAGCAGCGGTTCGCCGGCCGCACTCGCCTCGCGCGGGTACTGCTGGTCGATGGGCCGGCCCACCATGAGGCGGATCAGCTCCTCCTCGGGCGTGCCGGCCGGCACCTGGGCCACCGAGCGGCCGTCGCGCAGCACGGTCACCCGGTCGCCGATCTGGGCGATCTCCTCCAGGTGGTGGGTGATGAACACGATCGCGACGCCCCGCTCGCGCAGCTGCCCGACCAGGTCGAACAGGCGCCGCACCTCGGTGGTGGTGAGCACGGCGGTGGGCTCGTCCATGATGAGGACGCGGGCGTTCAGCGCGAGCGCCTTGGCGATCTCGACCATCTGCATCTGCGCGATGCCCAGGTCGGCGACGCGGGTACGCGGGTCGACGCCGACGCCGACCAGGTCGAGCATGCCGCGGGCCTGCTCGTGCATGCGCCGCGTGTCGACGAACCCGAAGCGGCGGGGCGGCCGGCCCAGGGCGAGGTTCTCGCCCACGGTCAGCTGCGGGACCAGGTTGAACTCCTGGTAGATCGTGGCGATGCCGAGCCGCTGGGCGTCGGAGGCGTTGCGGATGTCGACCGGTTCGCCGTCGACGAGGATGCGGCCGCTGTCGGGCTGGTAGGCGCCGGACAGCATCTTGATGAGCGTGCTCTTGCCCGCGCCGTTCTCGCCGAGCAGGACGTGTACCTCGCCCGCGCGCAGGTCGAAGTCGACGCCGTCGAGCGCCACCACACCGGGGAATCTCTTGCCGAGCCCCTCGACGCGCAGGATCTCCCGTGCCTGGCTCACGAGCCGCCCTCCTTCCTCGTGCCGGTCTCTCCGCAGGACTCGCGCGCCACGAGCCTGGCGGGCAGCACCACCGACTCGGCGGTCCGGCCGCTCAGCACGTCGAGGATCACCCGGACCGCGCGCCGGCCCAGCTCGGCGGTGGGCTGGCTGATCGCGGTGATGCGGGGATGGACGTGGTTGAACCACGGCACGTCGTCGAACGAGGCCAGCGCGACGTCGCGGGGGATGACCAGGCCGCGCTCGCTGATCGCGTCGAGCGCGCCGAGTGCCATCAGGTTGTCGCCCAGGAAGATCGCCTGCGGCGGCTCGGGCAGGTCGAGCAGTTCGGAGGTGATCCGCTGGCCGCTGCCGGCGCGGAAGTCGCCGACGCGCACGTACTCCTGGGGGATCTCCAGGCCGTGCTCGGCCACCGCACGCAGGAAGGCCTCGGTCCGCTCACGCCCGGTGGACAGGGTGCTCGGCCCGGACACGAACGCGATCCGCCGGTGCCCGAGGGCGCGCAGGTGGGCGACCAGCTCGGCGATGGCGGTGCTGCCGTCGGCCCGTACCGACGGCACCTCGATGCCGCTGAGCGTCCGGTCCAGGAAGACCAGCGGGCGCTCTCCGCGGCTGACCTCCTCCACCAGGGGCGTCACCTCGGCGGTGGGGCAGATCAGCAGCCCGTCGACCCGCCGTTCGAGCAGGGTGCGCACGTAGTGGTCCTGCTGGTCGGCGCGCTCGTCGGCGTTGCCGATGATCACGGTGTAGCCGGCCGCGCGGGCCTCGTCCTCCACGGCCCGCGCCAGCTCGGCGAAGAACGGGTTGAGGATGTCGCCGATGATCAGCCCGAGCGTCCTGGTGGCTTCGGTGCGCAGCGACCGGGCGACGGCGTTGGGCCGGTAGTTGAGCGCGGCCATCGCGTCGTGGACCCGGTTGCGCGTCTCCTCGGTGACGGAGGGGTTGTCGTTGAGCACCCGGGAGACCGTCGCGACGGAGACGCCCGCCTGCGCGGCGACATCTTTGATTCGAGCCACCTGACCTCCATGTAATCGGTTACATGAGCGTATGTAATCGGTTACATGATTGTGAATCGGTAGGCCGTGTGATTCAGGTCACATTCTTGATGGGTGCCCGTCGATCACCCGCGCTCGGCCTGCCTGTGAAAGCCGGGCTTCCCGCTCGGCCGTCACAGGCAGGCCCTGTGGATCAGCGGCTCAGAACTTGATCCACCAGCCGTCCAGGTAACCCGTGTCGCCCGCGGTGACGTCCTCGACGCGTAGCGTCCACGTCCCGTTCGCCGGTGAGGCGCTGCCGTCCACCGGATAGGTCTCCCAGATCACGTCGCCGTTGTCCTGGGGGCTTGGTACGCGGAGCTTGTACACCTTGCCGTTCGGGCTGATCAGGTCGATCTTCAGATCGCCCACCCAGGTGTGGTGGACCTCCGCGTAGACCGTCGCCTTCGAGGGCGCGTTGCCCGGGAGCCAGCCCGTCACCGTGATGGGCGAGGTGACGACGCCCTTGTCCGGGATGTTGTGGTCGTCCCAGTTCTCGAAGAAGGGGAAGTCCATCGACCAGCCGTCGATGAAGCCGGCGTCGGGGGAGTAGGCGTCCGTGGCACGGAGCTTCCAGGTGCCGTTCGGCGTGGTCACGGAACTGGTGTCCACGTCGTACGTCTCGTCGATGGAGTCGCTGCCGTCCGGGGACGGCTCCCGCAGCGGGAACACCTTCCGGTCCGGGCTGACCAGTTCGAGCTTCAGATCACCCACCCAGGGGTGCTGGACGGAGACCCAGACGTGCAGCTGGACCGGCCCCTTGTCGAGGATGCCGCTCACGTCGATCGGAGAGTCCACGCTGCCCCGATCGGGAATGGCGTGGTCGTCCAGGTTCACGAAGTACGGCGGCCAGACGCCCTTCGGATCGTCCGGCGGAGTGGGGGTGGGCGTGGGGGTGGGGTTCTGGGGGAGGGCGGCGCTGTCCAGCCGGAGCCGGGGAGTGGTGGCGCCGGTGTAGGTGATGGCCTTGCCCGTGGTCTTCATGGCCGATTCCAGCTCCGCGATGCTCGACTGGGGGAAGGCCTGGCGGAGCACGGCCAGCGCGCCGCTCACGTGGGGAGCGGCCATCGAGGTGCCGCTCAGCGGCGCCCACTTGCCCCCGGGCACGGAGGAGATGATCGAGGTCCCGGGGGCGAAGAGGTCCAGGAGAGGGCCGCGGTTGCTGAAAGTGGACACGGTGTCGTCGTCGGTGGTGCTGCCCACCGTGATGGCGGAGGACACGCAGGCCGGCGCGCTCACCGCGTCGCCGTACCCGTTGTTCCCGGCCGCCACCACCGTCGCCACCCCGGCCGCCAGGAGGCCGTCGATGGCCGGCTTGCGCGGATCGGTGTCACACGTCGCGGTGTACCGGCCGCCGCCCAGACTCAGGTTGGCGGCCACCAGCGGCGTACCGGCCTCCTTCAGCTCCAGGACCTTCTCCAGGCCCGCCACCTGGGCGCTGGTGAAGCTCAGCACGCACGGCGCGGCACCCGCGCCGCAGAAGTCCTCCGACGTGAACTTGCTGAACACCTGAATGGCGACCAGGTCGGCTCCGGGTGCGACACCGGCCGGTGGTGCTCCGGTCACGCCCTTGCCGTCGCCGGCGGCGATGCCGGCCACGTGCGTGCCGTGATCACAGTCGAGGGCGGGGTCCGCGCAGGGTCCCTGTTCGGTGTCGGCCGCCCCGGGCCCCTCCTGCTGGGCGGTGCCGTCGGGGCACAGGCTGGTGGCGCCGTAGTCGGCGTCGATGGGGGAGAAGCAGGCCTCGTCGAGCACCCGTCCGCCCAGGAAGGGGTGGCCGGTCGCGACGCCGGTGTCCAGGACGGCCACCGCGCTGCCCTCGCCGGTCAGGCCCGCGGCCCGGGTGCGATCGCCGCCGATCAACGGGACGCTCTCGGCCAGCACCGGCGGTACCGGCCGGTCCTCCGACACGCTCACGACGCCCGGCCGGGCGGCCAGCCGGTCCAGCGCCGCGGCGTCGACACGCAAGGTCACCATGGGGAACCGGGACAACGACTGCAGCACCTGACCGGCGCTCGCGGCGTCGGGCAGATCGGCCCGCGTTCTGGTGACGACGTTCACTCTGATCTTGCCGGCGGCGGCGGCCCGCGCGCGTAACCCCGGCTCCATCGACGGCGGCGCCGCCGCCGTGGTCCGTTCGTCCACCGGCGCGGCACGAGCCGGTACGCTCGCGACCGCCGTGGCCGCCAAGGCCATGATGACGACGAGCAACAGAGGGAGCGGCGTCGCCGCGGCGGCGACCGTGGACGTTAATCGGCGCAACCAGGCCTCCTCAATGGTGATTTGATCACCTGGACAGTAAGTGCTCGAAAAGCGCCCGGCAAGGGCCTGGACAGATGTTCTGTACGGTGCTCAAATCGCATACGGAGCTGCATCTTCGGTGCCTGCAGCGAGTACCGTTCCGCATCGTTGCTTCGCACTGTATGGCCAGGTCAGATGCCCAGAAAAAGGACTCTGGGGAAAAATTTGCCAGGCGTTCCACCTGCTTTTCCCAAGGAATTTATGGTGGCTTTATTGTGCTTCTATGGCGGTCGCCTCGATAATTGCCGCAACGAATTTCGGCTCATTCGGCGAGGCGTCTGCCCGTCCGGTTCCGAAGGCTTGTGAGGTGCTTCGGAGGGCGGCGGCGGGGCAGGAGGGGGCGGGGCACCTTTTGTGGGGTTTCCACAACGCAGCGGCTTCGCCATGAGCGATGCGGGCCATTGGTGTAGCGGGCGGCGATCGAGCAGGGTGTAGAAAGGTGCAGGCGGCGCTCCGGACTCGGGCGTCGCCTTTGTGCGTGAGTATGGGGAGGCTCAGCCGGTGTTCAGTCGTGTCGCCATCGTCAACCGTGGAGAGGCAGCGATGCGGCTCATCCACGCCGTCCGGGACCTCTGCGCGGAGACCGGGGCGCGGATCGAGACGGTGGCGCTCTACACCGACGCCGACCGCCACGCGACCTTCGTCCGTGAAGCGGATCTCGCCTATCCGCTGGGCCCCGCCTCCGCCCGCCCGTACCTCGACCACGCCGTCCTGGAGCGGGCACTGGTGGAGACCGGCGCCGACGCCGCGTGGGTCGGCTGGGGGTTCGTCGCCGAGGACCCGGCGTTCGCCGAGTTGTGCGAGAAGATCGGCGTCACCTTCGTCGGGCCGAGCGCGGAGGCGATGCGCAAGCTGGGCGACAAGATCGGCGCGAAGCTCATCGCCGAGAAGGTCGGCGTCCCCGTCGCGCCGTGGAGCCGCGGCGAGGTCGCCACCCTGGAGGACGCGCTGCGCGCCGGCGACGAGATCGGCTACCCGCTGATGCTCAAGGCGACCGCGGGCGGCGGCGGGCGTGGCATCCGCATGGTCGCCTCGAAGGAGGACCTGACCGACGCCTACGAGCGCACGAGCCAGGAGGCGCTGCGCGCGTTCGGCTCCGGCGTGGTCTTCCTGGAGCGGCTGGTCACCGGCGCCCGCCACGTCGAGGTCCAGGTCATCGCCGACGGGCAGGGCACCGCGTGGGCGCTGGGCGTGCGGGACTGCTCGGTGCAGCGGCGCAACCAGAAGATCATCGAGGAGTCCGCCTCGCCCGTGCTGGGGATCGAGCAGACGGCCGAGCTGAAGGCGTCGGCCGAGCGGCTCGCCGTGGCGGTCGACTACTGCGGCGCCTGCACCGTCGAGTTCCTCTACCACCCCGGCGAGAAGCTGTTCGCCTTCCTCGAGGTCAACACCCGGCTGCAGGTCGAGCACCCGATCACCGAGATCACCACCGGCACCGACCTGGTCCGGCTGCAGCTGCACGTGGCCGGCGGCGGAAAGCTCGAAGGCCCCCAGCCGGGCGAGGCCGGCCACGCCGTCGAGGCCCGGCTCAACGCCGAGGACCCCGACCGCGACTTCGCGCCCGCCCCGGGCCGCATCGCCCGCCTGGCCCTGCCCACCGGGCCCGGCATCCGCGTCGACACCGGCGTCAGCGAGGGCGACACCATCCCGGCCGACTTCGACTCGATGATCGCGAAGATCATCGCCTACGGCCGCGACCGCGAGCAGGCGCTGGGCCGGCTGCGCCGCGCGATGGCCGACACCACGGTGATCATCGAGGGCGGCGCCACCAACAAGAGCTTCGTGCTCGACCTGCTCGACCAGCCCGAGGTGATCGACGCGAGCGCCGACACGGGCTGGATCGACCGCGTACGCGCCAAGGGCCGCCTGATCAGCCACCGCCACTCCGCGATCGCCCTGGCCGCCGCCGCGATCGAGGCCTACCAGGACGAGGAGGAGGTCGGCCGCCGGCGGCTGCTGTCCACCGCGCACGGCGGCCGCCCGCAGGTGCAGCACGACTCGGGCCGCCCGCTGGACCTCAAGCTCCGTGGCGTCGGCTACCGGGTGAGCGTGGCCCGGGTCGGGCACCGGCGCTTCCGCGTCGGGATCTCCGGCGGCGGCGACGTGCACCCGGCGGACGTCGAGGTGGAGCGGTTCGATGAGCACAGCGGCCAGATCGTGGTCAACGGCCGCCGGTTCCGGGTGGTGTCGGCCACGCACGGGCCGATCCACCTGGTCGAGGTCGACGGCGTGACGCACCGGATCAGCCGCGACGAGGGCGGCGTCGTCCGCTCGCCCGCCCCGGCGCTGGTGGTCGCGACGCCGCTGTCGGCCGGCGACGAGGTCGAGGCGGGCGCGCCGATCCTGGTGCTGGAGAGCATGAAGATGGAGACGGTGCTGCGCGCGCCGTTCCGCGCCCGCGTCCGTGAGTGCCCGGTGTCGGTGGGCAGCCAGGTCGAGACCGGCGCGCCGCTGATGCGCCTGGAGCCCCTCGCCGACGAAGGCCCCGAAGAGGAGGCCGCGGGCACCGTCGAGATCGATCTGCCCGCCGTGCCGTCGGACGTGTCCGCGGCCGACCGGGTCGAGCGCGGCCTGCAGGACCTGCGCGGCCTGCTGCTCGGCTTCGACGGCGGCCCCGACGACCGCAAGCAGGTGCTGACCTCATACCTGGACGCCCGCGCCGAGCTGGGCAGGCAGCCGATCGAGGGCGAGCTCGACCTGCTCATTGTGTTCGCCGACCTGGCCGAGCTGAGCCGCAACAAGCCGGGCGGCGCGCTCGACGTCGAGCCGGGCAACCCCGTGCACAGCCCGCGCGAGTTCTTCCACAGCTACCTGCAGAGCCTCGACGTCGAGCGCGCCGGCGTCACCCAGAGCTTCCAGGCCAAGCTCACCAGGGTCCTCGCCCACTATGGCGTCCACGACCTCGACCGCACGCCTGAGCTGGAGGCGGCGGTCTTCCGGATCTTCCTGGCCCAGCAGCAGATGAGCGCCGGCGTCGCGATCGTGTCGGAGCTGCTGCGCCATTGGCTGGCCGGCGCGCCGCCGTTCGAGTCGCTCAACGAGCGCGCCGGGCTCGGCCTGGAGCACCTGGTAGAGGCCACGCAGGTGCGCTTCCCCACGGTGTCCGACCTGGCCCGCGGCGTGGTGTTCCGCTGGTTCGCCCAGCCGCTGCTGCGCCGCAACCGCGCCAAGGTCTACGCCGCCGTACGTGACGACCTGCGCTACCTGGACGCCGACCCCGACGCGCCGGACCGCGCCGAGCGGATCCAGGCCATGGTGGCCAGCTCCGAGCCGCTGGTCCGGCTGATCGGCCAGCGGATCGGCCGGCCCGGGCTGGACCACGCGCCGCTGCTGGAGGTGCTGACCCGCCGCTACTACGGCAACCGCGGGCTGTCCGAGGTCACCGCGCGCGAGGTGGCGGGCTGCCCGTTCGTCACCGCCGAGCGCACCGGCGCGGACGGCGTGACCCGCTTGGTCACCACCGCGGTCGACATCGCCGCCCTGCCCGCGGCCATCGGCGCCGTCGGCACGTTCGCCACCGGCAGCGCCACTGACGGCGGGCTGGTCGCCGACCTCTACGTCACCTGGGAGGACCAGCCGGACGCCGACGCCATGGCGGCGCGGATCGGGCAGCTCCTCGCCGAGCACTCGCGGCCCGCGGGCGTCAGCCGGGTCACCACCACCGTCGTCGGCACCAGCGGCGCCGTGATGCATCACCACTTCACCTTCCGCCCCGACGGCGCGGGCTTCGCCGAGGACCGGCTGATCCGCGGCCTGCACCCGCAGATCGCGGAGCGCCTGCAACTGCAGCGGCTGCGCGAGTTCGACCTCACCCGGCTGCCGTCGGCCGACGAGGAGGTCTACCTGTTCAAGGCCGTGGCGCGGAGCAACCCGGCCGACGAGCGGCTCATCGCGATGGGCCAGGTCCGCGACCTGACGCCGCTGCGCGAGGCCGACGGCAGGCTGATCGCGCTGCCCGCCGTGGAGGACGCGCTCACCGCGGGCCTCGACGCGATCCGCAACATCCAGGCGCAGCGCCCCCAGAACAAGCGCTTCGACACCAACCGGATCATGATGTACGTCTGGCCGTCGACCGAGCTGTCCACCGACGAGCTCAACATGCTGGTCCAGCGCATCCTGCCGACCACGGCGGGCGCGGGGCTGGAGGAGGTCCAGTTCGTGGCCCGCCAGCGCAACGCCGCCGGCGAGCTGGCCGAGGTCGCCGTGCGGATCACCCTCGACCCGGGCCACGGCGCGAGCCTCGACGTCGGCAAGCCGTCGACGGAGCCGGTCCAGCCGCTGGACGACTACCGCCAGAAGGTGCTGCGCGCGGCCCGGCGCGGAAACGTCTACCCGTACGAGCTGACCGGCCTGCTCGCCGGGCCGGAGGGCAGCTTCGCCGAGCACGACCTCGACGCCGGCGGCGTGCTCGTGCCGGTCGACCGGCCCAAGGGCAAGAACTCCGCGGCGATCGTGGCGGGCGTCGTCACGACGCCGACCGAGCGGCACCCCGAAGGCGTCACCCGAGTGGTCCTGCTCGGCGACCCGACGAAGGCGCTGGGCGCGCTGTCGGAGCCCGAGTGCTCGCGGGTGATCGCCGCCCTCGACCTCGCCGAACGGATGCGGGTCCCGCTGGAGTGGTACGCGCTGTCGGCCGGCGCGCGGATCTCGATGACCTCGGGCACCGAGAACATGGACTGGGTCGCGGCCGCGCTCAAGCGGATCGTCACGTTCACCCAGGACGGCGGCGAGATCAACATCGTGGTCGCCGGGATCACCGTCGGCGCCCAGCCGTACTGGAACGCCGAGGCGACGATGCTCATGCACACCAAGGGCATCCTGGTGATGACGCCGGACTCGGCGATGGTGCTCACCGGCAAGCAGTCACTCGACTTCTCCGGCGGCGTGTCGGCCGAGGACAACTTCGGCATCGGCGGTTACGACCGCGTCATGGGGCCGAACGGCCAGGCGCAATACTGGGCGCCCAACCTGCCGGCCGCCCGCGACGTGCTCATGGCGCACTACGACCACACCTACGTCGTGCCCGGCGAGACCGAGCCGCGGCGGGCCCACACCATCGACCCGGCCGACCGCGACATCACCGAGTTCCCGCACACGATCGACGGCAGCGACTTCGCCACCGTCGGCCAGATCTTCTCCGCCGAGCACAACCCCGACCGCAAGAAGCCGTTCGACATCCGCACCGTGATGCGTGCCGTGTCCGACCAGGACCACCCGGTGCTGGAGCGCTGGGCGGGCATGGCCGACGCGGAGACGTCCGCCGTGCAGGACGTGCACATCGGCGGCCGGCCGGTCTGCCTGATCGGCATCGAGTCGCGCTCGGTGCCGCGGCGCGGCTTCCCGCCCACCGACGGCCCCGACACCTACACCGCGGGCACGCTGTTCCCGCGGTCGTCGAAGAAGACCGCGCGGGCGATCAACTCCGCGTCCGGCAACCGGCCGCTGGTGGTGCTGGCCAACCTGTCCGGGTTCGACGGCTCGCCGGAGTCGATGCGCAAGCTCCAGCTGGAGTACGGCGCGGAGATCGGCCGGGCGATCGTCAACTTCGACGGGCCGATCGTGTTCTGCGTGATCTCCCGTTACCACGGCGGCGCGTTCGTGGTGTTCTCCAAGGCGCTCAACCCGAACATGACCGTGCTGGCGCTGGAAGGCTCGTTCGCCTCGGTGCTCGGCGGCGCCCCGGCCGCCGCCGTGGTGTTCTCCGGCGAGGTGAACAACCGCACCGCGACCGACCCGCGGGTGACCGAGCTGCAGACGCGGGTCTCGGCGGCCAGCGGCGCCGAGCGGGCGGCGCTCAACGCCCAGCTCGCCGAGGTGCAGTCCGCCGTCCGGGCGGAGAAGCTCGGCGAGGTCGCCGCAGAGTTCGACCGGGTGCACAGCATCCAGCGCGCGGTCGAGGTCGGCTCGGTGGACGCGATCATCAGCGCCGCCGAGCTGCGGCCGCGGATCATCGAGGCCATCGAGCGCGCGATGGCCTGACCTTCACCCGGCCCCGTCAGCGGGGGTCGCGGCGCCCGGCTCCGTCAGCGGGTGTCACGGCGCAGCGGATGATCGGACGGGACCTCGACCAGCACGATGCGGTGCCCGTCGGGGTCCTCGATCCACAGCTCGATGAGGCCCCACGGCTCCAGCCGCGCCTCACGGACCACCGTGACCCCCGCCTCCCGGAGCCGTCCCTCCTCCTGCGCCACATCGCGTACCTGCAGCCACAGCGACAGCCCGGAGACGGCGCCGTCGTCGGAGTGCCCGGAGATCTCCAGGAACCCCTGACCGAGGAAGAAGACCACGCCCGGGTGGTCGGCGGGGCCGAACTCGCGATAGACGGCCAGGCCGAGCGTCTCGCGGTAGAAGCCGAGGCTCCGGGCGAGATCCTTCGGACGCAGCAGCACTCGATTGCTCAGCACCTCCATGCCCGACCTGTTCCCCGTCGGACCGGCGGAAACGCGGCATCACGATGTGAGCGACATCACCCGCCAACCGTGACGCGGCCTCGCGACACGCATGGCGGGCGGGGCGGGGCTTCCGCCTGGACCGCATCCTCGCCGCCGAGCCGCGGGACGAGCCCTGCCCGGCCCGTACGGTGTCGTCCCTGGACCACAGCCTGGCCGAACGCGTCCGTCAGGCCGACACGCTGCGCTCCCTCAGCTGGGAGGGCCACCAGCAGCCTGGCGTCGGACGGGATCACGTACAGATGGCCCCCGCTCATCTGCCCGGTGAACGTCACCTCCCGGTCCTGGCCGGGTGTCACACGGTAGTTCCGTCCGGCGACCACGACCCGGTCGCCGGTGATCAGGGTCACGGCGTTGTCCGCGAGGCCGGCCGGCGGTGGAGCGGTCGATAACGTGTGACAGGGGACTTGGCCGGCCGAGGTCGGCCGGCCAAGTCTCGTCAGCCGATGGAGTAGGCGCGGCTGATCGTCTGGGTGACGCGGTCACCCGCGCTGTCCGTCGCCGTGGCGCGCAGCGAGACGAACCCCGGGGTGCGGGGGTTGGAGAGCAGCGCCGTCCAGCCGGTGCCGCCGGGGGTCACGCGGATCCGGCGCCAGGTCGCGCCGTCGTCGGCGGACATCTCCAGGGTGAGAGACCGCACCGCGGCCTTGGCGGCTCCGGGATTCCGTTCGACCCAGACGGGAACCCGGGTCACGGATCCCGGACGGGCGCGGTTGGAGTCGTCGAGGCCGGCCGGTGCGTAGCGTACCGCCATCAAGGGCAGGGGCGACGGTTTCGCGGTGCCGGCCGAGCGGAAGGTCCAGATGGTGTCCACCGCCGTGGTGAGGGCCGCGTGGGGCGCCTGCCTGCGTACCGACGCGGTCAGCGTGTAGGTGTCCGCGGCCTCCGGGAGCCGCGCCGACAGCAGGCATTTGCCGGGTTCCGCGGGCGCGCAGCCGGTCACGTCGGCTTTCGCGATCACCTCGCCGTTCCGGGCGAGGGTGAGCGCGCCGGTGGCCGCGGCGTCGGCGCCCCTCCGCCCGGCGGCGCCGTCGCTGAACAGCTGTGCGGCCGAGACGTTCAGCTCGTTTCCGGTACGTTCGCCGCCGCCGGCGGCGAACCCGGGTCCGGTGACCGCGGCGTTCCACACCTCGCGTACCGGTCCCCGATCCAGGCGGCCGCTGGTGCCGGTCAGCGTGGCGGTGCCGGTCCGGAGCTCGCTGTCCCAGACGAATCCCGGGGTCCGGTAGTTCGTCATGGCGCCGGGGAGATCGACGGCGGGCGACGGGACCGTGAAGGCCCAGTCCATACCGGGCATGCGGGGTCCGGTGGCCGCCACGCCCTGGCCCGGCACGCCCGAGGCGCGGTAGGTCTCGCTCACCTTCACCAGGTCGGCCGTCCGCGCGGTGTAGGCGGGGTCGTCCGGGATGCCGCCGACGCGGTAGTCGACCAGGTCGTACCGGTAAGGGCTGGGCGAGGTGTCCTTCTTGTGCCAGATGGTGTTGGTCATGTAGCGCAGCTCGGGCTGGCGTACGGGGAGCACGAAGAAACTCTGGCCGGGGTCTCCGACGGCTATCCAGCCGAAGTACCAGGTCCCGTTGGCCAGAGTGAGACCCTGGATCTGCTCCGGCACGGCGGTCGGATCGTCCACCGCGAACCGGATCTGCTTGGCCTGGCGCGCGTCCAGCACCACATTCTGATCATCGTCACCGATGGTCACCGGGACGTGCGCGGTCGTGGCGGCGGAGCCTTCGTACAGGTCCGCATAGAGGTTCCACCGGCCCTTGGGCAGGCGGACCTTGGCCACACCGTTCTCGATCCTGACGGACTGGAAGCTGCCGGTGTCGAGGTTGTAGAAATCGCCGAAGCCCGCGGCGGGCAGGCCGCTCCGGTTGATGCCGGTGACGGTCACGTCGGACGATTCCGGCTCCACGTACGCGCCGGCCAGGGTGCGGATGACGGTGTCGCCCGAGGTGGCGGTGACCACGCCGGTGTGCTCACCGACGCTCTTGCCCTCGGCGTCGATGGTGAGCGTGACCTGCGCCTCCCCTCCCGCTGGCACCTGCAGCCGGTCGGCCGGCAGCTTCAGCACGTCGCCCGTGACGGTGAGGTCCAGGGTGACGGGGGAGTCGCCGGAGTTGGCGTAGGTGAGGGTCCTGGTCGTCCGCCGGCCACCCGCGTCGTCCCAGCGGAAGGCGGCCCAGGCGGTGCCCGGCGCGGCGACGACCGGCTGTGCCAGCGCGCGGACCAGGTCCACCCGCCCGCCGCCCTGCTCGAAAGGCGTGGCGCCGGGGGTGGGGGCGGCGCTGCCGATCAGGGCGGCCTTGAGTCGTTCACCGGTCCAGCCGGGGTGCCTCTGGGCGAGGATCGCGGCGGCACCCGCCACGTGCGGCGCGGCCATCGAGGTGCCGTTGTGCGCGATGTAACCGCCGCCGACGGCCGCCGCCGTGATGCCGACACCGGGGGCGGTGATCTCCGGCTTGATCGCGTGGTCGCCCATCCGGGGACCGCGGCTGGAGAACCCGGCCAGCTGGTCCGTACGATCCACCGCGCCGACGGTCAGGGCCGCGTCGGCGCTGCCCGGGCTGCTCACCGTGGCCGGACCGCCGTTGTTGCCCGCGGACACGACGAACAACGCGCCGGTCCGCGCCGAGAGCGTGTTGACCGCCTGTTCGAGCGGATCGAGGTCCGGGGTGTCGCCCCCTCCGATGCTCATGTTGATGATCTTCGCTTTGACCTCGGTGGCCGCCCACTCCATGCCCGCCAGCAAGGCGGAGTCGGTGATGCCCTCGGCGTCGCCGACCTTGCCGACGGCGAGCCTGGCCCCCGGTGCCACGCCACGGTACTTCTCCCCGGCGCCCGCGATGATCGAGGCGACGTGCGTGCCGTGGCCGAACGTGTCGCGCGGGTCGGAGTCGCCGGTGAAGTTGCGCGCCTGCGTGACCACGTTCTTGAGGTCCGGGTGGTCGGGGTCATAGCCGCTGTCGAGCACGGCGACAGTGACGCCCTCTCCGGTGATCCCCTGCTTCCACGCCTCGGTGGCGCCGATCTGCTTGACGCTCTGGTCGAGGGTGAACGAGCGGCGCCCGTCCAGCCAGATCCTCGTCTTGCCCGCGGCCTGGGACCGGGACCGGCTGATCAGGTCCTTCCAGGACTCTCCCGCGCCCTTCTTGGGCAGCCGCAGGGCGGTCATCCCGAGCGCGGCGAGTCGCGCGGTCTGCTGCGCGGCCTTCAGCGGCGACGCCGGATCCGCGCCCGTCTGGGTGATGAGCGGGATGTCCGCTCTGTCCGCGTCGCCCAGCCGCCACCGCAGGAGCTGGGTGACGTCGAACAGGCGCCTGTCCAGAACGCCCGCGGCCACCAGCGGCATCGCGTCGGAAGGGATCACGTGGAGGTGTCCGTCGCGGTACTGCGTGAAGTACCTCACCTGCCGGCCCGGTCCGGGCTCCACCCGGTGGCCGCGGCCCGTCACGACGACGCGGTCGCCGGTCAGGAGGGTGACGCTGCCGGCCTCTTGCGCGGCGCTCGCGCTGTCACCGGGAACAGGCTGCTGAACGGCCGCCAGACCGACTGTGCCGGCCAGTGCCGCGGCCATCAGCCCACTGCCTAAGCTCATGTCCTACCTTTCAGTGGTCAAAGATGATCAATGCCCAGTCGTGGGGGGGGGGGGGGGGGGGGGGGGGGGGGGGGGGGGGGGCGGGGGGGGGGGGGGGGTCGGGCCCCGGGAGCGAGGCCGCCCGGGCGCGGGCGCGCCCCCGCGGG
>NZ_JBIUCF010000061.1:0-78056 GCF_044593615.1 Nonomuraea sp. NPDC051941
GATCTCGAAGTCGCCGGGATCGGGCAGGCCCTCCGGGCGTGCGGCAAGCCGGATCTCCAGTCCGGTGCGGGAGAATGTCGTGCTTTTCGAAGGTGTGTCCATGCCGACGACGGTAGGGGTTGACCCATACGTGAAGGTCAACCCGTCCGCCCGGTGACGGCCCGAAGACCTACCAGAAAGGTGGACTGAAGGAGCAGGACGGCGGACAAGCAAGGCCCGGCCGAAAATGGTTCGTCCCGGCCGTTGGACGACAGATAGGCTGCCTGCCGTGCAGGACGAGGTCTACCACTACAACGTGGATCGCTGGGAAGCCCTTGTGGAGGCGGACGCGTTGTTCACCCGTCCTATGCTCGACCTGGACGCGGAGAAGGCCCAGGTCTATCTGGGCCTGGAGAGGCTGGGCGTCGACGGCGACCTGGCGGGCCGGAAGGTGCTCTGCCTGGCGGGAGGAGGCGGGCAGCAGTCTGCGGCTTTCGCTCTGCTCGGAGCCGACGTGACGGTTCTCGACATCTCGTCCGGGCAGTTGGAGCGGGACCGCTTGGCCGCCGAGCATTACGGCGTCGGCATCCGTACGATCCAGGGGGACATGCGAGACCTGTCGGCCCTCGACGAATCCTCGTTCGATCTGGTCTGGCATCCGTACTCGCTGACCTTCGTCCCGGACTCCCGGATCGTTTTCCGCGAGGTCGCGAGAGTCGTCGCCGAAGGCGGCTGTTACTACCTGATGTGCGCGAACCCATTCTTCTCCGGGCTCACTCACCACTCGTGGAACGGGGAGGGCTACACGCTGAAGCACTCCTACACGGACGAGGCCGCGACCAGTTATCCCGACCAGGCCTGGGTCTACGACCGCGAGCAGGCCGGTCGGCACATCCGCGAACCCAGGGAGTACAGGCAGACGCTGAGCCGGATAGTCAACAGCCTGATCCGGGAAGGCTTCACGCTGACGTTCCTTTCTGAGGTCAGCGGTAACTACCCCGAAGCGGAACCGGGCAGCTGGGCGCACTTCACGGGGGTGGCCCCGCCGTGGCTGGAATTCGTCTGGCAGTACCGCCCGGCGTCCTCGTGAGGTGACGACGTCCGGGGGCACGGGTGACCGCGGCCGTAGCGCCTATGACAGCGAACGGCTGGCGGCAAGCTATGCCTTCGACCGGCCTCCGGTGCATCAGCAGATTCTCAAGTCGGCTCGCCTGAAGCGCCCGGTCGGGCGAGCACTGGACATCGGATGCGGCGCCGGCGTGTCCACTGCCGCGCTCGCACCATTGGCCGAGTATGTGATCGGCTTGGAGCCGGTCCCGGCGATGCTTGTGCACCGACGATCCGTCGCGCCGTCCGCTCGATTCGTCATCGGCGCAGCGGAGGGACTGCCGTTCGCCCCAGCGTCGTTCGACCTGGTCGCCGCCGCTGGTTCGCTGAACTACACCGACCTTTCGTCGGCCCTTGCCGAGGTGGCCCGCGTACTGACTCCAGAAGGAACCTTTCTTCTGTACGACTTCTCGCAAGGCCGGTATTCGCGGACAGGCGACGCATTGGCGACGTGGTTCAAGTCGTTCCAGCAGCGGTTTCCATCAGTATCCGGATGGCGGCCGCTGGTCGTACAGGAGTTGCGTCTGGCGGGGACGGGGTTGCGCCTGCTCGATTACGCCGACATTGAGATCCCGATACAGATGTCACTCGACGACTACCTCCGTTATGTGTTGGGAGAGGTCAACGTCGACAGTGCCATCGCACGCGGGGACGACAGCGCCGAGCAGGCGCGCGACTGGTGTCACCGCACGCTTGTGGAGGTGTTCCGGAGCGGGGAGATGACCGTGGTTTTCCGAGGTTATCTGGCCACGCTGGCCCCGGCGGGCAACGGCTGCTCCCACGTATGACTTACCGCGAACAGGTGAAACTCCTGCGCCGCCGCAGGAGTCCTTCACCTTCCGGGCGACCCCCACCGACCGAGCGCGCGGGCTGGGCCTCGCATCGTCCGGAGGTTCCGCCCGGCACCTGACGCCGACGCCGGCGACGAAGGCCTGTCAGTGGTGGTGGTCGTGCCGGCCGAGGGTCTGTACGGGGGTCGCGCCGGGGCGGGTCCACTGTGGCACGGGGCGGCTGGTCGGGCCCCAGACGGCGTTCCCGTCCGCGTCCGAGCGCCAGCTCCAGGACGGGCTGCGCCCCTCGGGCCGGCCCTCGGGGTTGTCCTCCCACGCCTCGCCGCGGCCGTAGGGCGTCATGTCGAGCAGGCCCAAGGACCCGCTGACCCGCTCGTTGCCACGGCCCGTCGTGGAGTAGGTGAGGAACACGCGGTCGCCGTCGCGCAGGAAGCAGGTGAGGTACCCCATGCTGCCGCCGACCGGCTCCTCCACACCGCGCACCGAGTACCAGGGCTGGGTGTAGCCCATGAACTCGACGTATGAGGCCACCTCGTCCCATCGGCCCGTGGTCAGGATGGCGAACGAGACGCCGCGGGCGTTGAGGTAGACGGCGTCCTTCAGGTGCCAGGCCGTGGTGGTGCAGCCCTCGCACTGCCCCTGGTGCGGCGCGCCGTCATACCACATGTGCTTGTAGACCACGAGCTCGTCGCGGCCCTGGAACAGGTCCAGGAACGGGACCGGGCCGTCAGGTCCGACGACCTCGACCGTCCCGTCGAACTCCACCATCGGCAGCCGGCGGCGAGCCGCCGCGATGGCGTCGCCCTCGCGGGTGTGGGCCTTCTCGCGGACCAGAAGCTCGTCCCGGGCGGCCTGCCAGGTGGCCAGGTCGACGATGGGTGGGCGGCCGGGCAGCGCGCTGGTCGGGTCACTCGGCGTGGTCGTCATGGGGTCCTCCGTGGTGTCTCGTGCCGGGCAGCGTCGTAAGACGCCCAACGACGGTCACCGGAACAGACCCGCGACGAGGCCAGAACTCATCGCGGCGAGGGCGCCCTCAGCCGAACCTGGCGCCGAGCACGTCGGGCTGACAAGCTCGGTGCCCGGGGAGCGGCGGTGAGTTTCGCCGGTATGCCTCGCCATCGCCACGTGGCAATCACCGTCACGGCCCCTGGCATGTCGCCACCGTACGGCGATGGCGCAGGCACGGTGAGAAATCCCTGGGGCGGCTGTCATCCGGTTCGGGCTCCCCGGCGAGTAGTGATCGGTGATGGAAGGATTCGCTGAGTATGTGGCAGCCCGGTCGGGGCGGCTGCGCCGTACCGCCTATGCGCTCACGGGTGACTGGGGCACGGCCGAGGACCTGGTGCAGACGACGCTGGCCAGGGCCTGGCAGGTGTGGCGGCGCATCGAGGGCGATCCCGACCCGTACGTCTATCGCATCTTGACCAACACGCACGCCTCCTGGTGGCGCAGACGATGGCGCGGCGAAGTGCCCACGGAGTCGCTTCCCGACACGACCGCCCGCGGCGACTTCGCCGGCGAGCTCGGCGAGAAGGACGCGCTCTGGACGGCGATCAGGGGGTTGTCGGACCGTCAGCGCGCGGTCATCGTCCTGCACTACTTCGAGGACCTGACCCTGCCGCAGTGCGCCGACGTGCTCGGCTGCTCGCTGGGCACGGTCAAGACGCAGCTGGGGCGGGCGCTGGCGCGGCTGCGGGTGCAACCGGCGATCGAGCTGATGGAGGTGGAGCAATGAACCATACCGAAGACGACCTGCGCGAGCTGTTCGCCGAGCGCACGGCGTACGGACCCGGAGGGGACGTGGACGTGGCCGAGATCGTACGGAGGGGCAGGCGCGGCAGGCTTGCCCGACGGGGCGCGGGCGCGGCACTGGCGGGGGCCGCCGCGACCGTGGTGATCTGGACGCTGCCCGGGACGGCGACGACCCCTGCCGCTCCGGTCACCTCGTCGAGCGTGGATTCCGCGGCATCGTCGCGCGTGCCCGATCTGCCGGCCAGTATCGATGGCCTGACCAGGATCGGGGCTGTGCTCACCTCGATGTCCGCGACCGGAATGGACATCAAGGTCAAGCCGACCAGAAATGCCACCACCGTGGTCGTCACCTGCGCGGACCCGCAGTCGTGGGTGGTCACGGCCGTCGAGGGCAGCCGCGCGGGGCAGGTCAGCCGGTGCCGGGGCGGCATGGCTCGGCACGCCTACGACGGGGGTTCGCTCCCGTCCACATGGTCGGCCGGGCGCCAGTCCATCCGCGTGTGGGTCTTCCCTCCCACCGAACTCATCGGACAGGCGTCACTGGACGGCTGCGCCGTGGTCGACAAGCGGAAGGGAACCTGCGACGGCAGGTACGTGGCTCAGGAACTGGTCAGGTACGACGTCGCCCTGGAATTGGCCGCCGACCTGGGCGCCAAGCCCGGAACGTGGTCCGCGGGAGTCTATGACGGGAGCGCATCTTCAGGGTGAGGGGCAGCAGACGGCTGAGCCGGGCCGGCGCGGACGTGGCCCAGGCTCGGCCCAATGACCGACCACCAACCGCCCCGGGCAGACGGCCTCCAACAGCGCGATTTGATCAACTCGCAGGATCGAAGTCAGCGCGGCACCATGCTCAAGCCCGAGCAGGAGAAAACCCCCGGCGCTGGTCGCGACCCGGGGGTTTTCTCATTGTGGTGGACGATACTGGGATTGAACCAGTGACCTCTTCCGTGTCAGGGAAGCGCTCTCCCGCTGAGCTAATCGTCCATATTGAGTTAGAAACTCAGAGCGGAAGACGGGATTCGAACCCGCGACCCTCACCTTGGCAAGGTGATGCTCTACCACTGAGCCACTTCCGCGTGGTGCTGCCTTTACTTTAGCGGATCCCGAGGGGTCCGCCGGTCGCCGAGGTGGAGACGGGATTTGAACCCGTGTAGACGGCTTTGCAGGCCGCTGCCTCGCCTCTCGGCCACTCCACCCTGGAGTCTTGCTCCGAGCGGAAGACGGGATTCGAACCCGCGACCCTCACCTTGGCAAGGTGATGCTCTACCACTGAGCCACTTCCGCGTTAACCCCGGGCGACGTGCGCCGGGCTACGGGAAAACCATATCGTCTTCCTGGAGTGCCCGTGCGCACTGAGTGGCCCGCGGGGCGAAATTCAGCGGATCAGGCGCACGTCCTTGGCCATGACGAACATCACCCGGTGACCGAGCTGGATCTGGTAGTAGCGGGTCTGTCCGGTCGTGGTGACGTGTTTGGCCGGGCTGAAGGCGCCCGCGGCGTAGTAGGAGCCGGTGATCGTGTCGCCCACCGTGTACGTCTGGCCGGGGCCGATCTTGTACTGGAGCGGGGCCAGCGGCTGGTACGACGCCAGCTTGTAGGCGGACTGCTCGGGGAACGCGCGGCCGTACACCCTGGTCCTCGGCCTGAGAGGAGTCACCAGCGGGCCCCTGGCGGGGACGGCGGTGGGGTCGGAGGGCGGGTTGTGGAACCAGGCCTTCTGGCCGAGGTACCAGATGGCCGTCCAGTCGTCCTGCCGGTCCGCCACCGCGAAGCGCTGGCCGGTGGAGGCACGGGCGCTGTGGTCGTACACGCTGTACGTGCTGGGCTTGCCCGGATGTTTGCCCTGGTCGTTGACCAGGGGGGACGACTCGCGCGGCTCCTGGTGCAGCCAGACCGTGGCGGCGCCGTGCTCCGGGCACGCCTTGTCCGGCTTGACGGCGACGCAGCCGGTGAAGCGGGGCCGATTGGTGTCGTACGAGGGCCGGATCATGATGGAGTTACCGCTCTGCACCCCCTTGAGCGGCTTGCCCAGCAGGTCGAAGTAGTGGGACCAGTCCCAGTACGGTCCGGGATCCTCGTGCATGCCCGCGACCATCTTCGGGGTGGTGCCTGGGACGTTGTCGTGGCCGAGGATGTGGGCCCGGTTGAGCGGGATGCGGTACTTGCCGGCCAGGTATCTGACCAGTTTGGCCGACGAACGGTACATCGCCTCCGTGTACCAGGTGCCCTTGGCCAGGTAGCCCTCGTGCTCGATCCCTATCGAACGGGTGTTGACGTCCCAGTTGCCCGCGTGCCAGGCGATGTCGTTGGTCGCCACGTGCTGGGCGACATGTCCGTCACGGGAGCGGATCGTGTAGTGCCAGCTCACGTACCTCGGGTTGCGGATCAAGGACGGGATGCCCTGGTAGGAGCCCTCCGTGTCGTGAATGACGATGTAGTCGACGGAACGGGACCGGCTCAGGCGGTCGTGGTTGCCGTAGTCCCGGTTCTTCTTCCTGCCGAAGCGCTCGTAGGCGGCGGGTATCCATTCGCAGGAGAGCGAGCTGGGGCACTCCACCTGCCCGCCGCTTCCGGTCTTCTCCACATTTCCGGGCTCTGTCCAGTTCCCGTCCGGGTCGGTCTGATCGTCCGTCCCGGCTTCCTCCCCGAAGAAGGTGTCGTACTGGTCGTCGTACGGGGGCGGTGGGTCGTTGCCGGTCTGCTCGTTGACCACGGGCGGCGCGGCGGCTGAGTCCTTGGCGGTTGCGGGGTCCTTGGCGGTGGCGGCGACGGGGTGGGGGAGGTTGGGCACGGGTACGAGGCGTACCAGGTGGCCGTCGTCGGTACGCCGCCGCGCCCCCTCCCGCATCACCGAGAACACCTCGTCGGCGAACTCACGTGCCGCGGCCGCGTCCTCCGCGCCCGAGTAGCGGGCGACGGCCGCGTACCAGTCGGCCGGGTTGCCGCTCGGGCGGTCCTGGTACGAGGCCAGGAGAGCGGCGCCGCCCCTGATGTTGGCGGCCGGATCGGTGCGCAGCCGGGCGAGGTCCGCGCCGATGAGGCGCCCGGCCTCGGGCAGAGTGGCGGGCGGCAGCGCCGCGCTCGGCGCCGAGGCGGGAGGGGCTTCGGCGAACGTACGGGGCAGCGGGCGGGCGTCATCCCCCCGGGCGTCGCCCAGCGCGTCACCGATCGGCCACGCGTGCCCACCCCCGGTCGATGGGGCGGCGGCGCTCAAGGGGCTGAGCGTGTCGGCGGGGAACGCGTCCACCAGGTGCATCGGCCCGTAGCCGCCCGCCGTGCTCGGCGACCCGCCGTTCGCGTCCCAGCGGGACTCCAGGTACGAGACGCCGAGCAGCACGCTCTCGGGCACCCCGAACTCCCGGGCGGCCGCGGCGAACTCGGCCTGCCGCCCGGAAGGGTTCGCGGGAGGGAGGGCGCCGGTCCGGCGTCCGGGCGTGCCCCAAGAGAAGAGGCCGGGCGGGTGACCTGGGGCAGAGGAGCCGGATGCGGGCATGTCCGCGGGCGCGGTGAACGTGCCGGCGGTCAGGGCGGCGGCGAGCCAGAGGCGCATGACATCTCCCCCAGGAAGGTCACGATACGACTACTCACCGTAACCTTTCCCAGAAAGGGATGGGTCAGACGGGTCGGATGATACGCATGAGATCCGCCAGATCGGCTGCGAACTCGGCATCCCAGTCATCGGGCGTCAGATGCCCGGCCAATCGGCGGTGGGCGGGCGCGTCGGCACCGCGGCTGAGCCTGATCTCCCGGGAGGCATCGGAGAAGCGCCCGCTCACCTCGGAGAGCGCGAACCCCATCACGAACGTGCTCACCAGCCGCTCGATCCGGGGGACGTCGGCCTCCGGCACGCCCGCGTCGAGCAGCGCCTGGTAGAGCTGGTCGACCACCTGGACCCCGTCGGGCGTCGCCGAGGTGCGCAGCAGCAGGAGCGGGAAGACCGACGGGTGCTCGCGGGCCAGTCGCCGGGTGGCCCAGGCGACCGCGCCCAGGCGCTCCTGCCAGGTCTGCCCGGGATCGCCGGGCGCGAGCCGGTCGAGCAGGCGGCCGACGAGGCCGTCGAGCAGCTCATCCTTGTTCCGGAAATATCCGTACAAGGCCATGGGTGTTACCCCGACCCGCTCGGCGACGGCCCGCATGGACAGGGCTTCGAGGCCGCGCTCGTCGGCGATGGCGAGGGCCGCGTCGAGGATTTCCGGCTGCCGGGAGGTCTTGAGCTTCCGCACCGCGTCAGTCTACAGTGTAGAGCAGTCTACATCGTAGACTAGGAAGGGGCATGGGCTGATGGCGCGCACGAGCGGGCTGGTGGAGGCGGCCGGGCTGGTCAAGCGGTACGGCGACGTCGCCGCGCTGGACGGCTTCGACCTGCGGGTGGAGCCGGGCGAGATCGTCGGGCTGGTCGGCCACAACGGCGCGGGCAAGACGACGTTCTTCGAGATCGCCGCGGGATTGGCACGCCCGGACGCCGGGCGTGTCGCGGTGCGGGGCGAGGTGGGGATGGCGCCCCAGCAGCTCGCCCTCTACCCCGGCGTCACCGTACGGGAGACGTTGCGGCTGTTCGGCGGGCTGGCCGGGCTGCGGCGGCGCGCCCTGGCCGGGGCCGTCGAAGCCGTGGCGGAGGAGCTGGCGCTGACCGGGGTGCTCGACCGGCGGGTGAGCGTGCTCTCCGGCGGCCAGCAGCGCCGCGCGCAGGCGGCCACCGCCCTCCTGCCGGACCCGGACGTGCTCCTGCTCGACGAGCCCACGGCGGGCGCCGACCCCGAGACCCGCGGCGCCCTCCTGGCGGCGGTGCGCCGCAGGGCGGACGGCGGCGCGGCGGTCGTCTACTGCACGCACTACCTCCCCGAGCTCACCGAGCTGAAGGCCACGATCGCCGTCGCGCGGAGCGGGCGGGTGATCGCCAGGGGCACGGGCGCCGAGCTGCTCAAAGGGCTGCCGGGCGAGGTCCGCGTCACCCTGGACGACGACGAGATCACGGTCGCGACCACCGACCCCACCGCCACCCTGGCCGACCTGCTGCGCGACCTCGACCGCCCGGTGCGCGGCATCGACATCCGCCAGCCGTCGCTCGACGACCTCTACAAGGATCTTCGCAAGGAGCCCGCGGATGCCGCGTGAGACGTTGCACCGCATCGCCGTCCTGACCGCGCACAACGTGCTCCTGCGCCGGCGCGACCCGGCTCACCTGGTCAGCTACCTGGTCATGCCCATGGTCCTGATGCTCGTCTTCAAGTCGATGCTGCGCGAGCCCGCCCAGGTCGTGACGGGACTGCTGGTCATGTTCTCGGTGCTGTCGATGGCCGACGTGGCCACGGCCAGCCTCGCCGAACGCACCTGGCACACCTGGGACCGCCTCAAGGCCACCAGGGCCCGCGTCCCGGAGATCATGATCGGCAAGGCCCTGCCGGTGTTCGCCGTGCTGGTCCTCCAGCAGGTCGTGCTGCTCGCGTACGGGATGATCGCGGTAGGGCTGCGGCCGGCCGGGACGGCGTGGCCGCCGGCCCTGGGCCTGGCCGTGGCGGCGTGGTGCTTCGCGCTGCTCGGCGTCGGCACGGCCCTGGCCGGGGTGGTGCGCAGCCAGGGGGAGCTGAGCACGCTCTGCAACATCGCTGCGCTGTCGGTCAGCGCGCTGGGCGGTGCGCTGGTGCCGTACGCGATGATGCCCGCCTGGGCGCAGGCCATCGCGCCGATCTCGCCCGGATATTGGGCGACCACCATGCTCAAGGCCGCCGTCAGGGGTGACGTCGCGGGCACGGTCCGTCCCGCGGCCGTCCTCGTCGGGCTCGGTCTCGTCGCCGGAGCCTTCGCCTGGTGGCGCTTCGGCAAGGGGTGGGGTCGCGGCAGCCTGCTCTAGACAGGCGTTCGAGTTAATTCCTGCCCGATTTCGGGCAGGATGTTGAAGTGTCTCGTTCCAGATGCGTAGTGTCCTCGTCTGTGTCCCCGGCACGACATCCCTACGAAGACCTCATCGTCCACCTCACCGAGACGAGCCCGCTGGGCCCGGGTGAGGCGGCGAAGGTGATCGCCGACGTGCTGTCGTACTTCTCCGAGTCCGTCGAGGAGTACGTCCGCCGCCGGCACGCCGAGCTGAAAACGGTCGGCCACACCAACGACGAGATCTTCCCCAGGATCGCCGCCGAATTACGCGGTCGGCGGGTCGCGGCACCGGAGCTGTCCCTGCGGCAGCTGCGCAGGATCGTCTACGGATGAAGAGGAGACCTCGATGTGCGGAATCGTGGCCTATGTCGGCCCACGGGACGCGGCGCCCATCCTGCTGGAGGGCCTGCAGCGTCTGGAGTACCGGGGGTACGACTCGGCCGGGGTCGTGGTGTCCAACCGGGGGCTCAAGCTACGCAAGGTCAAGGGCCGCGTGGCGGACCTGGCCAAGGTCGTGCCGGCCAGGTTCAAGGGCACCCTGGGCATCGGGCACACCCGCTGGGCCACGCACGGCGTGCCGAGTGACGAGAACGCCCATCCCCACCTTTCCTCCGACGAGCGCATCGCGGTCGTGCACAACGGCATCATCGAGAACGCCGGCGAGCTGCGCGCGAAGCTGGAGGCCGACGGCGTGGTGTTCGCCTCCGAGACGGACACCGAGGTGCTCGCGCACCTGATCGCGCGCGCCGCCGACGAGAACGACTCCCTGGAGGAGGCGGTCAGGAAGACGCTCAAGAGCATCGTCGGCACGTACGGCATCGCGGTCATCGACCGCGAACGCCCCGGCGAGGTGGTCGTGGCGCGCAACGGCAGCCCGATCGTGCTGGGCATCGGCGAGAAGGAGATGTTCGCCGCGTCCGACGTGGCCGCGCTCGTCCGCTACACGCGCCAGGTCGTGCACCTGGAGGACGGCGAGCTGGCCGTGCTCAAGGCCGACGGCTTCCACACCTTCGCCAGCGACGCCCGCGAGACCGCCAAGGAGCCGCTGACCGTCGACTGGGACGCCGGCCACTACGACACCGGCGGCTACGAGCACTACCTGCTCAAGGAGATCTCCGAGCAGCCCGAGACGATCACCCGTACGATGAGCGGCCGGCTCGACGAGCGCTTCCACGTGGCCCACCTGGGCGGGCTCAACATGGACGCCCGCGAGACGCGGGGCTTCCGCCGGGTGAAGATCATCGGCTGCGGGTCCGCGTACTACTCGGGGCAGATCGGGGCGCAGCTCATCGAGGAGCTGGCCCGCATCCCGTCCGACGCCGAGCCCGCCAGCGAGTTCCGCTACCGCAACCCGGTCGTCGACCCCGACACGCTCTACGTCGCCATCAGCCAGTCGGGCGAGACGTACGACACGCTCGCCGCCGTGCAGGAGCTCAAGCGCAAGGGCGGCCGCGTCATCGGCATCGTCAACGCGGTCGGCAGCGCCATCGCCCGCGAGGTGGACGGCGGCATCTACCTGCACGCGGGTCCCGAGGTCTCGGTGGCCTCGACCAAGGCGTTCACCTCGACGTCGCTGGCGTTCGCGCTGCTCGCGCTGCACCTGGGCCGGGTGCGCGACCTGTCGCCCGCCGACGGGCGGCGCATCGTCGACGGCCTGCGCAGGCTGCCGGGGCAGATCGAGGAGATCCTCACCCAGAGCGACAAGATCGCCGAGCTGGCGCAGAAGTACGCCAAGCACCCGAGCATGATGTTCGTGGGCCGCGTGCGCGGCTACCCGGTGGCCAGGGAAGGCGCGCAGAAGCTCAAGGAGATCTCGTACGTGCACGCCGAGGCGTACCCGGCCAGCGAGCTCAAGCACGGGCCGCTCGCGCTGATCGGCCCCGACATGCCGACGGTCGCCATCGTCCCCGACGACGAGCTGCTCGACAAGAACCTCACCACGCTGGGCGAGATCCGCGCGCGCGGCGGGCAGGTGCTCATGGTCGGTCACCGCGAGCCCGACGTCAAGCTGGCCGACGACGTGATCGTGATCCCCAAGAACGAGATCGAGCTGGACCCGATCCTGCTCACGATCCCGCTTCAGCTGCTCGCGTACTATGCCGCGGTGGCGCTCGGCCGGGATGTGGACAAGCCTCGCAATCTCGCCAAGAGCGTCACGGTTGAATAAACAGGCTAATTTGGCCTCAAACCTCGTTATCTTGCTGCGGACGACATAAATTCGATACGTGCGGCAGTTCGACGCTGAGAGGCCCAATCTCGCACGCATGTACGATTACATGCTCGGCGGGAAGGACAACTTCGCGGTCGACCGCCAGGCCATCGAGCAGCTCGCCGAGCTGATCCCGGAGGCGGTCCCGCTGGCCCGCGCAAACCGGGCCTTCCTGCAGCGTGCCGTGCGCTACGTGGCCGCCGCCGGGGTGCGGCAGTTCCTCGACCTCGGCAGCGGGCTGCCGACCCAGGGCAGCGCGCACGAGGTGGCACCCGAGGCCCGGGTCGTCTACGTCGATCGCGATCCGGTCGTCGCAGCACACGCCACGGCCCTGCTCGGACACTCGGGCAGGGCCGCGCTCGTCGAGGCGGACCTCCTGGATCCCGACGCGGTGCTGGCGGGGGCGGGCGGGTTCCTGGACCTGCGCCGGCCGGTCGGGGTGCTGCTCGTGTCGATCCTGCACTTCCTGCCGGATTCGGCGCGGCCGCAGCAGGCCCTGGCGGCCCTGCGCGAGCGGCTGGCGCCGGGCAGCTACCTGGTGATCACCCACGCCACCTCGATGGGCCGCCTGGAGGACGGGCAGCGCTACCGGGGCGCCTCCTCGGACGATCCGAGCGGCGGCACCGACCGCACGCCCGCCGAGATCCGCGCCTTCTTCGGCGACTTCCCGCTGGAGCCGCCGGGCCTCGTGCAGGCCGTCGACTGGCGTCCCGACCGGCCCAAGCTGGTGGGGGACTGGTCGCTGCCGTCGTCCCTGATGGCCGGGGTCGGCAAAAAGCCACTATGAGAGATATGTGTATCTCTGCGTATTGTGTCGATAACTTAGAGTGAGCGATGACTCGCGATGCTCGGGGGAGAGGCACATGCGCCGTCGGCGGTTCTTCGCATGGGGGCTGGGCCTGGCCGCGTGCGCGGCCGGCTGCGGGACGGAGCGCTTCGCCGGGAGCGCGGCGGGCTTGCGCGCCCGATACTCGATCAGCCCTCAGGGGCGCCGCTGGGAGCGCGTCGGGCAGGCGTTCGCCGGCGCGGCCCGGGCGGCCGGATACGAGGCCGGCGCGGGCATCAGGATCATGGTGAGCGGGCTGCCCGCGCTGGCCGCCGCCGAGCTGAACAACGGCCAGACCCTCCTCGACACCGCGACCCCCCTGTCCAGGCTCACCGGCGAGGTCGAGGTCGTGGTCGTGCCCGTCCAGTCGCCGTTCGGGGACTTCGAGGCGTTCGGCGCCCACCTGCTCGCCACTCCGGGCCAGACGCAGCTGGCGGGCGGGCCCCAGGGGGAGCCCGACCACCTGCTGTTCGGCCTGATCGCCAGAGGGCTCGGCGCCGACACCCGCCAGCTCGACTACACCGGCTACCCCAGCAGCCAGGAGGCCGTCACCGCGCTGCTGTCCGGCAAGGCCGCGGCGGCCGCGGGCCCGCTGGCCGACTGGCGCGCGAGCATCAAGGCCGGCCAGGTCAAGGCGCTCGCGGTGTCCTCGGCCAGGCAGGTGCCCGGCCTCGACGCGCCGACGCTGCTGGAGTCCGGCGTACGGGTCGACTTCGTGGACTGGGCGGCGGCCTTCGGGCCCGAGCGCATGACGGACGAGAGCCGCGAATCGGCCATCCGCATGTGCGAGGACGTGACCGGCACGGCCGACTGGGAGGCGGCCTGCCGGTCCGCGGGCTGGATCTCGATCCCGCTCAGCGGCGCCGACTTCAAGCAGTGGCTGGGCTCCGAGGTCGAGCGCACCCGCGCCGTCCTGCGGGATCTCGGTCTGCTCGGCACCACCAAGGCCACAACATGCTGGGGTAGTTGCGGGAACGGCCACTAGATGTAGGATCCTGCTCGTCGCTGGTTCGCCTCTCCGGAGGCGGAGCAAAAGGGAACCCGGTGTGATTCCGGGGCTGCCCCGCAGCGGTGAGCGGGAACGACCGCCGTCAGGTGCACTGGAGTGATCTGGGAAGCGACGGCCAGTAGGAGCGATGCGCGCGCCCGCGAGCCCGAAGACCTGCCAGCGGCGTGCCCGGGCCGCCCGCCCGGCACGAAGTGACCATGGCCTCGCGGGAGGGCCGGGGAGCGAAACGGCCGGGGGATGATCCGTGCCGCCGTGCTCTCGCGCGCCCTCACGGGGGACGAGCTCGCGAGGAGAGAGCACGTGACGCAGATCATCGAGGTCGATCGCCGCCTGGCCATCGAGGAGGCCGCCGCCCGGGTCATCACCGACCCGGCCAACTCCCGGGTCGCCGCCCGGCTCCTGGCCGAGGAGATCGCCGACGAGGCCGCCGCGCACGGGGTGCGGACGTTCTCCGAGTCCATCGCCGCCACCCACGCGGCCGGGCTGATCCAGGACGGGCTGGCGGAGTTCGTCGCCGCGCACGCCGCCGAGCTGGACGCGCTGGTCTCCGTGGAGGCGGACGACCGGTTCGAGTATTTCGGGTTGCGCACCGTCTATGACCGTTACCTGCTGCGCCACCCCGAGACGCGGGCGGTGCTGGAGCGCCCGCAGCACTTCTTCCTCCGCGTGGCCTGCGGGCTGTCGGAGTCGGTGGCGGAGGCCGCCGAGCTCTACGCGCTCATGTCCACGCTGTCGTACCTGCCCAGCTCGCCCACGCTGTTCAACTCGGGCGCGCGCCGCCCGCAGCTGTCGTCGTGCTTCCTGCTCGACTCGCCGCGCGACGAGCTGGAGGCGATCTACGACCGGTACGGGCAGGTGGCGCGGCTGTCGAAGTACGCCGGAGGCATCGGCATCGCCTGGACCCGGGTGCGCTCGCGCGGCTCCCTGATCCGGGGCACCAACGGCCACTCCAACGGCATCGTCCCGTGGCTGCGCACGCTCGACTCGTCCGTCGCGGCCGTCAACCAGGGCGGGCGGCGCAAGGGCGCGGCCTGCGTCTACCTGGAGACCTGGCACGCCGACATCGAGGAGTTCCTGGAGCTGCGCGACAACACCGGCGAGGACGCCCGCCGCACCCACAACCTGAACCTGGCGAACTGGGTGCCCGACGAGTTCATGCGCCGGGTGGAGGCGGACGAGGTCTGGTCGCTGTTCGACCCGAAGGAGGTGCCCGACCTCACCGACCTGTACGGTGACGCGTTCACGCGGGCGTACCGCGCGTACGAGGCCGCCGGGCGACATGTCCGGCAGATCCCGGCCAGGACCCTGTACGGCCGGATGATGCGCACGCTCGCCCAGACCGGGAACGGCTGGATGACCTTCAAGGACGCCGCCAACCGCACCTCCAACCAGACCGGCCGCCCCGGGAACGTCATCCACCTGTCGAACCTGTGCACCGAGATCCTGGAGGTCACCAGCGACGCCGAGACCGCGGTCTGCAACCTCGGCTCGATCAACCTGGCCGCCCACCTCCTGACCGGTGACCTGGCCGGTGACCTGGACTGGGACCGGCTGCGCGGCACCGTGCGAACGGCCGTGCGCTTCCTGGACCGGACCATCGACCTGGGCTTCTACCCGACGCCCGAGGCCGAGGCGGCGAACAAGCGCTGGCGGCCCATCGGGCTCGGCGTCATGGGCCTGGCCGACGTGTTCTTCACGCTGCGGCTGCCGTTCGACTCGCCCGAGGCGCTGGAGCTGTCCACCAGGATCGCCGAGGAGATCGCGCTGGCCGCGTACGACACCTCGGCCGACCTGGCGGCCGAGCGCGGCCGCCACCCGTCGTACGCGGAGACGCGGGCGGCCGGGGGAGTGCTCCACCCTGACCACTACGTCACGAGCACGCGGCGCTGGGACGCCGTGCGGGAGAAGGTCGCCCGCACCGGCCTGCGCAACTCGCTCATGATCGCCATCGCGCCCACCGCCACGATCGCCTCCATCGCCGGCTGCTACGAGTGCATCGAGCCGCAGGTGTCCAACGTGTTCAAGCGCGAGACGCTGTCGGGCGAGTTCCTGCAGGTCAACCGGTATCTGGTGGCCGATCTGCAGGCGCGCGGGCTGTGGACGCAGCAGCTGCGGGACGACATCAAGCGGGCCGACGGCTCGGTCCAGACGGTCCCCGGCATCCCCGACGACCTCAAGGTGCTCTACCGCACCGCCTGGGAGCTGCCGCAGAAGGCGCTGATCGACCTGGCCGCCGCGCGCCAGCCGTACATCGACCAGTCCCAGTCCCTGAACCTCTTCATGGCCAGCCCGACCATCGGCAAGCTCTCGTCGATGTACGCCTACGCCTGGAAGCGGGGCCTGAAGACCACGTACTACCTGCGCTCCCGGCCCGCCACCCGCATCGCCCAGACCACCGTCCAGGCGGCCCCCGCAGAGGCCGCCGCAGAGGCGATCGCCTGCTCCCTGGAGAACCCCGAGACCTGCGAAGCCTGCCAGTAAGGAGACTGTTGTGCTGCTCGACCCAGGCATGGACCTCACGCTGCGGCCCATGCGCTACCCGGACTTCTACGAGCGCTACCGCGCGGCCATCCGCAACACGTGGACCGTCGAGGAGGTGGACCTTCACACCGACCTCGCCGACCTGGCCAGGATGACGCCGCAGGAGCGGCACCTGATCAACCGGCTGGTCGCGTTCTTCGCCACCGGCGACTCCATCGTGGCCAACAACCTCGTGCTCAACCTCTACCAGCACGTCAACGCCCCTGAGGCGCGCCTTTATCTCAGCAGGCAGCTGTTCGAGGAGGCCGTGCACGTCCAGTTCTATCTGACGCTGCTGGACACGTACCTGCCGGATCCCGCCGAAAGGGTGAAGGCCTTCGCCGCGATCGACCACATCCCCTCGATCCGCGACAAGGCGGAATTCTGCTTCAAGTGGATCGACTCGATCAACGAGCTGCAGCGCCTGGAGACGCGGGACGACCGCCGGCGCTTCCTGCTCAACCTCATCTGCTTCGCCGCCTGCATCGAGGGCCTGTTCTTCTACGGGGCCTTCGCGTACGTCTACTGGTTCCGCTCCCGGGGCCTGCTCGGCGGCCTGGCCACCGGGACGAACTGGGTCTTCCGCGACGAGTCCATGCACATGGAGTTCGCCTTCAGCGTGGTGGAGACCGTGCGGGCCGAGGAGCCCGACCTTTTCGACGATGACCTGGGGAAACAGGTTACCCTCATGGTGGAGGAGGCCGTGGCCGCCGAGCTGGCCTTCGCCGAGGACCTCTGCGGGGACGGCATGCCCGGCATGGGGGTCGCACAGATGCGCCAATACCTGGAATACGTCGCCGACCAGCGGCTGGCCAGACTGGGCCTGCCCACGAGGTACGGCTCGGCCAACCCCTTCGCGTTCATGGAGCTGCAGGACGTGCAGGAGCTGGCCAACTTCTTCGAACGGCGTGTCTCTGCGTATCAAGTGGCAGTTGAGGGCAATGTGACCTTTGACGAGACTTTCTAGACATTGGGGGCATAGGCGTGCAGTCTCCAGCAGGCTGGCCGATTCTCGTAATCTCGGTGATCGGCTCGATCCTCCTGGTTGAGCTGGTCCGGAGGGTGCTGAACAGGGCCGGACGCAAATGGGCGTTCCCCCGGCACCTGGTGGAGCACTGCACGTGGTCCGCCTTCACCGTGGCGGTCGTGGCGGCCTTCAACCTGGCATTCGCGCCGGACATGTTCGGAACGAGCGCGGACGCGAAGGCCGTCGCGGCGACCGTCAACCGGGTGCTCGGCCTGGCCACCATCGCCGCCGTCACCTGGCTGATCGTGCAGGCCACGTACGCGCTGACGGACGTGGTGCTCGACCGGCTGGTGCTGGTCGAAGGGGAGCGCAACCGCCGGGCGCGGCGGATCATGACGCAGATCGGGCTGGTCCGCCGCATCGCCGCCGCGGTCATCATCGTGATCGCGATCGGCGCGATGCTCTTCTCGTTCCCGCAGGTCCGCGCGCTTGGCGCGGGCATCCTGGCCTCGGCGGGCATCGCCGGCGCCATCGTCGGCATCGCCGCCCAGCCCACCATCGGCAACGCCCTCGCCGGCCTCCAGCTGGCCTTCAGCGACGCGCTCCGGCTCGACGACGTGGTCGTCGTGGAGAACGAATGGGGCAGGATCGAGGAGCTGACGCTCACCTACGTCGTCGTGCGCCTGTGGGACGAGCGCCGCCTGGTCCTGCCGGTGTCGTACTTCACCCAGAACCCGTTCGAGAACTGGACCCGGCACGGCAGCCGCGTCCTCGCCGTCGTGTTCCTGCGCGTGGACTGGTCGGTGCCGGTCCCCAAACTCCGGGAGGCGCTGTACGAGTTCCTGCAGGGCAACCCGCTGTGGGACCAGAAGGACTGGACGCTCCAGGTCACCGACGTGCTGCCGAACGGCCTGGTGGAACTGCGCGCCCTGATGAGCGCCGCGGACTCGCCGTCCTCGTGGGACCTCAAGTGCGACGTACGCGAGTTCCTGGTCAACCACGTCAGGGACAACTACCCCGAGTCCCTGCCCCACTTCCGCGTGGACACCCCGGAATCGCGCGCGCAGAAATAAATGTGTGGCACCGCCGCCGATCATTCCTTTACCGTGGACATTGTCCAGCCGCACGAAAGAAAGGCAGCGAAGTGAGCTACCCCCGACTGTGGCAAGGGCTTTCCGGATAACCGAGCCGATTATCGGAAAGCCGTCTCGGAGTGCACCGGGGCGGCTTATTTGTTGACGACCGAGTGTGGGGCAGTTTGGTCAGCCCGCCTGCCTTGGGAGCAGGAGCACCGCAGGTTCGAATCCTGCCACTCGGACAGCGGCCCTGAAAGAAGAGGGTCGCGGGCCACGGCCTGACCGGCGGGATTGGCGCCCCCCGGCCGGACCCGGCCCCCGCCCCGGGCCGGCCCACGCCAGCCAAGCCCGGGGCCCAGCCGCTCTGGCCCAACTGGCAGAGGCGCCGTCTTCAGGAGGCGGAGGTTCAGGGTTCGAATCCCTGGAGCGGCACAGGTGACCTTTCGTGTCGTCTGCCGGGCGGGCAGAACACCCGTCCGGGATTTCCCTGATATCAATCCCACGGTCGAGGACATTGCCGAGCGCCTGCGCCGCCACGTCGATGACAGGCACCTGCTCGACGGGCAGCATGTCGCGACGTCGCCCATCGCGCCTCTGATGTCGGTGTGCCAGGAGGAGAGCGGTCTGATGCCGCCGATGGGCGTGCCCGCCTACAGTGCGGAGTTGAGGGTGGCCGAGTTGCCGAGGCCGCTGCCATTGAGGCTCTGGGTCGTCCCGCCGGAGCGGTCGCGGCCACGGATACCTTGCGGAAGATGGAATGTAGCCGCAGCAGGTGTAAGCGGTGGTGGCGCGCTTCGGGCGCCGCGCACCACCACCGTTCCCCTGCACAGATGACTCATAGGAAACAAATCACATGATCAATCGACCGAACTGATCATCGAGATGCGCGCGGGCAACTCCTGGAAGGCGGCGGAGGATCGGCTATTTGATCCACACCTGGTAGTCGCGAGCCGAGTCGAAGCGCAGCGTCGGAGTGAATGTCGACTTGCCGCCGACCTTGCCGTAATGCACGCCGTAGGCAGTGCCGCCATAGAACCACGGCCCTCCGGAGTCGCCTGGCTCGCTGACGTTCCGGTCCATCTGCACCATTCCCTCTACGTCGCCGACGTTGACGACGCTGTTGGCGACGCTGGCGCAGCTCCCGCCGCTCGTCTTTCCGAAATGACAGATCCGTGTGCCCCGTCGTGGGCGGCCACCTCGTTCGGTTGCATACCGGGTCTTGTTCCAGTTGTGGTAGAACGTGCGAGTCGGGGTCTTGCCACCGGTCGTGTAGTAGGCCAGGTCTCCGTATCGGCCTTCGTGTTTCCAAACTCGTTTGATGGTGGTGCTGCCGCCTGCTTGGCTGTGATTGCTGTACACCTGGTTCGCGCCACCGCTCCCGCGTGCGCAGTGGCCGGCGGTGCCTTGGCGCTTGGTGTTACTGGATTTGTACTTCAGGTTGAAACCGGCGGTGCACCCCGAATACAACCCGCCACCGCGAATGTATTTGTCCTCAGGGGCGGTCACCTCGTCCATGAGCGATACCGCCAGGCCGACACCCGGGATCTGTGGCCGCGGAGGGGTGACCTGCTCGATGGCGGAAGCGTCTCTCGCGATCGATGGCTGCAGCTGCACCCCGACGCCGATGGTCGCGGTTTCGATGTCGTACCAGGTGGCCACGCCGGCAACCTCGGGCTTGGCCGCTACCTGATCGCGCGCCGTCAGGCTCGCCTGTTCCAGGTCGGCCTCCGTGAATCCGCGTCCGCCCTGCAGTTTCACTTCCACCGGCAGTTTTCTGGCCAGCGCGACGGCCCCCTCGGGGACTTCGCCTTTGAACGCGAACCATGCGCTCTTGCCATCCTGGCTGCGGGCCGCACCAGAGAACTCGGTCCCGTAGCTCGCCTCGATCTCGTCCGCGACGTCGTTGAACGCACCCTGCCAGCCGTGGGCTGCGACGGCCTCCTCGAAGCTGATCCCGTCCTGCGTGGCGATGAGCCGCAGGTCTTCCAGCTCACCCGCCGTCAAGTCGTCGACATTCACCTCCGGCGTATCCGCGGGCCCGTCGGGTTCGAGTTCGCTGGTAAGGCTCATGCGGGCACCAGAGAGATATTCGTCTAAGGCAGCCTCCAGGGGCACACCGCGCTGCGTCGCGTCGGCCTTGATCGCGTCCAGTGTGGGACGCGCGATCTGCGTCTGCTCATCGGCGGTGAGGACGATCACCTCGGACTCGGGCTCGGGCTGCGCCGCCGCAGGAGCAGCGACCAGCAATCCCCCTATCAGGGCAGTAGGTGCCACGAAGATCAGGCCGCGGCGCCGGAGAGCACGAAACTTTCGGGACGTCTGACTCGCGCGAGACGCCCCTTCTGGAGGGGGATTCATGAGAGAACGATCATGGATGTTTGAGGGATAAGTCAATAGATGTGATATCTGATGCAACGCCTAATACATCTCGTATCTCTTCGAGCACCTACAGTGCGTCGCGGGGCACTGCCGCACAGTTCTGGCGAACCTCGCTCGCGAATCCAAAGGGCGTGCCCCACTTTGGTGCGGAGCTTGAACCGAGCATCTATGTCCGTGTTCGGCCGCCGCCCTGGCGTGCGAGTCGCGGTTTTTCGGCGTCGTCTTTGGTTGTGCGCCAGATCGCGTGCCGGAAGCGCCGAGGGTGACCAGCGCAGGGCCGAGGTCGGCGACGATGCCCCGCACCGTCCAGTGGCCCGGCACCGGCCAGCCGTGGCCGGCCACCCCCGCCAAGGCCGCTGTTTGCGGCAACCGAGGAAGAGCGCTGGATCTCCCGATAGGGAATCACGGGTTGATGCCGGTCCTGCGGGCGGCGATCAGAGGTCGTTGCCGGCGTAGGAGAGGTTGAAGCTCTTGTTGACGAGGGGAAAGTCCGGCACGATCGCGCCGGACAGGGCGACGGGCAGGGCAGGCCAGTTGAAGAAGGACGGATCGACGATCTTCACGCGGGCCAGGGTGCCGTCGGCGGCCAATTGGACGCGGTGGGCGATGGTTCCGCGCCAACCTTCGACGATGCCGACGCCGTAGGAGACTCCGTCGGCGAGCGGGCCGCTCGTCTCGCAGGGGAACGTCCCTTCGGCCAGGCGGGTGATCAGGTCGATGGCGGCGGCGATCTCGTCGGCGCGGATCTGGAAGCGGGCCAGCACGTCCCCGCCGGCACGGGTTGCGGTGGGGACGGCGCAGAGGTCGGTGAAGGGGTGATCGCGGCGGGCGTCGAGGTCGACGCCGCTGGCCCGGGCGACGTAACCGAGGGTGCCGAGGTCGCGGGCAGCCTGTTCGGACAGGACGGCGGTGCCGGTGAAACGGTCAGCCACGACGCTGTGTCCGAGGGCGAGCTCGACGATCTCGGCGACGTCGGCGCCGATGGCCGCGAGCTGGCCGGGGTCGGGCAGGGCGCGCAGCCGGGCGCCGCCGAGGGTGATGCCGCCGCGTAGCAAGCGGTGCCCGGTGACCTCGTCGTTGATGCGCAGCAGTTGTTCGCGGATGCGTCCGGCGTGGGCGTGCAGGATGGCGTGGGCGACGTCGTTGCACAGGGCGCCCAGATCGGTGACGTGGTTGTAGAGGCGTTCCAGCTCCAGCAGCACGGCCCGGCCGTGCTGGGCCTGCGGCGGCACGTGGGTGCCGGTGGCCTCCTCGACGGCCAGGCAGTAGGCCAGGGTGTGGCCCACCGTGGTGTCGCCGCTGACGCGTTCGGCCAGGGCCAGGGCATCGGCGGGGCTACGGTGTTCGAAGAGTTTCTCGAGGCCTTTGTGCACGAACCACAGTCGGGCCTTGAGCTTGAGGATGGTCTCGCCGACCACGGAGAAGCGGAAATGCCCCGGTTCGATGAGCCCGGCGTGCACGGGGCCGACCGGGATCTCATACACGCCGGGTCCCTCGACGGTGACGAAGGGGTAGGGGCCTTCGGGGTCGCCGAAGGCGGGCGGGGGCCCGGCGTCGGCGCGCATCGGGTACCAGCCGCGCGGCCAGTGGTGGTGGCGCACCAGCCGACGCGGAAGCGGATGATCGACGGGCGTGATGCCGTACAGATCGTGCATCTCGCGTTCGAAGCGGCCGGCGGGGAAGGACAGGGCAGCGAGGCTGGGGACCGCGGGGTCGTTCAGGGGCAGGTGCAGGCGCAGTTCGGTGCGCCGGTCGGGGTTCGGCGCGACGAACAGGTAGACGACGCCGAAGCCGTGCGCCTGCTGCTGGGCCGACACCAGGGCGAGCCGATGATCGTCGGCGAGCAGCTTGGCGGCGGCCGGGGCCAGTTCGGCGGCGGTGATGTCGGCGATGGTGCGGTGCGGCGTCGGGCCGGTCATGGGGTCGCTCCGGCGATGGTGGCGGCGCCGTGGAGCAGGTCGCCCAGCGGGCCTGTGGTGATGCCCAGGAGCGCGCAGGCGACCAGCGCCGCGATCACCGTGACGGTGGCGGTCCTGTGCAGGGCTATGGCTGGTGCGGTGGGCTGCATGGTGGCGGGCGGTGTGACGGGCGGTAGGGCGGGGTCGGGCGTGCCGAGGAGCATGCGGCGCCCGTGTCGGCCGATGGCGGCGACGATCACCAGCATGAGCAGCAGTGCCAGGGCGATCGCCCAGCCGAGCCCTGCGGCGAACCCGGCCCGGACGATGCCGAGTTCGCTGGCGAACAGGCTGAACGGTGGCATGCCCAGCAGAGCCAGCAAACCGAGCCCGAAGGCGCCGGCGAGCAGCGGCGATCGTTGGGCGAGGCCGCGGGCGGCGTCGATGCGGCTGCTTCCGAGGGTTTGGTGGAGGTGGCCGGAGGACAGGAACAGCGCCGACTTGCCGAGCCCGTGGCCGAGGATGTGCAGCAGGACGGCGGCCAGCGCCAGCCGGGTGCCGATCGCGGCCCCGAGGGCGAGCAGTCCCATGTGCTCGATGCTGGAGTAGGCCAGCAGCCGCTTGTAATCTCGCTGGGCGAGCAGCAGCAGCGCGGCGACAGCCAGCGAGGCGAGGGCGGCGGCGACCAGCAGGACGCGCATGGTCGCAGGGCCGAGCGCCACGTCGGCGATGACCTTGACGCGCAGGATGGCGTAGAAGGCCACGGACAGCAGCACGCCGGACATCAGCGCCGACACCGGCGCCGGGGCCTGGCTGTGCGCGTCGGGCAGCCAGGCGTGCATCGGCGCCAGCCCGGCCTTGGCGCCGAAGCCCAGCACGAGCAGCACGGCGGCGATACGCATCACGCCCGGGTCGAGGCCGGCGGCGTGGTGGGCCAGGGCCGCGCCGTCCAGCGCGTCGGACGGGGCAAGGCCGGCGTGCAGGGCGGCGTAGTGCACGATGACCAGGCCCAGGAAGGCCAGTACGATGCCCGCGGAGCAGATGACGACGTACTTCCAGGCGGCTTCGGTGGCCTGCTTGCTGGGGTGGAAGCCGACCAGGAAGGCGGTCAGGATGGTGGTCGCCTCGATGGCCACCCACATGACCCCGAGGTTGGAGGCCAGGACCGCGAGCGCCATCGCGGCGATGAAGGATTGGGTGAGTACGCCGAACCGGCGGGCGGCCCGGGCTTGCGTGTGTCCCGTGGCCGGTTCGGCGGCCAGGTAGGCAGGGCTGGCCAGCATCGCCAGCATCGCCAGCAGCGCCACGGCGCCGATGACGACCAGCATGAAGGAACTGAGCGCGTCCACGCGCAGCAGCCCCCACACCGTCACGGCCTGCGCCGTCCCCGACAGAAGGATGGCGGAGGCGAGCAGGGCGCCGGCGGCCAGGGCGCCGAGCCAGGCGGTGGCCTTGTTCCAGCCGAGGACGGCGTAGCCGCACGCCGCCAGCAGGGGCGCGAGGACCGGCGCCAGCACTGCGAATGTCATCAGTCGTGCAGCTCCCTGAGTTCGTCGAGGTCGGTGCCGCCGAACGCGGCCCGCATCCGGGTGGTGAGGACCTGCAGCACCAGGACGACCAGCAGCACGTCCAGCGAGACGCCCAGTTCGACCACCAGGGGGACGCCGCTGGTGGTCAGGAAGGCGGTGGCGGTGACCGCGTTGTCGATCAGCAGGAAGCCCACCACCTGCGACAACGCCCGCCGTCGGGTGACCAGGACGAAGAAGCCGACCAGCAGCACGGTCAGCGCGACGGGCACGGCCTGGGTGGCGGGGCTGGGCGCCAGCCGTATGAGTGGCTGGGAGACCGCGTAGGCGAGCATCGCCAGCACGGAGGCGACCAGGAGTGAGGTGGTCACGTTGACCAGCGGCCGGCTCTCGCGCGCGTCGCCGCCGCCGGACAGGGCGCGCCGCATGAGGTGGGGCAGCAGCCCGGCGCGCAACGCTCCGACCCCCACGCCCACCGCGACCAGTTCGATCTCGCCCTGGTGCAGGCCGAGCACGACGATCAGGGCCGCCAGGGCGAGTCCTTGCAGGGCGAACAGCCCCACGATGGCCGACAGGGCGCTGCGCCACAGCACCAGCACCCCGGTCAGTAGGAACGCGCCGCACGCCAGGTCCAGCAGCAGCACGTACACCGCATCACTCATACCGGCCCTCTCATGCCAGGAAGAAGGACGCGGCCACGGCCAGCAGCGCCATCAGGAACGATCCGGCCAGCAGCTCCGGCACCCGGAACAGGCGCAGCTTGGCCATGAACACCTCGCCGGCCGCCAGCAACGCGCCCAGCACCGCGACCTTGACGGCCAAGGCCAGGCACGCCACCAGCAGGGCGATCAGCCCGATCGGCCCCGCGTCGGCTGTGGCGATCCCCCAGGGTGCGAACAGGCTGGCCAGCAGCCCGAGCAGCACCGACAGGCGGGCCGCCGACGCCCACTCGATCAGCGCGAGGTCGGGGCCGGCGTACTCCAGCACCATCGCCTCATGGATCATGGTCAGTTCCAGGTGGGTGGCGGGGTTGTCCACGGGGATGCGGCCTGTCTCGGCGATGGTGACGATCGCCAGAGCCGCGGCGGCCAGCAGGCTCACCGGCGACAGCACCGCCCACGGGTTCTCGGCGACCGAGGTGACGATCGCGGCCAGGTTCGTCGAGCCCGCCCGTACCGACAGCGCGAAGACCGACACCAAGATGGTCGGCTCGACCAGGGCCAGGATGGTCACTTCGCGGCTGGCGCCCATGCCGCCGAACGCCGTCCCCGTGTCCAGGCCGCCCAGGATGAGCGCCACCGACCCGAGCGCGAGCAGCGCGACCACGGCGAACAGGTCGGAGACGCCGTCCAGCGGCGAGTCCGTGGCCACCAGCGGCACCGCCGCGGCCGTCACCAGCGCGGTCGCGGCCAGCAGCAGCGGCGCCAGACGGAACGCCCAGCCGGTGCCATCGCCGGTGATGGGCTGCTTGCGGGCCAGCTTGCGCAGATCCCGCCACGGCTGCAACACCCCGGCACCAGCCCGGCCCTCCAGCCGGGCGCGGATCTGCCGCATCATGCCGGCCAGCAGCGGCGCGCCCGCCACGACGAGGATCACCTGAATCAGCGCGGTCACCGGATCACCGCCAGCACGATCAGGGCGCCGATCAGCGCGTAGAAGCCGTAGGCCAGATACCGGTGCACGCTGCCGTTGGCCAGTTTGCGCGCCGAACCGCCCAGCGCCTCCATCGCCGCCAGGACCGGTTGGTAGAGGCGGTGTTCGACGCGGTCGGGGATCCGCGCCTGGAACCGCACCCGCGCCACCAGATAGGCCGACTCCTTCGCCGGGGTGACATGCACATCCCTTTCCGGGGCGAGCACGTTGTCGAAGACCCGCTGCAGCGGCTCGGCGAACGAGGTGGCGGTGTATTCCATCCGGGCCGTCATCGGGCCGGCACCGCAGTCCCACAACCTGGCCATGCGCCGCGCCCGCCGGCCGGCCACCAGCCGCAGCGCCGTCGGCACCAGGGCGACGGCGGCCACCAGCGCGATCGTGATCAGCGCCGGGGAGATCGTCCCCACCACCCCGTTCAGATGCAGGGCCACCTGGCCGGACACCGCGGGCTGCCCCGGCAGGACGACGGTCACGGCCGCCGACAGGGCGGGCAGCACCACGGCCGGGGCGAGCGCCAGCACGGCGCAGCAGGCGGCGGTGACGCCCATGCCGGCCAGCATCGTGGCCGGGCTCTCCGCCGAACGCTCGGCCCCCGGGCTGCGGGGCCGGGCCAGGAAGCCGATGCCGAAGGCCTTGACGAACGTGGCCACCGCCAGCCCCGCCGACAACGCGATCACCGCCACGGCCAGCGGCATCGTCACCGCCCCGGCCACCCCGGAGGCAGGCAGCGCGTGGATGAGGCTCTGCAGCAGCAGCCACTCGCTGACGAAGGCGTTACCGGGAGGCAGCGCCGAGGCGCACAGCGCGCCGATCGCGAACAGCACGGAGGTGGCGGGCATGCGGGCCCGCAACCCGCCGAGCGCGTCCAGATCCCGCACGCCGGTAGCCCGCAGCACTGAACCCGCCGCCAGGAACAGCAACGTCTTGAAGCCCGCATGATTGACCACGTGCAACAGCGCCGCCGTCAACGCCAACCCCGCCAGGACCGGTATTCCCGAGCGGGCGAAGAACCCGGCGGCGCCCACCCCGACCAGGACCAAGCCCATGTTCTCGGTCGTGGAGTAGCCCAGCAGCCGTTTCAGGTCGGAGGAGACGGCGGCCTGCAAGATGCCATACAGGGCCGACAACGCGCCCGCGCCCAGCGTCACCAGCCACCACCACGTCGCTCCGCCGCCCAGCAGGTCCAGGGCGACCCGGACGATGCCGTACACCCCCATGTTCACCATGGCCGCGCTCATCAGCGCCGAGACATGACTCGGCGCCTCCGGATGCGCCCGGGGCAGCCACACGTGCACGGGTACGATGCCCGCCTTGGAGGCGAACCCGATCAGCGTCGCCAGGAACACCGTGTTCCGTGCCGCCGCAGGCAGCTCCGCAGCCCGCAACTGCTCGAAGGTTTCGCCGCCGGCGTGAGCGGCGAACAAGGCCAGGCCGGCCAGGATCGCGGCGAACCCCAGGTGGGTCATCACCGCATACCACATGCCGGCCCGCCCCACCTGCGGCCGGTGGGCGTGCTCGGCGAGCACCAGCAGCAGCGAGGTCAGCGCCATCAGTTCCCAGGCCAGCAGCAGCGTGCTCACGCTCGCCGCCGCCGGGACCAGCAGCATCGAACCGACGAACAACGGCAGCACGCCGTGCACGATGCGGCCGTGCTCGCGGGCATATCCGATGGCGTACAGGGACGCGCACACCGCCACGCCGCCCGTCACCGCGACGAACAGCCCGCCCAGCCCGTCCAGCGACAACCGAACCCCGGCCAGCGGCAGCAGCTCCGGCAGCCAGACGCTCCACCGCCCGCCCAGGGCGGCCGCCACACCGGCAGCCACGCCGAATCCGCCGGCACCCGCCGTCCCCAGCCCCGTGACCAGCGCGCGGGCCCGATCCGGCACGAGCAGGGCAGCCACCGCCGTCACCACGCACAGGCCCACCGCCCCGGCCAGCAAGGTACCCGTCATCTACCGGTCAGATCGCGCAGCGCCGCGACGATCTCCTCCGGACGCGGCGGGCAGCCCGGCACCTCCACGTCGACCGGGACCACGTCGCCGACGGCCCCCGCCACGCCGTACGCGCCCGCGAACACCCCGCAGTTGCGCGCGCAGTCGCCCAACGCGACCACCAGCCGCGGCTCGGGCACAGCCTCGAACGTCCGGCGCAGTGCCACCTCCATGTTGCGCGTCACCGGACCGGTGACCACCAGCGCGTCGGCGTGTCGGGGCGAGGCCACCAACCGTGCCCCGTACCGTTCGGCGTCATAGACCGGGCCGAACGCCGAGGCGATCTCCACCTCACAGCCGTTGCACGAGCCCGCGTCCACGTGCCGGAGCTGCACCGACCCGACCAGCTCGCCGACCTTGACGGCCGAGCTCGACTTCGGCGGCGCCGGCTCGGCCACCCGGCCCGTTTTCTTGATCTTCCGCCACAACCTCGCCACGATGACTCCCTGGACTCCCTGCCTGGTGCTCCAACGTTGGGTACATGCCGCAGGGATCATCCAGGCCGGGGTCGTCCGGCGTCGGCGTCGCGCAGTTCGGCGAGGAGCTCACCTCGTCCAGCGATCGCGCGGCGGGCGGGAGAACCTGACGCGTGGCCGAGCGGGCCCCCTCGGCCCTGGTGATTGTCAGCCACGCCCGGTATCGGCCTGCAGCAGCTCGCTCAGCAACGCGTGCTGACCCGACAGTTTGGCGCTCAGCAGCTGGCGGGCCGCGCGTAGCAGCTCGGCCACGTCCCCGCCGGACAGCGCGTACACCACGGTCGAGCCCTCTCGGCGAGCGGTCACCAGCTCTGACCGGCGCAACACGGCCAGATGCTGCGACAGCCCGGTCGGCTCCACCTCGATCTCTGCCAGCAGCTCCCGCACCGGTTTCGGCCCGTCCTGCAACAGCTCCAGCACCCGGATCCGCACCGGGTGGCCCAACAGCCGGAACAGCTCCGCCTTGGCCTCATACAGTGGTACCGACATCAGCGCTGCGGCCCCTGCTCCCGCTCACCCGGCAGGCTTTCCTCCGCGACGGGCCCCATGCCTGTCGCGAGATCCTCCGCCAGGCCGACCCCGTGAGTGCGGGCAACGCGCGCGATGTGCTCCCACTCCGCCTCTGCCACAAGAGTCTCGTTCGGATCCTGCTCGCGATGGGCAGCGCGCAACGCCACCCGGGCCAGCCGGGCTCGCTCTCGGACCGCTTCGGCAAACGCCCCGCTCACGTGACCACCTCCACACTGTCGTCGGCATACACCCCTCATATTCTTAGTAATTGCGTATTTTCGCAACTCCGTCTTTGGATACTTAGCGTAGCAGAGCATTACCGTTTGTGAAGGCATTGCAGTGACCGTGCCGGGAAAGGGATGGGACACGATGACGACGCCATGGCTGTCACACGGCATCTGCCCGGTATCGCCGTGATCGTCATTGACGGGAACGTCGACGCCACCAACTGTGAACAGCTGCGCGACTACATCAAGCAGGTCCGCCGAGGGCGCATCGGCGGGCGGGACCAATGTCCTCTGGTACCGCGACGAGGCAGGCGAGATGCGCCGGCGCCTGCGGCGGCGCTCGACCCGCGCGTACGGTGCAAGGCACTTGACGGGCGACGCGCCGTCGCCGGCCTTCCGGTCGGCGCGGTGGATCACGATGTGACTCTGGCGGATCACGCCGTCGTGGACGGTCGGACCCACGACGGCGTGATCCGCGCTCGCGCAGGACGCCGATCAGCAGCTTCAGCGAGTAGAGGACGGCCAGTTCTATGTCAGGCGCCGCCCCACACCGGGTAGTTGACGATGTCGTCGTTCTTCCAGCTGAGCTTGTCGTGCACGGCTACGACGCCGTCGTTGTTCTCGGTCAGGCGGACGGCTTTGACGGCCTGGCTGTGCTCGACGAGAGTTCCGGACAGGGTCACCACGGCGTCGGCCACGGTGACCTCCACGCCGAGGGTGTCGCTGTGGAGGGTTTCCCGAACTTGGGTGGCGATGTCGGCGTCGTCGCGGAGGAAGATCTTGATCAGGTCGCGGCGGCTGACGATGCCGACGAGCCTGCCGCCGGTGTCGACCACGGGCAGGCGCTTGACGCCGTACTTGTCCATCTGCCGAGCGGCGAGCACGACGGAGGCGTCGGGGGTGGTGGTGTGAGCGGGGGCGGTCATCAGCTCGCCGGCGGTCTCGCCGAGGGCCTTGTAGAAGCCGCTGCCCTCGCTGCCGACGGTGTGGCGCAGCCGCGCGCGCAGCGGCGGCCGGAAACCCTCGCGGTAGAACTCCTCGCGGAACTCCTCCTTACGGAGCAGGTCGGCCTCGGAGACCATGCCGATCACGTGCTCGTCGTCGTCCAGCACCGGGACGGCGCTGATGCCGCCGGTGATGAGCGCCTGGGCGATGTCCTTGAACGGGGTGGCGGTGGTGACGGAGATGACCTTGGTCGTCATCACGTCTTCGACGGTCATGCGCATCGCCGGTCAGCTCTTTTCCGGCTTCTGCACGAGGATGCGGGTGCCGGCCGGCTTGCGCTCGGCGAGCGGGACTTGGAGCAGGTCGAGGATCTCCGGGAAGAGTCCTCGCTCCCGGTGCACGATGGCGTTCATGCCTTCCTCCTTGTTGTGTCACTTCCATCGCATCTCGCGAATGGCCGGAGCTTTAGGGGCGGAGGTCCCGAACGGGACGGCCGTTGGTCAGCGCGTTCCGCCGCAGCGCTGGACGATCGCGCCGGTCATCTCCGTGCCTATGCGCGCTGACATGTCGTGATATGCCTGCCGTACCTCATCGGGGGTCTGAAGGTTGAGCCGGACCCCGCCGACCTCGCTCTTGCGCACGGGACCTGTGGCCTTGAGCACGGCGGGCGGCCCACGCGGGAGGCCGCCGCGGCGGCGACCTCAGGGCTGTCCACGTCGACAAACTCCACCGGCGTCACGCCGTAGCAGCCGAGCAGCCGGGCCGTGTCGGTGGGGGCGGCCATCGCCTGCGGTCCGCCCGAGTTGCCCACGAGGGCCACCCGGCGATCGGCCGGCAGCGGCTGGGCGGCCGGCAGTCGTTCAGCGGGGCCGATCAGCAGATGGTGGAGTCATTCGCGGGTCAGGCGGCGGTCGCGCTGGAGCTGGGCCGAGGCGCGGCGTGATGCCGAGCGGCCGGAGGCGGGCAGTTGGGGTTCATGCCACTGGGCGGCACCGCCGAACGGGACGCTCCTGAGGAGGGCGGCACCCGGCTACGCCGGCACGTCCCCTTGGACTGGAGGATGGCCGGTCGGCGGGATCGCAATCGGGGAAACGAGTGCGTGGGCCTGGCGGGCGATCTCCCATTCCTCGTTGGTGGGGATGACCAGCACGGGCACTTCGGCACCCGCGGGGGAGACGGGCCGCTCGCCGGCCGTGTCGGCCTGGTTGAGTGCCTGGTCCACGGCGATGCCGAGCCGTTCGAGCCCGGTCAGGGATTCGGCCCGGGTGGCGGGGTCGTGTTCGCCCACGCCGCCGGTGAACACGATCGCGTCCACCCGTCCGAGCAGCGCGTAGTAAGCGCCGACGTATTTGCGGATGCGGCGGGTGTAGATGTCCAGGGCCAAACGGGCGGCGTCGTCGTCGCGGGCGCGTACTTCGCGCATGTCTCCGGTGCCGGCCAGGGCGAGCAGGCCGCTGTGGTGGGTGAGCGCGTGCTCGACCTGCTGGGCGTCCAGCCCGTTCACGCGGGCGAGGTAACCGGTGAGGGCCGGGTCGACATCGCCGGAGCGGGTGCCCATGACCAGCCCCTCCAGGGGTGTCATGCCCATGGAGGTGTCGATGCTGCGCCCGCCGGAGACGGCGGTGGCGCTGGCGCCGTTGCCCAGGTGCAGCACGATCAGATTGAGGTCGGCCAGGTCGCGGCGGAGGAAGGTGGCGGCGCGGCGGGAGACGTACGCGCAAGAGGTGCCGTGGAAGCCGAAGCGCCGCACGCCCCACTCCCGAGGCACGGCGTAGGTGTAGGCCTCGGGCGCCAGGGTGCGGTGGAAGGCGGTGTCGAACACGGCCACCTGCGGCACCTCGGGGAACGCCTTGCGCGCGACCCGGATGCCGGTGAGATTGACCGGGTTGTGAAGGGGAGCGAGCGGGGCCAGTTCCTCGATGGCCGCGACCACGTCGTCGTCGATCAGCACGGCCTCGGTGAAGCGGGTGCCGCCATGGACGATGCGGTGCCCGACCGCGACGGGCTCCAGTTCGGGCCCCGCCGCGGCGAACGCATCCATCATCGCGTCCAGCCCCTCGCCATGCCTGGGGAAGGGCCGCTCCCGCACGTACGGCGGCCTGTCCCCGGTCCGGTGGATGAGCCGCCCGGTCTCCTCGCCGATGCGTTCGACCAGGCCGCCGGCCGGACGTTCGTGGGTCTCGACGTCCACCAGTTCGTACTTGATCGACGAGGATCCGGTGTTCAGGACGAGAATGTGGCCGGCCATGTCCACGAGCCTGTTTCCACGGGGTCCTCGCCGTGCTCGCGGGTGTACGCGCGGGCTTGGAGACGGGCGTCGATCATCCGCTGGCGCAGGTGCGCGGCGGTGGTGCCGAGGCCGGGGACGCGGTCGATGACGTCCATGACGAGGTGGTAGCGGTCGATGTCGTTGAGCATGGCCATGTCGAACGGCGTGGTGGTGGTGCCTTCTTCCTTGTAGCCGCGCACATGGAGGTTGCGGTGGCCGTGACGGCGATAGGTGAGGCGGTGGATCAGCCACGGGTAGCCGTGGAAGTTGAAGATGATCGGCTTGTCGGTGGTGAAGAGGGTGTCGAACTCGGCGTCCGGCATGCCGTGCGGGTGCTCCGACGGGGGCTGCAGCCGCATGAGGTCCACGACGTTGACGACCCGTACTTTCAGGGACGGCAGGTGCTCGCGCAGGATGGCAGCGGCGGCGAGGGTCTCCAGGGTGGGGACGTCGCCGGCGCAGGCCAGCACGACGTCCGGTTCGGTGCCGGAGTCGGTGGAGGCCCAGGGCAGGATGCCCAGCCCGCGGGTGCAGTGCGCGATGGCCTCGTCCATGGTGAACAGGTCGAGCACCGGTTGCTTGCCGGCGACGATCACGTTGATGTAGTCGCGGGAGCGTAGGCAGTGGTCGCCGACGGAGAGCAGGGTGTTGGCGTCCGGCGGCAGGTAGACGCGGACGACTTCGGCCTTCTTGTTGACGACGAGGTCGAGGAAGCCGGGGTCCTGGTGGCTGAAGCCGTTGTGGTCCTGCCGCCACACGTGTGAGGACAGCAGGTAGTTGAGCGAGGCGACGGGCCGCCGCCACGGGATCCGCTTGGAGGCCTGCAGCCATTTGGCGTGCTGGTTGAACATGGCGTCGATGATGTGGATGAATGCCTCGTAGCAGTTGAACAGGCCGTGCCTGCCGGTCAGCAGGTAGCCTTCCAGCCAGCCCTGGCACAGGTGCTCGCTCAAGACCTCCATCACCCGGCCGCCGGCGGCCAGATGCTCGTCAGTGGGCTCGATGGCGGCGTTCCACGCGCGGTCGGTGATGTCGAAGACGGCTTGCAGCCTGTTGGAGGCGGTCTCGTCGGGGCCCATCAGCCGGAAGTTGTGCGGGTTGGCGGCGATCACGTCGCGGAGGAATTGGCCGAGCACTCGGGTGGGTTCGCTGGTCTGCTGCGCGGGTGATTTGACCTCCACGGCGTAGTCGCGGAAGTCCGGCTGTCGCAGCGGCTTCAGCAGCTCGCCGCCGTTGGCGTGCGGGCTGGCGCTCATCCGCAGCGGCCCTTCGGGCACCGTCTGCAGCAGCGCGGGCAGCGGCCTGCCGTCGGCGTCGAACAGCTCTTCCGGCCGGTAGGAGCGCATCCACGCCTCCAGCATGGCCAGGTGTTCGGGGTTGTCGCGGACGCCGGACAGCGGCACCTGGTGGGCTCGCCAGGTGCCCTCCACCGGCAGCCCGTCGACCTCGCGCGGCCCGGTCCAGCCCTTCGGCGTCCGCAGGATGATCATGGGGAGGTGGTCCGCGCGGCCGTCCTTGTAGGCGGCGATCTGGTCGAACACCTCATCCAGGGTCCGCGCCATCTCCTCGTGGTCTGGGCCGACGAGGTGCGGGCGGTAGCCGTACCCCTCCATGAGCTTGACCAGCTCTTCCTCGGGGATGCGGGCGAGCACGGTGGGGTTGGCGATCTTGTAGCCGTTCAGGTGCAGGATGGGCAGCACCACCCCGTCACGGTAGGGGTCGAGCAGCTTGTTGGAGTGCCAGCTCGCGGCAAGCGGGCCCGTCTCGGCCTCGCCGTCGCCGACGACGCAGGCGACCACGAGGCGCGGGTTGTCGAAGGCCGCACCGAAGGCGTGCGCGAGTGAATAGCCGAGCTCGCCGCCCTCGTGGATGGAGCCGGGCGTCTCGGGCGCGACATGGCTGGGGATGCCGCCCGGGAAGGAGAACTGGCGGAACAGCCGCCGCATACCGGCGGCGTCCTGCGAGATGTCTGGATATTTCTCGCTGTAGGTGCCTTCCAGCCACGCGTGGGCGACCGCCGCCGGGCCGCCATGGCCGGGGCCGGCGATGTAGATCATGTCCTGGCCGCGTTCGGCGATGATCCGGTTGAGGTGGGCGAAGCAGAAGTTCAGCCCCGGCGTGGTGCCCCAATGGCCGAGTAGGCGCGGCTTCACGTGCTCGGGCCGCAGCGGCTCGGTCAGCAGCGGGTTGTCGAGGAGGTAAATCTGGCCCACGGATAAATAGTTCGCGGCACGCCAGTACGCATCGATCTTCTGCATGGGTGTCATGGGTCCGAATATCTCGGATCTGTCGGGACCGGCCTAGGGACCTTGGTCCCGACCTCGCCGGGCAGCATGGTTCCGGATTCCCCACGCAGCCGGCGACGGTCCATCGGACGCGCTCTGAAGGACTTTGGTCCCTGCTGTGAACACGGCGCAACGCGGGATCTTGGGTCCATGTCCGTTCTTACCCCTGCGCTGGGAATGCCCCTATGACCGGAACCGGCGCTGCGCTCTACGCCGTCCCGCAGCCCGAGGACGGGAAGAAGCCCTTCGCCACGCGAGCCGCCGCGGCGCACTCAGTGCACAACACCCAACCGTGGCGACTCCGCCGTGTCGACGACGCGACCATGGACCTGTACGCCGACCTCGACCGGCTGCCGGCCGTCAGGCGCACGCGGGAGGCCCGGCGTGGCTGAGCCGGTGCGGCCCGTCCTGATCCAGGGCGGGATGGGCGTGGGCGTGTCCGGCTGGCGGCTGGCCCGGGCGGTCGCCGCGACCGGGCAATTGGGTGTGGTGTCGGGCACGGCGCTGGACGTCACTCTGGCCAGAAGACTGCAGCGCGGCGACCCGGGCGGCCACCTGCGCCGCGCGCTGGCCTGCTTTCCTGTGCCCGAGATCGCCGAGCGGGTGCTCGGCCGCTATTTCGTGCCCGGCGGCACCGGCCGAAAGGTGCCGTACCGGCCCGTGCCCCGACTTGGGCTGCGGGAGAACCGCGCCCGGGACGAATTGGCCGTGGTGGCCAACTTCGCCGAGGTCTTTCTCGCCAAGGAGGGCCACGACGGGCCCGTCGGGGTGAACTACCTGGAGAAGATCCAGCTCGCCACCCCGGCCGCCGTTTACGGGGCGATGCTGGCCGGCGCCGACTACGTGCTGGTTGGCGCCGGCATCCCTGCGGAGATCCCGCGGCTGCTCGACGGCCTGGCCGAGCACCGTCCCGCGCGGATCTCGGTGGCTGTGGCGGGTGGCGACGGACACACGATCGGGATCGATCCGGTACGGCTGCTCGGCCACCACCTGACGCCGCTGCCGCGGCCCAGATTGCTGGCGGTCGTGTCGTCGCACGTGCTGGCCGCCTACCTGGCCCGCTCCCCGGTGACCAGGCCGGAGGGATTCGTGATCGAGACCCCGGCGGCGGGCGGGCACAGTGCGCCGCCGCGTGGCCGGATGACGCTCGACCCGGCGGGGGAGCCGGTGTACGGGCCGCGCGACGAGGTCGACCTGGGCAAGGTCGCCGCGCTCGGGCTGCCGTTCTGGCTGGCGGGCGGATACGGCACGCCCGGTGGGCTCGAGCGGGCCTGGAAGGCAGGCGCGGAGGGGGTCCAGGTGGGGTCGGCCTTCGCGTTGTGCCGGGAGTCCGGCCTCGACCCCGGCCTGCGCAGGCGCCTGCGCGAGCAGGCAGCGAGCGGCGCCCTTCAGGTACGCAACGACCCGCGTGCCTCGCCCACCGGGTTCCCGTTCAAGGTCGCCGCCGTGGCGGGGACGCTGTCGGAGCAGGAGGTGTACGAGGCGCGCCCGCGGCTGTGCGACCTGGGCTACCTGCGCACGCCGTACCAGAAGGCGGACGGCTCGATCGGCTACCGCTGCCCGGCCGAGCCAGTGGATACCTACGTGCGTAAGGGGCGCCCTGCGGAGGAGGCGGCCGACCGGCGCTGCCTGTGCAACGGCCTGCTCGCTTCCATCGGCCTTGGGCAGCACCGCGCCGACGGATACGACGAGCCCCCACTGCTCACGCTCGGCCAGGACGCGGCCTTCCTCGACGACCTCCCGGACGACCACTCGGCCGCCGATGTGGTCGCCCACATCCTGCTGGGAGCGCGGGTATGACCGAGCGCCCGGAGGCCGGCGGGCAACGATCAGGGACTCGCGGGTGCGCCGTCCGCCCGTCGATGTGAACGCCGGACACGGCTTCGTGCCGATGGACGCGGGCAACGTAAGCGATCGGCCGCTGGCCGAGCCGCGTCCGTCACATCCGCACTCCGTAAGTCCCCGAAGGTCGGGACCTTGGTCCATAGGCCGGCACAGGACCTGTCAGCTGGGATCGGACCAGGACACTTTCGGCCACCCATGAATTCACGATCGTGTGAGGACGACATGGCGAACGCACCGACCGGCCGCAGGCCCGCTTTGATGCTCGGCCTGGCGACCGTGGGCTTCGCGGTGAACTTCTGGGCGTGGGCGCTGCTCAGCCCGTTAGGCCCGCGTTTCAAGGAGCTGCTCGGGTTGTCGGCCGGGCAGCAGGCGCTGCTGGTCGCCGTACCCGTGATCGTCGGCTCGCTCGGCCGCATCCCGGTCGGCGCTTTGACCGACCGCTTCGGCGGACGGGTGATGTTCCCCCTCATCTCCGCCGCCGCCATTGTGCCCGTCCTGTTCATCGGCGTGGCTGGGCAGACCTCCCTGCCGGCGCTGCTGATCGGCGGGTTCTTCCTCGGCATCGGCGGGACCGTCTTCGCCGTCGGCGTGCCGTTCGTCAACGCCTGGTTCCCGCCGCGGCGGCGCGGCCTGGCGGTGGGCATCTTCGGGGCCGGGATGGGAGGCACCGCGATCAGCGCGCTGACCACCGTCCCCCTGGTGAGAACCGGCGGCGCGGCCACCCCTTTCCTGATCACCGCCACGGTTCTCGCCGCCTATGCCGTCGTCGCCTGGCTGGTGCTGCGGGACGCCCCCGGCCGCGCCGTTGTGGCCCAGCCTCTGATGGCACGCATGGCGGCCACGGTGAAGTTGCCGATCACTTGGCAGGCGTGCGTGTTGTACGCGGTCGCCTTCGGCGGCTATGTCGCCTTCTCCGTCTACCTGCCCGCCTACCTGCAGACCGGCTACGGGCTCGAACAGGCCGACGCCGCCAACCGCATGGCCGGGTTCGTGGCGCTGGCCGTCCTGGCCCGGCCAGTCGGCGGCTGGCTGTCGGACCGCATCGGCCCCATTCCTGTGCTGACCGGGGTATTCGTCCTCATCGCCGTCATGGCAGGGGTGCAGGCGCTCACACCGGGACTGGTGCCGCTCGGCACGGTCGCCTTCCTCTCCATGGCCGCCGCGCTCGGCGCGGGCAGCGGCGCCACCTTCGCTCTCGTCGCCCAGGTCGCACCTTCGGACAAGGTCGGCACCGTGACCGGCCTGGTCGGCGCCGCCGGCGGCCTCGGCGGCTTCGTACCGCCGCTGGTGATGGGCTTCATCTACGGACGGTTCGGTTCCTACGGCCTCGGCCTGGGTCTGCTGGCCGTCACCGCCGCGCTCACCCTGGCTCTGACGGTGACCGTGATCCGCTCGGTGGCTGGTCATCGCAAGGCTCAGCAAGCCAACGCCCGCTGACCTCATTCGCGCGACATCTGGTGGGTGGGGTGGCGGTGGCATTGGTCGCCGGGGCCACCGCGCCGTACGGCTCGATGCGCACGATTCAGTGCCCAGGTCGCCAAGAGCTGGCGGGGCGAACCGCGCAAGTGCGGCTGAGGGCCGTTATGAGCGGATCAGTCCACGGGACGGCGCTCGTCGAAGACGCGTCGGACGTGGAAGCCGGTCATGGGAGTCGCGAAGCCGGCGACCTGTGCCTGCGGGGCGAACGGGCGGCGGGTCTGGGGATGGGCTTTCACAAGTGTGACTCGCCGCCCGTCAGGGTGCAGGCCCGTCATGGACGCCACCGACCACCTGCCAGGCAGGCGGCCGATCAGGTGGCGCTCATCGGACATGACCGAACAGTAGATCCGAAGCCGGACCTGCTGTCACGGCCGCAGGTCACCTCCCGGGAGGGACTTTGGACCTGTCTTCCGAGGCTGTTCGGCCCTCGCGGAAGCCCTGCAGGGGACTGCTCGGTCGTGATGTGGTCCCGGGCGGCGAATCTCCTGGGACAGACGGCCGATCAGCGGGGTCCTGCCGCGGAAAGGCGCCCTGACCAAAGCGTTGGCATGGGGGACTTCCGGCCCTACAGGTCGCCTTCGGCGCGATGGTGCCATGGACGTTCAGAGGAAGGGAAGCATCCGATGGTGCGGATCAGCGTGAGAGACGTGATGACCACGCATGTGGCCTCGGTGAAACCCGACACGCCGTTCAAGGACGTCGCCGAGCTGCTCGTGCGGCGTGGGGTCAGTGCCGTACCCGTGCTGGAGGACGACGGGCGGGTCGCCGGCGTGGTGTCGGAGGCGGATCTGCTGCGTAAGGAGGAGTTCCGGGAGCAGTACTTCGGGGAGGACTATCGGCCCCGGCTGCGTGCCCGGTTGCGCCGCAGGCTGGCCGGGCGCGGTGAGCACGGTCAGGAGAAGGCCGACGCCGCCACGGCGGCCGAGCTGATGTCGGCGCCGGCGATGACGGTCGCGCCGGACGTGTCCACCGTGACCGCCGCCCAGCTCATGGAAGAGCACGACGTCAAGCGCTTGGTCGTGGTGGACGCGGAGGGGCGGCTGATGGGCGTCGTGAGCAGGCGAGACCTGCTCAAGGCATACGTACGGGACGACGCGGAGCTCAAGAGCTGGGTCGAGGAGGCCATCCCCGAGCAGGCTCGGTGGAACGACCACACCGGGATCGTGGTGCAGGTGCAGGACGGCATCGTGACGCTGTCCGGCTGTACCTCGACGCGCACCGAGGCGGCGGCGGCCGTGCACATGGCCAAAGGGCTCGGCGGTGTCGTCGGCGTTCGCGAGAGCCTCGTCTGGGAACGGGACGACCGGCTCCGATCGTGAGGAGCCCCTTCGGCCCGGACCGTCAGGACGGGAGCCCGCGAACCGGTGCAGGACGTGCGGTGGGACCAAGGTCCCTCCCGGGCAGAGCCGCTCGGCCCTACGCGGCGGAACGGCCGTCCTCCAATCTGGCCGCATGGATGTGCTCGATCTCTCCCGCTGGCAGTTCGGTATCACGACCGTGTACCACTTCCTGTTCGTGCCGCTCACGATCGGGCTGTCGATCATCGTGGCCGGGTTGCAGACGGCCTGGTATCGGACGAAGAAGCCGGAGTATCTGCGGCTGACCCGGTTCTGGGGGCGGCTGTTCCTCATCAACTTCGCCATGGGCGTGGTGACGGGGATCGTGCAGGAGTTCCAGTTCGGGATGAACTGGAGTGACTACTCACGCTTCGTCGGCGACGTGTTCGGCGCGCCGCTGGCCATGGAAGGGCTGATGGCGTTCTTCCTGGAGTCCACGTTCCTCGGACTGTGGATCTTCGGCTGGGACAGACTATCGCCGAAGCTTCATCTGGTCACGATCTGGCTCGCGGCGATCGGGACTAATATTTCAGCCTATTTCATCCTCGCGGCGAACTCGTGGATGCAGCACCCGGTCGGCTACCGAATCAACAACGGCCGGGCCGAGCTGACCGACATCTGGGCCGTGCTCACCAACTCCACCACGCTCGTCACCTTTCCCCACGTCATCTTCGGCGCGTTCCTGACGGCCGCCGCGTTCGTGCTCGGCATCAGCGCCTGGTTTCTGCTCCGCAAGAGGGACATCGATCTCTTCCGCACCTCCGCCCGGCTGGCCCTGGTGGTCAGCCTCGTCTCCGCAATCGGGGTGTCGTTCTCCGGTCACTGGCAGGCGCAGATCATGACCGAGCAGCAGCCGATGAAGATGGCCGCCGCCGAGGCCCTGTGGGAGGACGAGAGCTCGGCGGGCTTCTCGCTGTTCGCCGTAGGTGATGTCGGGCACGGTCGCAACCACATCAACCTGCAGATCCCGTACGGACTGAGCCTGCTGTCCACCAACACCCTGCACGGCAAGGTCGAGGGCATCAACGACATCCAGGCCCGCTACCAGGCGGTCTATGGCCCGGGCGACTACCGGCCGGTCGTCGGGCTGACGTACTGGTCGTTCCGGCTGATGATCGGCTTCGGCGCGCTGGCGGCCCTGCTCGCGCTGGCCGGACTCTGGCTGACCCGGCGCGGCCGGCTGCCTGCGGGCCGCTGGGCCTACCGCCTGGCCATCGCCGGGATCGGCCTGCCGTTCCTGGCCAACTCCATGGGCTGGATCTTCACTGAGATGGGCCGCCAACCGTGGACCGTCTTCGGTCTGATGCGGACCGCCGCGGCGGTCTCTCCGGGTGCCGACGTCGTCTCGGTCGCCATCACGCTGGCCGGCTTCACCCTCGTCTATGCCGTGCTGGCCATCATCGAGGTGCGGCTTCTGCTGAAGTTCATCCGGATCGGGCCGCACGAGCAGGCCGAGTCCGAAGCCGCCCTGCCCGCCCTGAGCTACTGAGGGATTGCGCCATGGAACTGACCACTGTCTGGTTCGTACTGATCGCGGTGCTGTGGACCGGTTACTTCGTGCTGGAGGGCTTCGACTTCGGGGTCGGCATCCTGCTGCCGGTCCTGGGCCGAGACGAGGCGGAGCGGCGCATCATCGTCAAGACGATCGGCCCGGTGTGGGACGGCAACGAGGTGTGGCTGCTGGTGGCGGGCGGGGCCACGTTCGCCGCGTTCCCCGAGTGGTACGCAACCCTGTTCAGCGGCTTCTACCTGCCGCTGTTCCTCATCCTGCTGGCCCTGATCGCGCGCGGGGTGGCACTGGAGTACCGCAGCAAATCCGACAGCACGCGCGGCTGGGACCGGACCTTCTTCTGGGGCTCGCTCGGCCCGGCCTTCCTGTGGGGCGTTGCCTTCGCCAACATCGTGCGCGGCGTTCCCCTGGACGCCGACCACGAGTACACCGGCACCCTGCTCACCCTGCTCAACCCTTTCGCGCTGTTCGGAGGGCTGGCCACACTGTTGCTCTTCACCCTGCACGGCGCGATCTTCCTGGCTCTGCGCACCACGGGCGAGCTGCGCCGAGGCGCGACGCGTACGGCCAAGAGCCTGAGCCCGGTGACGATTCTGGTGGTGATGGCGTTCCTGCTGGCCGCGGGCGGTGGCGGCAGGCCGGTCTGGTGGACCGCTGTCACGCTGGTCGCGCTCGGCCTGATCGGCGCCCTGGCCGCGACGTTGCGCGGCCGCGACGGGTGGGCCTTCACCGCCAGCGCGCTCGCCGTGGTCGCGGTCGTGGCCGCGCTGTTCACCGGTCTGTGGCCGAACGTGCTGCCGGCCCTGGACCCGGCCAACAGCCTCACCGTGACCAACGCCGCCTCCACGCCGTACACGCTGACGGTGATGACCTGGGTCGCTGTCATCTTCACCCCTGTGGTGCTGGCCTACCAGGCCTGGACCTACTGGGTCTTCCGCCGCCGCCTGACCGGACCGTCCGACGCGTCCGTTGGTCCGCCGGACGTGGGACCTTCGCCCTCGCCATCCACGCGGCGCTGAAGGCCGCCGCCTGGGCCCCGTCCGTGCACAACACCCAGCCGTGGACGTTCGCCGTCTCCGGCGAGGAGATCAGCGTACGCGCCGACGCCAACAGGAAACTACGCTTCAGCGACCCCGAAGGCAGGCAGCAGCTGATCAGTTGTGGGGCTGCGCTGTTCAACCTCACCACGGCGCTGCGCTGCCACGGGTACGAGCCCGTGGTGCGGGTGCTGCCCGACCCGGGTCGGCTCGCGCTGCTGGCCACGGTGCGGCTGGGCGGGAGCAGTACTCCTGACGAGCACACCGCGGCACTGAACGCCGAGATCGAGCAGCGCCCGCACCGACGGCGTGCCCGCCGGCGCCTACCCCGCCGAGCCCGCGAACACCCATCCGCCCTTCGCGCAACGCGACTACGCCTGGCGGCATGACTGGGGCACGACGGCCGGCCAAGCCGCGTCGACCTCTACCGGAGTCGTGGCTCTGCTCACCACCCCCGGCGACGGCCGCCGGGAATGGATCGCCGCGGGACAGGCCCTCCAAGGGGTCCTGCTGCACGCCGGCGCATCCGGGGTGAGCGCTGCCTTCCACACCCAGGCGCTGGAGATGCAGCAGCTGCGGGAGTTGCTGCGCCAAGAGCTCTGCTTCGGAGAGTACCCGCAGATGATCATGCGCCTCAGCATCACGTTCGACGCCAAAGTCGCGGTCCGCCGCCCGCTGTCCGAGGTTGTCGAGTCAGTCTCTCTGCCGTGAACGACCGAGCTCGGAGCTCCTCGCCGTTGCTGCTGCTGGCCCGCCGGCTCACCAGCCCGCGGGTACGCCGTACCACCACCCGGGCCGACAAGGTCCTGTTCGCGGTCCTCACGGTGGTCATCCTGCTCGGCATGAGCGCCACCGTGGGCAAGAACCTGCTCGGCGGCGGCTACGACTACCGCGCCACCATCGCCGTCTGGTTCCGCGGAATCCTGACCCTCCACCCCGACCCCGGTCTGATGGCCGACGTACCACTGATCTTCCGACTTCACGCGCTGTGCGCCTGGCTGCTCGCCGCGATCTGGCCGTTCACCAGACTCGTCCACGTCTGGTCGGCGCCCATCGCCTACCTGTGGCGCCCCTACGTCGTCTACCGACGGCGCACCCCGGCGCATTCACGGTGAGCAGGCAGCTCAGGCGGATTCGCGGATGACCAGTTCGGTGGGGAGGATGAGTGGGGTGGGCTCCTCGCCGCGGATCAGGGCGAGCAGCATGCGGGTCATCTCGCGGCCGAGGGCCTTGATGGGCTGGCGCACCGTGGTCAGGGCGGGATGGGTGTGCCGGGCGGTCACCACGTCGTCGAACCCCACGACCGCGATCTCATCGGGCACGGCCCGGCCGTGCTCCTTCAGCACGCCGAGCGCGCCCGCGGCCATCTCGTCGGAGGCGATCAGCACGGCGTCGAGATCCGGGTGCTCTTTCAGGAGGTGAGCCATGGCAGCGGCTCCGCTCGCCTCGGTGAAGTCGCCGTGCGCGACCCGCTCGTCTCCGAGTCCGGCCAGCGCCAGCGCGTCGCGGAAGCCCAGGTAGCGGGAGACGCCGACGTGCATGTCGAGCGACCCGGTGATGGTCGCGATCCGGGTGCGGCCGGTGGAGATCAGGTATTCGGCCGCCTGGCGAGCGCCGTCGCGGTTGTCGGCGTCCACGTACCAGTCGTTGGACCCGCCGAGGGAGCGTCCGCCGTAGACCACGGGGACGCCGCCCTCGGCGGCCACCTTCGCCAGGGGGTCGTTCTCCCGCAGGGCCAGCAGCATGACACCGTCGGCCCTGCGTGACTGCAGGACACGGGCCAGCCGGTTGCGGCCGCGCTCGGAGGCGGCCAGGATCAGCAGCAGCTCAAGGTCGGTTTCCTCCATGACGGCGTTCACCCCGACGATGACCTCGGCGAAGAAGGGGTTGGTGAACAGGGCCTGGTCGTCGCTGGAGACCGCCAGCACGACCGCGCCACTGCGCTGGGTGGCCAGCGAGCGGGCGGCGACGTTGGGCACGTAGCCCAGATCCTTGATGGCTCGTTCCACGGCCTGCCGAGCGGCCCGGCTGACATGCGGGGCGTTGTTGATCACCCGGGACACCGTGCCCCTGGACACTCCCGCCCGCCTGGCCACCTCGTCCAGCGTCGGCTGCCGATCCGTCATTTTTAGGAGCGCTCCCAAGTATGTACATGCTGGTCATGGGGAGCGTACCAGGCTTCCAGTCTGTGAGCGCTCCCAATTTCGATCAGGGCCTGGTGAGCGGGCTGAACGGCCCGTCGGCCACACGTTCCACCACGTCGTCCAGGATCTGGTCGATCGTATCGAGCACATCGTCCGCGAGGGGCACCCCGGATGCCGCCGCACTGTCGCGCACCTGCTCGGGCCGTGAGCCGCCGACGATCGCGGCCGAGACCCCGGGGCCGCGCAGCACCCAGGCGATCGCCAGTTGCGCCATGGTCAGCCCGAGGTCCGCCGCGATCGGGCGGAGCCGCTCCACCCGCGTCAGGACGTCGTCGGTGAGCAGGCGGCCCACGAACTCCCTGCGCGCCTCGGCGGGCGGCGCCTGGCCGGGGGAGTAGCGCCCGGCCAGCACACCCTGGGCCATCGGCTGGTAGACGAGCTGGCCGACACCCTCCTTGGCGCACAGCGGGAGGATCTCCGGTTCGATGACCCTGCGGAGCAGGTTGTACTGCGGCTGGTTGGACACGATCCGGTCCAGGCCCAGGTCGTCGGCGATCCGCAGCGCGTCGGCGATCTGCTCCGCCGTCCAGTCGGAGACGCCGACGTACAGGACCTTGCCGCTTCGCACCAGGTCGTCGAAGGCCCGCAGGGTCTCTTCCAGAGGGGTGGCGTAGTCGTAGCGGTGCGCCTGGTAGAGATCCACGTAGTCGGTGCCGAGGCGGCGCAGGGAGCCGTCGATCGAGCGCATGATGTGCTTGCGGGACAGGCCGCGGTCGTTGGGGCCGGTGCCGGTGGGCCAGTAGATCTTGGTGAGGATCTCCACCGAATCGCGGCGGACGCCCCGCAGCGCCTGGCCGAGCGCCTCCTCGGCGCGGGTCTCGGCATAGGCGTCGGCGGTGTCGAACGTGGTGATCCCGGCGTCGAGGGCGGCGTGCACGCAGGGTTCGACGGTGTCCTCGGTCAGCCAGTTGCCGTAGGCGATCTCGCTGACCATGAGCCCGCTGCGCCCCAGATGGCGAAATTTCATGAAGTCTCCCTTATCGCGAGGTGTGGGGTGAGGACGAGGACGGATCGGCTCGGCGTCCCGCCGTCGATGAGCATGAGCAGCAGGCGGACCATCTCCCGCCCCATGTCCTCGACCGGTTGATGGACCGAGGTGAGCCCGGCCTGCTCGGCGAACGGCGAGTCGTCGAAGCCCACGACGGCCACATCGGCGCGGCCTGCCTCGCGCAGCACCCGCAGCGAGCCCAGGGCCATCAGGTCGGAGGCGGCGAACACCGCGTCAAGGTCGGGCCTGCGGGCCAACAGCTCCCGCGTGGCTTCGGCGCCGCTCTGCTCGCTGAAGTCCCCGCCCGCCACGAGATCGGGATTCTCCTCGAGCCCGGAGGCGATCAGGCCGTCGCGATAGCCTCCCAGCCGGTGGACGCTGACGAGCATGTCCATGGGCCCCGTGATGGTCGCGATCCGGTGCCGCCCCCGCTCGATCAGGTGCCGTACCGCCAGGTACGCTCCGGCCTGGTTGTCCACGTCCACGACATGGGCGGCGAGAGCGGGATCGAGCGGCCTGCCACCCACCACCGCCGGGACGCCGAGCTCCCCCAGGCGGGCTGGCAGTGGATCCTCGTGATGCAGCGAGAGCAGCAGGACCCCGTCCACGTGGCCGCCCCCGAGATAGGCCTCCAAGGCCGGCCGCTCGCTGCCCGACCGGGCCATGGTGATCAGCAACTGCTTGCCGGACGTCGTGAGCTGCGCCGCGATGCCGCGTACCGCTCCCGCGAAGAACGGGTCGCTGAACACCCGCTCGGGAGACTCGGAGATGACCAGCGCGACCGTGTCGGTGCGCCGGGTGACCAGCGAACGCGCGGCCCGGTTGGGGGTGTAGCGCAACTCCTCGATGGCCTTCTGCACGGCGAGCCTGGTCTTCGGGCCCACCTTGGAGGAGCCGTTGACCACGCGGGAGACCGTGCTCCGGCCGACCCCCGCGTGTGCGGCCACCTGCTCGATCGTGGGCCTCACAGCCCACCGCGCCTGATCACCTCGGCGTACCAGCGCGCGCTGTCCTTGGGGGTACGGCGCTGCGTGGCGAAGTCGACGTGGACCAGGCCGAAGCGCTGGCAGTACCCGTGTGCCCACTCGAAGTTGTCCAGCAGGGTCCAGGCGAAATAGCCGCGCAGCGGCACTCCCTGCGTGACGGCGTGATGGCAGGCGCGCAGGTGGCCGTCGAGGTAGGCGATCCGGTCGGCGTCGTGCGCCTCCTCGTCGTAGGCCGCCCCGTTCTCGGTGACGTAGAGGGCGGTCACGGGGTAGTCGCGGGCGAGCCGCAGGAGCAGGTCGGACAGCCCCCTCTCGTCGATCTCCCATCCGATGGCGGTCCGCGGCCGGCCGCCGTCCACGAACCGCACCGTCTCCGATCCGACGTACGGGGTCGGCTTGTCCTGCGGGAGAGCGAGACCGTCGCCAGAGACGATGCCCGAGACGATGGCCGGGGTGTAGTAGTTGACGCCGAGGAAGTCCAGCGGCGCGGCGATCGTCTTGAGGTCGCCATCATGGACGTGCTCGAAGTCGGTCACGGCGGCGAGGTCGGCGATGACGTCCGCCGGGTACGCGGCCCGGTACAGCGGGTCCAGGAAGATCCGGTTGGCCACGCCGTCGATGCGGCGCGCGGCCTCCAGGTCTTCGGCCGAACCGGTCTCGGGGCGGGCCTGGGTGGGGTTCAGCGTGATGCCGACCCGCGAGCCGCTCATGGCGCTCGCGGCCAGGCCGTGACCGAGCAGCAGGTGGTGCACGGCACGGATGGCGGCGGCAGGCTCGCGCCGGCCGGGCGCGTGCTCTCCGGTGGCGTACCCGAGGTAGGCCGAGCACCAGGGCTCGTTGAGCGTGGTCCAGTGCGTCACCCTGTCGGCCAGCGCGTCGTGTACGGCGGCGGCGTAGTCGGCGAAGCGCAGGGCCGTCTCCCGCGCGGGCCAGCCGCCGGCGTCCTCCAGCGGCTGGGGCAGGTCCCAGTGGTACAGCGTCGGCCACGGCTCGATCCCGCGCCCCAGCAGCTCGTCCACGAGACGCCGGTAGAAGTCCAGGCCGCGCTGGTTGACGGCCCCGGATCCGAGCGGCTGCACCCGCGGCCAGGCCACGGAGAAGCGGTAGGCGCGCAGGCCGAGCTCGGCCATGAGGGCGACGTCGTCGGGGTAGCGGTGGTAGTGGTCGCAGGCGACGTCGCCGGTGTGGCCCTCGCGCACGTTGCCGGGCTGCGCGGAGAAGACATCCCAGATCGAGGGCTCGCGTCCGTCCTCGGCGACCGCCCCCTCGATCTGGTAGCTCGCGGTGGCGGCCCCCCAGAGAAAGCCAGGATCGAACGTGTTCACGCCTTGACGGCTCCTTCCATGATGCCGCCGATGATCTGGCGGCCGAATACGAGGAACACGGCCAGCAGCGGCAGCGTGGCGATCAGCGTTCCGGAGAACATGAGCGTGTAGTCGGTGTAATAGGTGCTGGACAGCTGACTGAGCGAGAACTGGACGGTCGGGTTGTCGGCCTCCAGAACGGCCAGCGGCCACAGGAAGTCGTTCCAGGTGCCCATGAAGGTGAACAACCCCAGCACGGAGGCGCCCGGCCGCAGGGCCGGCAGCACGACCTTCCAGAAGATGCCGAAGGTCGAGCAGCCGTCCACCCGCGCCGCCTCGACCAACTCGTCGGGGACGGCCCGCTCGGCGTACTGCCGCATCAGGAAGACGCCGAACGCCGAGACCAGGAACGGCACGATGACCGCCTGCAGCCGGTTCTGCCAGCCGAGCTCCACCATGATCATGTAGAGCGGGATGATGCCCATCTGGACCGGGATCATCATCGTGGCCAGGATGACGAGCAGCAGCGCGTTCCTGCCGCGGAAGCGCAGCTTGGCGAACGCGAAGCCGGCCAGCGAGCAGAAGAACACCACCGACACGGTCACGGTGCCGGAGGCGATCGCGGAGTTGACCATCCCCAGCAGGAAATTGGCGTCCTCGGCCGCGAAGAGCCGCGTGACGTTCTCGCCCAGGTTGCCGCCCGGGGTGAGCGGCGGCGGCCAGTCGCCGACGACGTCGTTGGCCCTGGTGGCCACGACGAACAGCCAGTAGAGCGGGAAGACCGACAGCGCGATCGCCGCCAGCAGGGTCAGGTAGACCAGGGGTCCGGAGTTTCGCACGGCTATCTCGCTCTCCGCGTGACCAGGAAGTTGACCAGGGCGAAGACGACGATGAGCAGGAAGATCATCCAGGCGACCGCCGAGCCGTAGCCGTAGTCGAAGTCCTTGAAGGCCTTCTCGAACATGTACATGGCCACGGTCTGGAACTGCCGCAGGCTGCCCCCGGAGATGGCGTAGCCGCCCTGGCCGAAGATGAGCGGCTCGGTGAACAGCTGCATGCCGCCGATGGTCGAGATGATCACGGTGAACAGGATCGCCGGCCGGATCAGCGGCACCGTGATGCCCCAGAACTGCCTGACTTTGGAGGCGCCGTCGATGGCCGCCGCCTCGTACACGTCGCGCGGCACCGACTGCATCGCGGCCAGGAAGATCAGCGCGTTGTAGCCGGTCCATCGCCAGTCGACCATGACCGAGATCGCCAGCCAGGACGACCACTTGTCCGCCCGCCAGTCCACCGGGTCCACGCCCAGCAGGGCGAGCAGGCCGTTGGCCATGCCGGCGTCGCGGTCGAAGATCTGGCTGAAGACGATGCCCACCGCCGCCACCGAGGTGACGATCGGCGCGAGCACCCCCATCCGGAAGAACGTCAGCGCGCGCAGCCGCTGGTTGAGCAGGCTCGCCACGACCAGCGCCAGGAGCAGCTGCGGGACCGTGGCCAGCACGAACATGCCGAGCGTGTTGACGACCGCGTTCCAGAAGTCGGGGTCGGCGAACAGATCCGCGTAGTTCGCCAGCCCGACGAACCCCGCGTCCCCCGCCAGGTCCCAGTCGTGCAGCGAGACCCACGCGGTGTACAGCAGCGGGAAGAGCCCGAAGACCCCGAAGATCACGAAGAACGGCGCCACGAAGAGGTAGGGCGAGCCCACCAGGTCGAGGCGGGACAGCAGCCCCGCCCGCGACCTCGCGTGCGCGGCGGATGGCACCTTGCTACTTCGCAGCACGCTTGGCGTCCTCGACGGCCTTGGTCCACGCCTCGGCCGGCTGGAGCTTGCCCTGCTCGACGGCCATCAGCGCGTTGCCGACGCGGTCACCGACCGGGTTGTTGTTCGGCCCCAGGTAGACGGGCTTGAGCGCCTTCGCGCTCGCTCCGAAGATCTTCCCGACGGGGGCGTTGTTGAAGTAGTCGTTGACGAAGCCCTGCACCGCCGGGTCGTCGATGGCCTGCGGGGACGAGGGGAAGTTGCTCTTGGCCTTGAACGCCGCGATCTGGCCCTTCGGGCTGGTGAGGAATTTCACCAGCTCGGCCGCTTCCTTCTGGTGCTTGCTCTGCGTCGGCACCGCCAGGAACGAGCCGCCGCGAACGGCTCCGTCGCCGGGCACGCGCGCCACGTCCCACTTGCCGGTGTTCTCCGGCCCCGCCTGCTCCTTGATGACGCCGAGCATCCAGGACGGGCACGGGATGGTGGCGAACGTGCCCTTCTTGAACCCGGCGTTCCACTGCGGGCTCCACTGCGCGAGATTCGCCGACAGCCCGCCCTGGACCATCTTGACCGTCTGGTCCCAGGCCGCCTTCACCCCGGGATTGGTGTCGATCACCAGGTTGTTGGAGGTGTCGTAGTAGGTGTGGTCGCCCTGCTGCATCAGGATGTTCTGATAGATGCCGCCGGCCGAGTCGAAGAAGTGCGCTCCCGTCTTGGCCTGAGCGAATTTCTGCCCGGTGGCGAGGTAGGCGTCCCAGGTCGGCCAGAGCTCGCCGACCTTCTCGCGGTCGGTGGGCAGCCCGGCCTTGGTGAACAGGTCCGTCCGGTAGCACATGCCCTGCGCGCCGACGTCGGTGCCGAGCCCGACGAGTTTGGAGCCGTCGTTCGTGAGCGCCTGCTTCCACTTCCATTCCAGGAAGTCGGCCTTCAGTGACCCGGCTCCGTGGTCGAGAAGGTTCACGAACTGCTCGGGCTTGGCCATGAACTGGATGAGGATGCCCTCCTCCAGCGCGACCACGTCTCCGGCTCCGCTGCCCGAGGCCATCCACTGCTGCAGTTTGGGCAGGTAGTCGCCCAGCTGGGCGATGTTCTCCTGCTTGATCGTTATCCCGGGATGAGCGGCCTCGTACTGCTTGTAGAGCTCCTCGTAGCCGAACTCGCTGAAGGTCTTGACCACCAGGGTGATCTTTCCCTGGGTCGCGGTGTCCGGCGTCTGTGCGCCGGTGCCGCACGCCGCGAGCAGGCCGGTGAGGGTGGCGGCGAGCAGCGGCCGGGCCAGCCTTGTCGTCATGTCATATCTCCCTGCTTCCGGGAGCGGTTCCAGTGGGGACTGATCCGCTTGATACACTCGACTACCTGCGTTGACGCCGCGGATTGTGCCGGTGTTCCTGTGCGAAATCCGTGCATTATTGGGAGCGCTCCCAGCCGATGTTAGGGGATTGTCGCACGGCTGAGAAGAGGGCGGAGAGAACAAGGATCAATCTCCGCGAAACGGTTGACAGCTTGTGACGCCGTGGCGGAAGATCCGGCACTGACGCCGCGGTGTGCCGGGGACGAACTGTCCAGCGACCTGAAAGGTCCCGGTATGTCCGCCATACTCAGGCTGTCCGCAGCCTGTGTCCTCCTCCTCGCCGGCCTCGCGACCCCCGCGCACGCCGACTCCTACGAACGGTTACTCAACGGCGGCTTCGACGCCGGCAAAGACCCTTGGTGGAGCGGCCAGAACACCCCGTCACGCATCGAATCGGGCCGGCTGTGCGCCGACGTCCCCGCCGGCACGACGAACCCGTGGGACTCGATGATCGGCCAGAACGACGTCCCGTTGGAGGACGGCCAGCCGTACACGCTCCGCTTCACCGCCTCCGCCAGCCGGGACGTCACCATCCGCACCACCGTCCAGCTCGCCGGCCCGCCGTACACCACCCCTCTGGACCGGCGGCCCGAGCTGACGGCCACGCCGCGGACGTTCGAGTACACCGCGACGTCGAACGTCTCGGACACGCACGGACAGGTGACCTTCCAGATGGGCGGCGCGACGGAGCCGTACACGCTCTGCCTGGACGAGATCTCCCTGGTCGGCGGGGTGCTCCCGCCCGGTGGCGTCCGGGACCTGGGCTCGCCGGTGCGGGTCAACCAGCACGGCTACGCGATCTCGGGCCCCAAGCGCGCCACGATCGTCAACCCCGGGACGGAGCCGCTGGACTGGCGCCTGCTCGACCCGAGCGGCGCCGCCGTGGCCCAGGGCCGCACCCGGGTGCACGGCGCCGACGCGATGTCCGGCGACCAGGTGCACGTGGCCGACTTCTCGTCGGTCCGCAAGGCGGGCACCGGCTACACGCTCGCGGTCGGTGACCAGGTCAGCCTGCCGTTCGAGATCGGCGACGACGTGTACGACGGGCTGCGCAGGGACGCGCTGGCGTACTTCTACCACAACCGCAGCGGCATCCCGATCGAGGCCGAGTACGTCGGCGACGCCTACGCCAGGCCGGCCGGGCACCTCGGCGTCGCGCCGAACCAGGGGGACACCCGCGTCCCGTGCCTGCCCGGCGCCTGCGACCACGCGCTGGACGTGCGCGGAGGCTGGTACGACGCGGGCGACCACGGCAAATACGTCGTGAACGGCGCTCTGGCCGCCTGGCAGCTCATGGATCTCTACGAGCGCTCGCGCGGGCAGGGCGACCGGGAGGGGGTGCGCGACGGCCTGCTGCGCATCCCCGAGTCCGGCAACGGCGTCCCGGATGTGCTCGACGAGGCCCGCTGGGAGATGGAGTTCCTGCTCCGCATGCAGGTGCCCGGCAGCGGCCTGGTCCACCACAAGGTGCACGACGCCGCGTGGACCGGGCACCCGACGATCCCGCATCTGGACGCACAGCCGCGCTACCTCCACCCGCCCTCCACCGCCGCGACGCTCAACCTCGCCGCCGCCGGCGCCCAGTGCGCCCGGATCTGGAAGGCGTGGGACCGCGCGTTCGCCCGGCGTTGCCTTGAGGCCGCCGAGACCGCCTGGCGTGCGGCCCGCGAGCATCCCGACCTCTACGCGCCACCGGGAGGCGAGGGCGGGGGCGCCTACGACGACACCGAGGTCTCCGACGAGTTCTCCTGGGCCGCCGCCGAGCTGTACGCGACCACCGGCAAGCGCTCCTACCTGCCCTTCGTCACCACGAAACTGACCGCGGACGGCTTCTTCTGGCAGTCGACCGGCGCGCTGGCCGACCTGACCGTCGCCCGGCTGCCCGGCCGCTTCCCCTCCGCCATGTTCGCCGCCGCGCGCAAGCGGGTGCTGTCCGTGGCCGACGGCTACGTGCGCGACATGAACGCCCAGGGGTACGCCAACCCCTACCTCCCGGCCGACGGTAAGTACGTCTGGGGCTCGACCAGCGCCACGACCAACAGCGCAGTGATCATGGCGACGGCCTACGACCTCACCCACGACCGCCGCTACCGCCAAGCGGTCCTGGAGTCGATGGACTACCTGCTCGGGCGCAACGCGCTCAACCAGTCCTACGTCACCGGGTACGGCGAGCGGGCCAGCCACAACCAGCACCACCGATTCTGGGCCCACCAGATCGACCCGAGCCTGCCCAACCCCGCCCCCGGCTCCCTGGCCGGAGGCCCCAATTCCGGTCTCCAGGACCCGGTCGCCCAGCGCAACCTCGCCGGCTGCGCACCGGCCAAGTGCTACATCGACGACATCGGCTCCTGGTCCACCAACGAGGTGGCGATCAACTGGAACTCATCCCTCGCCTGGATCGCCGCCTTCGCCGACTCCCTGTGACAGGGGATCCCAGAAAGGAAAGCAGTACATGCGAGTATTAACCCGGTTGGCGGCCATCACGGCCGCAACGGTGACCGCCCTGTCGGTGGCCGTCGCGACGCCCGCCACAGCCGCGACCGAGCTGGTGGTCAACGGCACCTTCAGCTCCGGCACCACGCCGTGGTGGAACTCCGCCAACACCTCCATGGCGGTGGACACGGGGCGGCTGCGCGTCAACGTGACCGGTGGCACGGCCAACCCGTGGGACGCCATGGTGGCCCAGAACAACATCGCCCTGACCAGCGGCAAGTCCTACACGCTGTCCTTCGACGCCACCGCCTCCGCCTCGGTCGGCGCGGTCACCACCGTGCAACTGGCCGACAGCCCGTACACCAACACCCTGACGCAGCCGATCGCGCTCACCACGACGAGCAAGCGCTTCAGCTTCCCCTTCACCTCCAGCCTGAGCACGGCGGCCGGACAGGTGTCGTTCCAACTCGGCAAGAACGCCGCCCACACCGTCTACCTCGACAACGTCTCCCTCACCGAGACGACGTCGGGGTCCGGTCCGATCAGCATGACGAGCGGCTTCTACGTCGACCCCAACTCCAACCCCGCGGTCTGGGTGAGGAACAACTCCGGAGACTCCCGGGCGGCCCGGATCCAGTCCTCGATCGGCTCCAAGCCGATGGCCCGGTGGTTCGGTAACTGGAGCGGTGACATCGCCGCCGCCGTCTCCGGCTTCGTGGGCGCGGCCGACAGCGCCGACAAACTGCCGGTCCTGGTCGCGTACAACATCCCCGGCCGCGACGCGTGCGGCGGCCACTCCGGCGGCGGCGCCGGCACCGAAGCCGCGTACAAGACGTGGATCTCCGCGTTCGCCTCCGGCATCGGCAACCGCCCCGCGGTCGTCGTCATCGAGCCCGACTCGCTGGGCGACTTCGACTGCATGAGCGAGACGGCCCGGCAGGAACGCATCCGCATGCTGACCTACGCCACCGAGCAGTTCCGCGACAAGGCCGCCAACACCTGGGCCTACCTCGACGCCGGCAACGCCGGCTGGACGGCACCGGCGACCATGGCCTCCCGGCTGCAGAGCGTGGGCGTCGCCAACGTCCGCGGCTTCTCGGTCAACGTCTCCAACTACTACACCACCAGCCAGTCGACCACCTACGCCAACGCGATCAACTCCGCGCTCGGCGGCACCGCCAAATTCGTGATCGACACCAGCCGCAACGGCAACGGCTCCAACGGCGAATGGTGCAACCCCTCGGGCCGCAAGCTCGGCACCACCGCACAGGTCGGCGGCGGCGCCGAGATGCTGCTCTGGGTCAAGGTTCCCGGCGACTCGGACGGCAACTGCGGCATCGCGCCGAACGTGCCCGCCGGAACGTTCAGCCCGGACATCGCCATCCGGCTGATCGACGGAATCTGACCAAGCCGCCATTCCCATCTGGGGTGGGCCGGGGTTTCCCGGCCCACCCGCCGACAAGTCGTCCGGGAGCGCCGAGTTGCCTGCGCAAAACACGCTTTCTTGACACCGAACAGAAATTCATCCACCCGCTCTTCGCGAAAACCTGCCGCTGGAGAGGAATCACCTAGGTGGACATGACGATCAAGGTTCTGGGGCCCGTACAGGTGTGCGGGGCCGACGGGCGGCTGGTCCATCTCAACGGCAAGCAGCGGGCGGTGCTCGCCGCTCTGGTCATCAACGCCAACACCCGGGTGTCCAAGGAACGGCTGGTGAAGGCGTTGTGGGACACCCCTCCCGCCTCGGCCGTCCATAACTTGCACACCTACATCGCTCAGTTACGAAGAGTGGCGCCATTCGGCTCGAGACTGCTCACCAAGGAGCATGGATATCTTCTCGAGGCGGACGTCGCGGAAGTGGATTTCCTGCAGTTCGAGGAGGCGATAGGCGCGGCCCGCAGCCATGCCGCGCAGGAAGAGTTGCACGCCGCGGACCGGCAGTTTCACAGAGCTCTCGCATTGTGGCGTGGGAGGCCCGCGGAAGATACCTGGCTCGCCGGTTTCCTGGCCGCTCAGATCACCGGACTGGAGGAGCGACTTGCCATCGCGAGACTCGACTGGGCCGAGACGAAACTCGCCCTCGGCCGGCCCAAGGAAGTGATCGAGGACCTGCGTCCATTCGTCGCCGAGCAGCCGATGAACGAGCACGCCTGGTGGCTGCTCATGCTGGGGTACGCACGAGCGGGGCAACGCGACAAAGCCCTTGAATCCTTTCGGCGCGCCCGATCGGTGCTCGTCGACGAGCTCGGTGTGGAGCCGGGTGAAGAACTCCAGCAGCTCCACGTCGCGGTCCTGGCAGGCACCGAACCTACGGCCAGGCGCGCATCGCCGATGGGCCAGGCTCCCCCGGAGCTCAACTCTTCGGGCGACGCCGAAGAAGTCGATCCGCTCACGATCGACCAGGAAACGCGGCTCGCCCGGTTCACGGCCGAGAAGGGCGGGCCGGAGTCCGCCGCCGCGCCCTTGGAGGGGACACCGGGCCGCGGCACACAGGACCGGCTCGACCGCGCCGAGACGAAGCCTGGTCTCGGTCATGCCCGAGAGGTCATCGGCGACCAGCCGTGGGAGGAGCGGGCCGGGGACCTGCTGATGCTCGCCCTGGCGCAGGAAGAGCAGCAGGCGCGGGGCGTGCTGGTGGAGGAGCCGGGCGTCGAGCCGGGCCGGGATCCGCGGCGGCTGCGGGTCGCGGTCGTGGGCGGCGAGCCTGACCGCGCGCCGCTCGAAGGAGGTGTCTGCCAATTGCCGGCGGACATCGCCGATTTCGTCGGCCGGCAGGGCGAGCTGGCGGCGGCGGTCGACGCACTGTGCCCCGGCGGCGATCAAACGGGCCTGCCGCTGTGCGTGGTTTCGGGTCAGGGCGGCATCGGCAAGTCCACCCTCGCCGTGCATGCCGCGCATCAGGTCCGCCCGGAGTTCCCCGACGGGCAGCTCTACGTCAACCTGCGCGGCGGCGACGCCCGTCCCGTCGATCCGGAGGAGGCGCTGGGCCGGTTCCTGCGCGCGCTCGGAGTGGACGGCACCGCCATCCCCGCGGGCCTGGACCAGCGGGCCGAGCTGTACCGCAGCATCCTCGCCAAAGGCCGCTACCTGGTCGTGCTCGACGACGCCGCCGACGAGAGCCAGATCCAGCCGCTGCTGCCGGGTACGCCAGAATGCGCGGTGCTGGTCACCGCCCGGCGCCGGCTGACCGCCCTGCCCGCGGCACGGCTGATCGACCTGCCGGTGATGCCGCCCGGCGACTCGCTCGAACTGCTGCGCGGCCTGATCGGCGCCGAGCGCGCAGCCGGGGCGCCCGCGGACGCCGACCTGCTCGTCCAATGGTGTGGCGGGCTGCCCCTGGCGGTGCGCATCGCCGGCATCAGGCTCGCCGCCCGCCCGCACTGGGCCCTGGCCCAGCTCGTCACGCGGCTGAGCGACACCCGCGACCGGCTGAGCCAGCTCTCGCACGGCTCCCAGACGGTACGCGCCAGCCTGGCGGCCGGCTACCACAGGCTGACCGCCCCGGCGCGGCGGCTGTTCCGCCTGCTCGGCACGCTGGAGGCGCCGGACTTCGCGGCCTGGGTGGCCGCCGCCCTGCTCGACCTGCCCGACGCCGAGGCCGAGGACCTCCTCGAGGAGCTCGTGGACGTACGCCTGCTCGACGCCCGGCGCGACCTCTCCGGCCGGACCCGGTTCCGCTTCCACGACCTGACTCGCGTCTACGCCCGCGAGTGCGCCGAAGCCGACGAGCGCGAAAACGAGCGCGACGCCGCCCTGCGCCGCGCGCTGAGTGCCTGGCTCGCCCTGACCCGGCAAGCGCACCTCCGGCTGTGTGGCGGCGACCATCGGCTGCCGCACGGCCGCGGCCCGCTCGGGTCACCGGAGGCGAAGGCCGTCGACCGCCATGTCCACCGCGACCCGCTCGACTGGGTGGACGCCGAGCGCGCCGGCATCGTCGCCGCCGTACGACAGAGCGCCGCCCTGGGCGTCGGCCCGCTGTGCCGGGAGCTGGCCTCCACCGCCATGCACCTGTTCGAGACCCGCGGCCTCTACGACGAATGGCACACCACGCACGAGATCGCGTTACGCTGCGCGCCGGCCACGGGCGACGTCCGCGGCCAGGCGGCCGAGGGCCTGTCGCGGGCCGGCGACCCGAGCACCGAGGTCACCGTCTTGCGCTGGGGCAGGCCGGATCCACTTCTCGGAGGGCCGCTCGGGGACTCCGGCGGTTCCTCATGATGAACGGTCGCCATCGACGTCGATCGTGGCTCACCGAGTGACGTCGGTGAGCGGGACACCGTTCGCCCCGGTGAGGCGGGCGAGCACCGCGTCGTTGCTGGTGGCCTTCGCCTCGGCGAGTTCCTCTCGGGTGACGCCCACGGCGGTGATGAACGCGACCTGGCCGTCAGGGGCATCGATCACGCCCAGGTGCGGGTCGGTGACGAAGACCAGCGCGTTGAGTCTGCTGGTCTCGGGGCCGAGCTGCCCGCCGACACCCATCCGGTGCCCATCGGCGAACGGGTAGCCCTCGCCGAACACGTACGTGCCGAGATTCTGCAGCGTCGCCAGTGCCCAGCCAGGCGGCAGTTCGTCGCCTTCGTCGCGCGGGACGCGCATCGTCAGCTCGAAACCGAGGCCGCTGGCACCCGGTTCGGGGTCGACGTCGAGCAGACCGTCCAGGTCGCTGAACCCCCACGTGACGAGCAGCCAGTAGCCGTCCGCGCGGTGCGCGCTCAGCTCTTGGACGCCCTCACCCACCGGGATGTCGGTCGCCCAGCGCAGCGGCTCGTCATCGGGGAGGTGCGCCTCCAACGCGGTGACGATCGCCTGTCGGCTGCCTTTGCGCCATCGGGGGACGCCGCCGTGAAGGTAGGCGTCCATCAGCCCGCCCCAGAACGTGTCCGGCGCGAGAGCGCGCTCGTCATGTGTCCTCAGGTCGGCGACGAGCTTCTCGAGGTACGGGCGCGACCCTTCGAGGTCCGCCCCGCCCATTTCCTGCGCGCACAGCTCGATTCGGTACAGGAACTCCACGAACGCGCCGAGCGAGGTGTTGATGGTCTCGGGCTCGGGGGTGGGCACGCCGTCCTCCAGCGCGAGCAGGTAGACGTTGCTGCTCTCCAGCTCCACGGCGTAGCGGATCCGGTCGTCGGTACGGCCCTTACCGAGGATCATGAAGCGTGCGGGTCGGTTCGGGGTCTCGGCATCGAAGACCGTGAAGGCATCGAACGGACCGTTCACGTGCATCGTGAAGAGAATGCCGGCAGTGACCGGCAGGCCGACCTCGCACAGCAGTTCGACGTCCTCCGGCCGGAAGCCGCGCTCCTCCACCTGGTCGCGGTCGAGCGTGACGATGCCGTCCGTGCCGAAGACCCGGACGAGTTCGGAGTGCGTGACCACTGGTGGCCTCTTTCACAGGGGGTGGGAGACCAACAAGATCGTAGTGCTGCGGTGCCCCGCTCGCCTTGAATCCCTGGAACACGACGGCAGTCCTCCTGTTGTTCGCCGCGAGATCGGGCGGGTCAGCAGTGGCCCGGCAAGGGCGAAGCTCCCGTCTGTCTCATCTGTCTACGATGTAGACACGCGCTACAGTGTAGACGCGTGCTTGGCGCCATCAGGAAGGAGAGCCATGACAAGCGACACGGTTGAGGTGCCCGGGGCTCGGCTACACGTCGAACTTGCCGGTGACGGGCCCCCGCTGCTGCTGATCTCCGGCGGCGGAGGCGATGCCGGGATGTACGCGGACGTGGTCCCGCTGCTGACGCCGACGTACACCGTGATCACCTACGATCGGCGCGGCAATTCACGCAGCCCGTTCACCCACCCCGACGCCTCGATCACGCCTGCCACGCAGGCGGACGACGCGGTCGCCGTCCTCGACCACCACGGCCTCGAACGCGCCTACGTCTTCGGCAACAGCGGGGGCGCGATCATCGCCCTGGAGATGGTGATCAGGCATCCCGGCCGCCTGCTGGGCGCCGTCGTGCACGAGGCGCCGCTGGTCCAGCTCCTGCCGGCCGACTCCGCCGAACGGCGGGAAATCGAACACATCGGCCGCCTCGGCCAGGACGGGCACCTGATGCGGGCCTTCGCGGCCTTCGGCGCGATGACGCTGCCCGACCCCCCGCGCATCTTCCTGTCGCCCACCGGCCAGACCGTCATCGCCGCCGGCACCCAGCTCATGCTCGCCGCCGGCGACCTGGCGCGGAGGCTCACCCGGCGCGAACCGGATGCGATGACCCGTCAACTCCACAACGCGGAGCTCATGCTGCGCCGCGAGCTACCCGCCTTCTGTTTCGACTACCAGCCCGACCTGTCCGCGCTGGCCGCCACCACGGCGCCGTGGTGCCTGGCCACCGGGCGCGACAGCGTCGGCAAGCCTTACTACACTCCCGCGCACGTGCTGTCCGAGCGCCTTGGCATACCCTGCCAGGAGTTCCCCGGCGGCCACGTCCCGTACATGCAGCATCCGGAGGAATTCACCAAGACACTCACCACGATCCTGGAGGGCTTCGCGGCATGACGGCCGACCCCAGACCGCCGGGCACGCTGCCGGAGCCGCCCACCCGGCCCACTCTCACCCGCGAATACCTCGCCGTCGCCGCTCTCGCCCTCATCGACGCCCACGGCCTGCGCAAGTTCTCCATGCGCAAGCTCGGCACCGCGGTCGGCTTCGACCCGATGGCCGCCTACCGCTACTACGACGACCAGGAGGCGCTCTTCGACGGCGTCGCCGAGGCGCTGTTCACCGAGATCGACGTCGACACCCTGCCCTGGGACGGCCCCTGGCACGACCTGGCGCGCGAATACTGCCTGCGGCTGCGCGACACCCTCCTGCGCCACCCCCACGCCGTGCAGGTGTTCGCGACCCGGCCGGTGCGCTCGCCCGCCTCCATCGACACCGGCGTCAAGATGCTCACCAAACTCCATGCCGACGGCATCCCCCCGGCGCTCGCCCTGCGCATAGCCCGCTGCCTGCGCGAGTTCACCATCGGCCACGCCCTGGCCATCGCCGTGACCCGGCTCGGCGCGGAGCGGCGCAGCCGCAAACCACGGCCCGGCAGTCCCGACTACAACGTGCTCGCCGAAGCCGCCGACGCCACCACCCTCGACGACCACTTCGAGACGGGGGTCACCGCGATGCTGCGCGGCTTCCAGCACTCCGCCGACTGACCAGGCAACCAGCAAGATCACCGGCGGGGCCGCATCCCCAGCGGTCGTCGGCACACCGGCCACCCGCAACTTCGCCATCCATCCGTCCTACGGGAGCGCGCTGGGCGGCGAAAACGCGACCGTTTGCGCCGCCCAGCCACTCATGAAACCTCATCGGTATCACGTTGTAAGGCACCACCGATGCCGACCCAGATCGGTCAGAGGACGTGGGTCATGGCGCTCCAGCCACTGCCGATTTGGTAGCCGTTGCCGTAAGGGGCGGTGGGGGAGGCTTTGAAGTTGTTGCCGTAGTAGCGCAGGGTCCCGTCTGGTTTGATGGCGAGGATGTCGGCGTAGCCGTCGCCGCTCACATCCGGGATCCTGTTCTTGTCGTCGGGGATGACAGGCGACACGTATCCCATGAGCCGCGAGTTCTCCCGCAGGCCGATCCGGTCGGGGATGTTGCCTTCGACGGTGGTGACGACTCCGCCGGAGTTGGCGAGGACCATGCCGATGTGTTCTGGAAAGCCATTATTGTCGGTGTCCGGATATACGGCGGCGTCGCCGGGCCGGGGCGAGTATCCGTCACCGATCGGATGCCATGTCCCATGCTGCTCGCCGTACTCCTTGAAATTGATGACGCGGCCGCCGATCGTCTCGACGTCCTCGACGCCGCCCGCTTCACGCCATATGTACTTGACGAAATGCGCGCACCAGTCGGTCGCGCGCCAGCCTTGCGTGCCGCAGGGGTCTCCCGCGCCCATTTGACCCGAATAGAAGTTGCAGTTGTGACCGCCGATCTCGTGATTCCTGCTGTCGTCCCTGTATTCGCGGTTCCCTATCTCCACCATCCGCTGTCTGATGGTGGAGGCTTGAGCAGGAGCCGCGGCGTTGGAAGACACGATGACCAGACCGGAAGTGGCGGCGACCGTGACGGCCAGCACCCGTGCCAGAGCGCGACGGGCCGACAATCGGATACGCATGCGTAACCCTTTCTGTGGAGAGGTTCGGAAGTTTTGGGACACGCCTTCGGAAGGTGTTCATCACGCCGGCGATGGTCCCCGTAATGCCCATGCGTCGGAGCCGGGGGCGGACGTCATGGTCGACACGGTCAGCTCCGCGCAGGCAGGCCGAGACTCGGATCCCGGGTGCTGCGCGTGGCTGCAACGGGCAGGTGGCCACCGCCCGTCCCACGACGCCCGCCCGAGAGCGGGCTCAGCATCCGAGGCGTGACCAGGCGGGCTCCCCGGCACCGCCGGTTACCGGGCTACTTGTGCGGCCCGCTGGGATCCCTGCGTCGTGGGAGCGGGATGGCCGCCACTCACAACGGGCCGCACGAAGGAACACTGACTAGCCGCCGAACCTGCCCGCGTTGCTCCGGCTGTACCCCTTGCCCCCGCCGATTCCGCTGCTCGGACCGAGCCCGCTGCTGCCGCCGAGCCCGCCCCTGTCCGAGGCCGCGGACGCGGCCTGAGCCGTCGGGCCGATCAGCAGCGCGACACCCATGGCTGCGGCGACAATTCCGGTGACGATTCGCATGTTTCTCCCCCTGTCTGTAGCGGATCTGGATTGCTGCCCAGAGTCGTCGGGAGGCGTCATAGCCACGTCATAGCCGCAGGGTTATGACGCCGATATGACAGCGGCGGGCGATGCTGCCGCTCGGAGCGCATCGGCGTTTGGGGGCAGGCGAACATGGGACAGCGTCCGCCGGGTTTTCGTGAGGTGTTCGCGGTGAGGGAGTTCCGCGTGCTGCTGGCGGCCCAGAGTCTCTCGACCGCGGGCGATCAGGTCGCGCGGCTGGCTCTCGCCATCCTCGTCTACGCCGGCACCGGCTCGCCGGTGTTCACCGCGATCAGCGTCGCGCTCACGTACGTGCCCGAGTTGCTCGGCGGCCCGCTGCTGAGCGGGCTCGCGGACCGGTACCCGCGACGGGAGGTGATGGTGGCGTGCGACCTCGTCCGGGCCGCGCTCATCGCCGCCGCCGCGATCCCCGGTGTGCCGTTGCCCGTGCTGTGGCTGCTCGTGTTCCTGGTGCAGGCGGCGAACGCGCCGGCGCGCGCCGCGCGGTCGGCGAACATGTCGGTCATGCTCACCGGCGATCGCTACACGATGGGGCTCGCGGTGATGTCCACTGCCGCGCAGATCTCCTACTTCGGCGGATTCGCCCTCGGTGGTGTGCTGGTGAGCGCGGCTGGGCCGCACATGGCGCTGCTGGTGGACGCGGGCACGTTCGCCGTCTCCGCGCTGCTGTTCCGATTCGGCCTCCGGCCGCGCCCCGCGAGCAGGCGGGACGCGACGATGCTGGGCTCGGCCCGGGCAGGGATGCGGCTCGTCCGGCGCGACCGCAAGCTACGCGCGCTGGTGTCGCTGGCCTGGACCTACGGCTTCTACGTCGCGCCGCTCGGCCTCGCGGTCCCGTACGCGGGTCAGATCGGCGCGGGAACGGTGGCCGCCGGACTGTTCCTGGCCGCCGAGTCGGTCGGCTCGGCAGCCGGCGGCCTGCTGCTCACCCGCCTGGTCCCGGCCGAGCTCCGGTCCCGGTTGCTGGGCCCGTTGACGGTGCTCACCGGAGTGCCTCTGCTGGCGATGGTGTTCGAGCCGCCGGTCTGGTCGTCGCTGGTGCTGCTCGTGTTTTCCGGGGTCTTCGCCGCCTACCAGGTGGTCGCCAACGCGACGTTCGTCATGGCGGTCGCGGTCGAGTACCGCGGTCAAGCGGTCGGAATCGCGGCGTCGGGGCTGTTCGCCGCGCAAGGCCTCGGGATCCTGGGCTCCGGCCTGCTCGCCGAGGCGGTTGGACCTGCGGCGAGCATCGCGACGTTCGCGGCAGTCGGAGTGCTGGCCGCGATTCCTGCCGGCGTCGCCTGGCGGCGGGCGACCCGGCACACCTACGAGTACGCAGGAAAGGAGGAGTGATCATGGAATTCAGACCCGCAACGGACTGGCACGCGCCGGTCGAGTGGTAGCGAGTCCGCTCAGTCCGCCCGGCGGGTCCGATGGACCCGCCGGGCGGGGACTCCCGCCTCGATGTCGGGGGCAACGCCCCCGACGGCGGCGATGAGATCGCGTACCCGGGAACGGGCCGCGGCGGCCGACGGCTCACAGCCACGCTCGTCGTGCACCTCGGCCACCTGGTGCAGGGCGCGGGCCTGCCAGATCGGCGAGTCGATGGCCTGTGCGAGCCGCTCGGCCTGGCCGAACCTGTGCAGCGCCCCTTCGTGGTCACGGCGCAACCTGCTCGCCGCGCCGAGCGCCAGCCACGCCTTGGCCTCCGCCAAAGGCTCGTCGACGGCACCGGCCAGCTCGATCGCCTGATAGAGGTATTCCTCACCTGCGGCGAGACGATCCCGCTCGATGTGCAGACAGCCCAGGCCGTAGCGGGCGAAAGCCTCGCCCCGCTGGTCGCCGAGGCCGATGACGGTGGCGAGCAGGTCGGTGAACGCCTGCTCCGCCTCCTCCAGCCGTCCTGAGGCGAGGAGCAGCTCGCCGATCCGGTAGGCGACTTCTGGATGGATGTGCGGGTCGACGGCCCGGCTCGCGGCAAGGGCCTTGTCCAGGTACGGGCGGGCGGAGTCGAGGTGGCCGACGTCCAGCAGGAGCTGGCCCAGCAGGCGCAGCACGAGGATCTCCGCCCCGGCGTCGCCGACCTGGCGTACCGCGTGGAGGGCGCGCTCGCACTGCTCGACGGCCTCGGCGTACAGGCCTCGCATGCCTGCGGTGAACGCGGCCACCCCGTTCGCCAGGCCCCAGCCGTGCCGGTCGCCGCAGCTTTCGAAGAGCTCCAGGGCCTCCTCGACGGCGGCGGCGGCCGATCCGTAGCGGTGCCGGTACGCCTCCAGCAGGCCGATTCCGGTGAGCAGGGCGGCGGAGCCACGGGTGTTGGCGGCCGCGCGGGTGGCGGCGAGCGCGACGCGGTGTGTTTCCTCCCATTCGTCGTAGTGTCCGCGGGTCTGGAATAGCGACGCCGCGCTGACCGCCAGGTCCCAGCACAGTTCGTCGTGCCCGAGTGCGGCGGCTTGGCGGACGGCGGCGACGATGTTCGGGCGTTCGGTTTCGTACCAGGCCAGGGGTTCGGTGTCGACGATGTCCTGGCCCGGTGGTTGCCATCGGGCGGCGGTGCCGTGCAGGACCGCGAAGTCGCCGCCGTAGACCGCGCGATGTGCCCGTTCGACCAGCGCCAGCCAGCCGGCGAGCACGCGGGGGACGGCCTCGGGCTCGCCGAGCTCACGGGCGTACAGGCGGACCAGGTCGTGGAAGCGGTACCGCATGGGCCCGGCGACCTGCAGGAGCTGGGCGTCGACCAGGCTGTCGACGAGGTCGGGCGACCCGTTCGCGGCGAGCGTGGTCCAGCCGGGCAGGTCCGGGGTGTCGGTCAGCGCGAGTCCCGAGAGTAGTCGGAGCGCGGCCGGGTCGAGCCCTTCAGCCGACAGCGCGATGCTGCTGCGCACCTCCAGATCGCCGTGCGCGAGTTCGTCGAGCCGCCGCCGCTCGTCGCTGAGCCGCTCCACCATGTGACCGATCCGCCAGTGCGGCCGGCCGGCGAGCCGGGCACCGGCGATCCTGAGCGCCAGGGGCAGGTTCCCGCACAGCCGCACGAGTTCGTCCGCGGCCTGCGGTTCGGCCCGCAGACGGTGAGTGCCCGTGACCTTGGCGAGGAACCGTACGGACTGGGCGGCTTCGAGCTCTCCCAGCTCCACGCGGCCGGTGCTGGGCAGGGCGCACAGTCTCGATCTGCTGGTCACCAGCACGGCGCAGCCCGCGCCGCCCGGGAGCAGGAGCCGCACCTGCGCCTCGTCGACGGCGTCGTCCAGCACGACCAGGACGCGCCGCTCCGACAGGAGTTCCCTGAACCTGGCCGCACGCTCGTGCACGTCGGCGGGAAGGTCCTGCACCGGCTCACCCAGCGCGCGCAGGAACTGCGCGAGAACCTCCCCGGGCACCACCCGCCGATCCTGTACGGCACGCAGCCGGGCGAACAGCTGGCCGTCCGGAAACCGCGCCCGCACGCGGTGCGCGATGTGCAAGGCCAGCGTGGTCTTGCCCACCCCGGCCTTGCCCGTGACGATCAGGACGGCCACCGCGGGCCCGGCCTCCGGCCGCAGCGCCGCCTCCAACTCGGCCGCAGCCCGATCCCGCCCGGTGAAGTCCGGTACGTCGGGCGGCAACTGACCCGGGCGGGGCCGATCGGGCTCCCGGTCGAGGTCGAGCGAGGGATCACCGGTGAGAATGGCCTGCTCCAACCGCGCCAGGCGTGGCTCGGGCTCGAGTCCGAGCTCCTCCGCGAAGGTTCGGCGGGCGGCCTGGTAGAGCGCCAGCGCATCGGCCTTGGCGCCGCACCGGTAGAGGGCCAGCATGCGCAGCTCCCACATCCGCTCGCGCATGGGGTGCTCGCCGGTCAGCGTGGCCAGCTCAGACAGCAGCTCGCGGTGGCGGCCGAGGCGCAACTCCAGTTCCAGGCACTCCTCCAGAACGGCCAGGCGGGCCTCCTCCATGCCGGTCTTCTCCGCCTCCAGGACGGTGGCGTCGATGCCGGAAAGGAGGGGGCCCCGCCACAGCGCCAGCCCCGCCCGCAGGGACGTGACAGCCTGCGCATGTCGGCCCTCGGCGGCGGCGCGGCGGCCCGCCTCGACGTGGCCGGCGTATTCGAGCAGGTCAAGGGTTTCCGGTCCGGTCTCGAGCAGGTAGCCGCCCGGCCTGGTCCTGATCACGCTGGGGCAGCCGGCCGCGGCCAAGGTCCTGCGCAGCCGTCCCACGGTGTTCCGGACCTGCCGCCAGGCCGACTCTGGCACCGGATCGGCGAAGGACACCTCGACCAGCTGGTCCACGGTGACCGTGCGGTTGGCGCGAAGCAGCAGCAGCGCGAGCGAATCGCGCTGGCGTAAGCCCAGATCCACCACGTCCCCGTGCACGGTCACCTCGATCTGCCCGAGAACATGGAACCGTACGGTCATGGATGGCCCTTTACGATTTTCACCCCGTTTGTCAATAATCATGTTCATGCGTGTGACAAGTGTCCACGCTCTGCAGTCATGACTGAAAAGCCCAGCGTGAACAGCGAAGTCGAATGTTGCGGATCCATTTCACGAGTGAGGACCTTGCGCGGACGCGGATCGCCACGACGGCGGATCCACTGTGGGAGATCGCGCTGAGCATGTACCGCCTGATGGGGCGCAGGGGCGGAAGCGCGTTCGCCGTCTGGCGGAGCCGTACCCGGCACGATCTGGCCAGGACGGGCGGCACGGCCGCGGTGCGACGGGTCCTCGCGCCGCTCTTCCCCAGCACCTCCTCCTACTTCCCCGACTTCCTCACCCCGCCTGACGGCGTTCTCGGGCTGGACGCGGGGGTGGACGCCGTACTGAGCACACCACGGCGACTGCTCCGCCGGGAGCTGGACAAGCTGGCGGGCAGGACGGGTACGCCGTCATGGGCCTGGGGACTGGCCGACGGCCGTCGGGATGCCTTCCACGACCTGCAGCACGGACTGCACACCTACTTCGACACGGCCATCGCCCCGTACTGGCCCGACATCCACAGCATGGTGGATGCCGACCGGGCGGTACGCGGACGCGCGTTCCTGGACGGCGGGGCCGGCGGCATGCTGGCCGGTTTCCGGCCGATCATGCGCTGGGAGCCGCCCGTACTGTCGATGGATCATCCGGTGGACCGGGACGTGCATCTCGGGGGACGAGGGGTGGTGCTGATCCCCTCGTACTTCTGCTGGGGGGCGCCCGTGCCGTTGGCGGATCCCGAACTGCCGCAGGTGCTGGTCTATCCGATCCAGCGGGTTCAGCCGTCGGCGGCGACGAAGGAGTTGCCGACGTCCGGTGCTCCTGTCGCCCGGCTGCTGGGTCCCACCCGCGCCGCCATCCTCCGTGCCACCGTCGACGGAGCGACGACCGGCGAGCTCGCTCGGCGCCAGCGGATCCACGCCTCCGGCGTGAGCCAGCACACCCAGGTGTTGCGTGAGGCGGGCCTGATCGTCAGCCGGAGGACGGGCGCCCAGGTCCTCCACACCATCACCCCCTTGGGCGCGGCCCTGCTGGCGGGCGCCACGGCCGGCAGGCCCGCGTGAGATCGGCACCCGCGCTGGTGATCGGCTCCGGCGGTGTCTCTGATCGAGGTCCAGGGTTGTCACGATGCCGGCGAGTGGGGAGCGCGAGGGCGGCGAGGACCGCGAGGACGAGCACACCCGAGCAGATCCAGAAGCTGACGGTGAATCCGGCCTCAGTGGGGATGCCCTGGGAGGTGTTCGCGGAGAGGACCGCGGCGAGGACTGCGGTGCCGATGCTGCCGCCGATGGTGCGGGCGAGGGTGTTGATGCTCGTGGCGACGCTGGTCTGGGACGGCGGGACGGTGGCGAGGATCGCGTTCGTCATAGCGGCGGACGCCAGACCGATACCGATGCCCATGAGGGTGACCGCGGTGAGGATGTGCCACGCCACGTCGTGAGCGACGGCGAGTAGCGCGAACGAGGATGTCGCCATGAGGATGCCCGTCACCAGCGGGAGTTTGGCGCCGAAGCGGCGGTTCAGGGCACCGGACAGCGGCGCGAACACCACCATCGCCACGGTCGCGGGCAGGAGGAACAGGCCGGCTTCGCTGACGGACTTGCCGAGGCCGTAGCCGGTCGCGGTGGGCAGTTGGAGCAGCAGCGGCACGAGGAGGAACGAGCCGAACGTCACGACGCCGAAGGCGGTGCCGGCGAGGTTGGTCGTCCACACGCCCCGGCCGGCGAACATGCGCATGTCCACCAGCGGGACGCGGACTCGCAGCTCGACCGCGACCCAGGCGGCCAGGGTCACGGCGGCCCCGCCGAACAGGCCCAGCGTCAGGCCGCTCGCCCAGCCCCAGCCGCCGCCCTTGCTGAGCGCCAGCAGCAGGCAGACCAGACCGGCGGACAGCAGCAGCACCCCCGGCACGTCGATGCGGCCCGGAGCGCGGACGGGGAGCGCCGGGACACCGAACGCGACCCCCGCCATGGCGAGAGCGATCAGGATCAGCGGGAACCAGAACAGCCAGTGCCAGTTCAGGGTGGCGACGATCGGTCCCGCCAGCACCGTGCCGAGGCCGCCGCCCGTGCCGAGCAGCGCCGACAGCAGACCGACGGCGATGCCGACCCGTTTGGGCGGCAGCGTGTCCCGGACGATGCCGAACGCCAGTGGCAGGATCGCGCCCCCGGCCCCTTGCAGTACCCGGCCGGTCACCAGGACAGGGAGAGTCTCGGCCAGCGCGGCGACCAGAGTGCCGACAGCGAGCACGCCGAGGACGATGAGCAGTACCCGGCGGCGGCCGAACATGTCGCCGAGCCGGCCCGCGACCGGGGTCGCGATCGCGGCGGCCAGGAGGTAGGCGGTCACGAGCCAGCTGATGTCCGCCGTTGACACGGACAACTCGCCCGCGATGACGGGCAGGGCCGGAGCGACGAGCGACTGCAGCATCGCGAACACCACTCCGGCCAGCGCCAGGAACGCGAGCACGAGCGTGGGCCTCGTGCGCCGGGGGAGCACGGGAGTCGGCTCCTCCCCAAGGGTTACGTCGGTACGCATCGCCTCACCAGGTGACGGGGAGTCCGTGGACGTCGTAGGCGGACATGTCGTCGGATCGCGAGCCGGAGGTCCGGCAGCCGGCGGAACAGCGCCGGCTCGGATGCGGGCGGCTTGCCCGGGGTCGCGCGCCGAGCATCGGAAGGGTGTCGCTACTCGGGCACGAGGCCCGGTCGGGTGACGGCCCGCAGCAACTGCGCGATCTCCTCGCCGGGACCGGCCGGGACGGTGTAGCCGGTCTCGTCGCGGATCTCGGCGAGGTGGTCCCGGACATCCTCGACGGACAGGTCCGGGTGGTGGTAGCCGGGTGTCCTGCCGATGAAGAAGCGAGCGACCTGCCCGGCGCCCGCGGTGTAGATCTCGCCGGTGACCGGGCAGTCCTCGTGCGCGAGGAACGCCACCACCGGCGCCACCAGCGCGGGATCGAGCCTGCCGAGGACGGCGTTGACCATGGCCGTGTTCGCGGGGTCGAGCCGGGAGCCTTCGCCGAGGTGCTTGACGAGCATGCGGGTGGCGGCGATGGGGGCGATGGCGTTGACCTTGATCCCGTGCTCGGCGCCCTCGACGGCGAGGACGCGGGTGAAGCCGGCCACTCCCGCCTTCGCGGTGCCGTAGTTGCTCTTGTGCGGGCTGCCGAGCAGTCCGGCGGCCGAGGTGGTGTTGACGACTCGGCCGTAACCTTGCTCGCGCATGACCTTCCACGTCGGCCGGGTCACCTGGAACAGAGCCTTGACGTGCACGTCGAGGACCGGGTCCAGCACGTCGGGAGTCGTGTCCTCGAGCAGCGCGTCCCGCAGGATGCCCGCGTTGTTGACGAGGATGTCGACCCTGCCGTACGTGTCGAGCGCGGCGCGGACGAGTGCCGCGCCGCCGTCCGGCGTCGCCACGTCGCCGGCGTCCGCGATCGCGTCGCCGCCGCGGGCGCGGATCTCGGCGGCGACGGTCTCGGCCGGACCGACGTCGCGGCCGTCGCCGGTCACCGAGCCGCCGATGTCGTTGACCACGACTTTCGCGCCACGGGCGGCCAGCAGCAACGCGTACTCCCGGCCGAGCCCGCCGCCGGCACCGGTGACGATGGCGGTCCTGCCGTCGAAGGTGAGTTCGGTCATGTCGCGCCTCCTCCTCACCACTCGACGGGCAGCGCGTGGACGCCGTAGATGCTCATGTCGTTGCGGAAGCGAATCTCCTCGATCGGGACGGCGAGGCGAAGGTCGGGAAGCCGGCGCAGCAGGGTGGGCAGCGCGATCTGGAGCTCGGCGCGGGCAAGGGTCTGACCGATGCACTGGTGCACGCCGTAGCCGAAGGCGATGTGCCCCCGTGCCGGGCGGTCGAGGTCGAGGATCTCCGGCCGGTCGGTGAACGCGGGATCCCAGTTGCCCGCCGGCAGGTTCATGATCAGTCCTTCGCCGGCCCAGACGAGCGTGCCGCCGATCTCGACGTCCTCCTTGGCGATCCGGGCGATGAGGCTGTGCACGATCGTAAGGTAGCGCAACAGTTCCTCGACGGCGTTCGCGATCACGTTCTGGTCGTCTGTGTCGCGGAGCACGGCCGCCTTGTCCGGGTTCTGCAGCAACGCGACCGTGCCGAGCGCGATCATGTTGGCGGTGGTCTCGTGGCCGGCGTTGAGCAGGATGACCCCGTTCATCGCCGCGGTCTCCCGGCGCAGCTCCCCGGTCTGTACGTGCTCGCGGATCACCCGGCTCATCAGGTCATCGCCCGGCTCGCGTTCCTTGCGGGCCACCAGCTCCATCATGTAGCCGAAGAACTCCCGGGAGGCCTTCAGCTTCTCCTCGGGCGGGGTGTTCATGTTCATCAGCTTGCCGGTGATGCCCTGGAAGAAGCCGTGGTCGGTGTACGGCACCCCGAGCAGCAGCGAGATCACCAGCGACGGGATGGGCAGCGCGTAGTCCTGGACGAGATCACCCGGCTGTCCTTTCTCCACCATCGCGTCGATGAACTCGTTCGCCATCGCCTCGATGTCCGGACGCATCGCGTTGACCCGCTTGACCGTGAAGTCCTTGGTGAGCATGCGGCGCAGCCGCGCGTGCTCCGGATCGTCCATCCTCGGGAAGGTCTCCGGCGCGTTGGGGCCCTCGTGCTTCCCGTGGCCCTGCAGCACACCGAGGACCTCCGCGCTGATCGCCGGGTGGGCCATGGCGGTCTTGATGTCCTCGTACCGGTTCACCGCCCATACGGTGTGACCGTTCCAGTTCACCCGGCGCAGGCCCTCCTCCTCGCGCCAGCGCGTGTACTCGGCGGGTGGGTTGAACGGGCAGCGGGCTTCGCGATCGCCAGGGAAGATCGGAAGGTCCGCGGCGTTGGCATCGGTCGCGGTGCTCATGGAAACCTCCTGTTGGGTCATGCGGCGGTCGGGCTGGTGAGAGCGGCGGTCCATGGGCTGCCGGCCGCGATGAGGGAGCGCCAGGCGCGCAGGATCTTGGGCGATTTGCCGACGGCGAGCACACCGGCGACGCGCTCGCCTCTGCGGTAGGCGACGAGGAGCTGCCGCCGGGAGAAGTCACTGTCCATGACGAGCGCCTCGTCATGGTCGCGCAGGTGGCCGTAGGCCTGGATCTTGACGTCGTACTGGTCGGACCAGAAGTACGGGACGGGGGCGAACGGGCGGGGTTCGCCGAGGATGTTGCGGGCGACGGCCATACCCTGCTCGGCGGCGTTGGTGCGGTGCTCGATCCGCATCGCGGTGTCGAACAGCGGGTTGTGCCAGCGGGCCACGTCACCTACCCCGTACACGTTCTCCACGGCGGAGCAGAACTGGTCGCATATCAGTCCGTCGTCGACGGCCAGGCGGCTGCCTGCCAGCCATTCGGTGTTGGGTACCGAGCCGATGGCCACCAGCACGTCGTCGGCCGGCAGGACGGTCGCATCGGACAGACGCACGCCGGTCACCGTGCCCTCGGCGCTGAGGATCTCGGTGACCACGGCTCCTGTGCGCACGGCGACGCCGTGGTCGTGGTGCAGCCGGGTCAGGAACCGTCCGGTCTCCTCGCCGACGGCCTGGCCCAGCGGCACCGGCCCCGCTTCCAGCAACGTCACCCGGGCCCCGAGAGCGCGGGCGGTGGCGGCCACCTCGGCGCCGACGAACCCGGCGCCGACGATCACCAGGCGCCGTCCCGGCCGGAGTCTTTCCTTCAGCGCCAGCGCGTCCGGCAGGGTGCGCAGCGTGTGCACTCCAGCCAGACCGTCGGTGCCGGGCAGGAGGCGAGCACGGACGCCGGTCGCGATGATCACAGCGCCGTAAGGGACGCGGGTGTCATCGGCCAGCATCACCTGTTTCCGGCCCGGGTCCAGCCCGGTCGCCGGCAGGCCCAGCCGCAGCTCCAGCCCCAGCGCGTCGAGGTCGGCCGCCGAACGCAGCGCGAGCCTGGCCGGCGCCCACTGCCCGGTCAGCAGTTGCTTGGACAGCGGCGGCCGGTCGTAGGGCGGCCGGGGCTCGTCACCGACGAGCGTGATCGCGCCCTCGAATCCCGCCCGGCGCAACGACTCCGCCGCCGCCAGCCCGCCGGCCGAGGCTCCGACGATCAGCACCCGGTTCACGACTCCGCCAGGTGGATGGCCGCGGCGGGGCACACCATGGCCGACTCCCGGACCGCGTCGTGCGACTCCGGGCCTGGCGTCTCGTCCAGCAGCACGACGACGCCGTCCTCGTCCCGCTGGTCGAACACGTCCGGCGCGAGCAGCACGCACTGACCTGCGGCGACGCACTTGTCGGCGGCCACGTTCACCTTCATCGGACTCCTCCCCGAACAATTGGCAGTGTGATGCCAGTTCCCCTCGTGGGGCAGAAGCTAGCACAACTGGCAGGAACCTGCCAGTTGATATGCTCTGCTGATGGCCACAGAGACTGAGCGGCACCTGCGGGCCGACGCCGCACGCAACGTCGAACGCATCGTGCGGGCTGCCCACGCGGCCTTCACCGACGACGGCCCTGAGGTGTCACTTGAGGAGATCGCCCGCCGCGCCGGGGTGGGCATCCGGACGCTCTACCGCCACTTCCCGCGCCGCGGTGACCTGATCAGGGCCGTTCTCGATCAGCGGGTGGCCGAGGAACTCATGCCGGCGATCGAGCGAGCGCTCGACGACGAGGACCCGCTGCAGGGCCTGACCACGTTGATCGAGGCCGCGCTCGCCATGGTGACCCGCGAGATGAGCACGCTCGCCGCCGCCAAGAGCGCCGACTCCCTCACGCCCGACCTGTCCACCGCGTTCTTCGAGGCCATGATCGTGCTCATGCGCCGGGGCCAGCAGGCCCGCTTGCTCCGGGCCGACCTCGTCCCGGAGGACCTGGGCCGGATCATGGCCATGCTCACCAGCGTGCTCTGGACCATGGACCCCGAGACCGAGGGCTGGCGCCGCTACCTGGGCTTCGTCCTCGACGGCCTCTCGCCCGCCACGGCGACCGTCCAGCCGCCGGCCGCGCCCGTGGTGAAGAAGCCACGGGCGGGCAGCCTGTTCGGCTGACCCTCCCTCTCCATCGGTAGTCAATGTCGGGGTTGATATCAGGGTGAACCCTGATGTGCGCTCAAATAATTGTCAGCATGCTGCCAGTTGATTTCAGGGAGATCCATCTGAGAGGTGCCGATCATGGCGTTCTTCAATGTGCTTGAGTGGTTGCAGTCGTTGTCCGAGCCCGCGATGCTGGCGGGAGCAGGAGCGATCGCGCTGGGAGAGGCCATCATCGGCGTCGGGTTCCTGCTTCCGGGGGAGGCAGCGCTGCTGATCGCGGCGGCCACCATCACCTCGGTGCCGGAGTTTCTGCTCATGTGGGCGGTGGTCACGGTCGGCGCCCTGGTCGGCAATGTGATCGGGTTCGAGCTCGGCCGCCGCGTCGGCCCTCCGTTGCGTAATACCAAGCTCATCCGCAGGTACGGCGGGGACGGCTGGGACAGAGCCTCGGCCCTGCTCCGAAGACACGGTCGCCAAGCCGTGTTCACCGGCCGGCTGATACCGCTCGTCCGCAGCTTCGTACCCGCCGTCGCCGGAGCGGCGCACATGCCCTACCGCACATTCCTGCCACCGGTGGCCGCAGGCGCCGCCTGCTCGACGGCGATGCCCCTGCTGGTCGGCATCGCGGTCGCCGCAGGCCTGAAGAACGCCGACAACCTGATGCTCATCATCCTGGGCGGGCTGCTCCTGGTGGTCGCCGTGGTCATCGTGATCCGCAAGCTCCGCAAGGATGCCCGCGCGAAGACGTCGGCGATGACCACAGCGTCCAGCGGCCCGGAGGACCTGGGTCCCGATCTCGAGGCGAGGCGCTGAAAGGTCGCCGAATCCTTCGCGCCTGCAGCTACGCCGATCTGGCTCGTCGGCTATCCCCAGAACGCCTGGGCCTGCCTGCCGAGCGACTGCTGGCCTGTCGTGTTGGCGTGGCAGCCGTCGGCGACCTCGTCGCTCCTGAGCCGGAACGTCTCAGCCGGAGTGGGACGGCCGGTGGCTGGTGGCTGCCGGCGGGCGCCACTACCAGGTGACCGGCAGGGCGGCCACGCCGTACATGGCGGCCAGAGGCCGTAGCGGCACTTCCTTCGCGGGCACGGCCAGTCGCAGCCCGGGGAAGCGGCGCAGCAGCGCCGGATAGGCCAGCCGCATCTCCAGCCGGGCCAACTGCTGGCCCAGGCACTGGTGGATGCCGTGGCTGAAGCCCAGTTGCTGGGTGGCCTGGCGGGTGACGTCGAAGCGGTCGGGGGCGGGGAAGCGGGTCGCGTCGCGGTTGACGGCCGGGAGGGAGATCGTCACGGTTTCGCCGGCTTTGATCGTCCGCCCGGCGAGGGGCACGTCGGCCCTGGCGACCCGGATCGGGCCGATGTGCGTGATGCTGAGATAGCGCATCAGTTCCTCGACCGCGGTCTCGGCGACGGCGGGATCCGTGCGTACGAGGTCGGCCTGCTCGGGGCGGCACAGCAGCAGGAACGTGCCCAGGCTCAGCATGGTCGCGGTGGTCTCGTGCCCGGCGGTCAGCAGCAGCGTGGCCACGCCGGTGAGCTCCTCGTGGTTGAGCTCGCCACCGGTGACCAGCTCGCTGAGCAGGTCCTCGCCGGGCTCGGCCCGCTTGCGCCCGACCAGCTCGGACAGGTAGCCCATCAGCTCGGCGCTCGCGGCGCCCCGCTGTTCGATGGGATTGTCGAGGTTCACCGCCTGCGCGGTGGTGTCCTGGAAGCGTGAACGCTCGCCGTACGGCACGCCGAGCAGCTCGCAGATCACCAGCGACGGGATCGGCAGTGCGAACGTCTTGACCAGGTCCGCGGGAGCCCCGGAGCGGGCCATCTCGTCGAGCTGACCGTCGATGATCTCCTGGATCCTGGGCTCCAGCCTTCGCATCTTCCGCATGCTGAAGTGCCCGGTCAGCAGCTTGCGGTAACGGGAGTGCTCAGGGTCGTCCATCGCGATGAAGAAGCCTGGCGGGATCACCAGATCCGTCAGCCCCTCGGGCGGCGCCAGCTCCTTGATCGGCGGGGCGGCGCCCTGCTGGGTGTTGCTGAAGCGCGGGTCGTCGAGCACCGCGCGTGCCTCGGCGTAGCCGGTGACCAGCCAGCCGAGCCGCCCGTCGGCGTAGGTCATCGGGTGCAGCGGTCCGTGGAGCTCTTTCAGTAGAGCAGGCGGCTGGAACGGGTCCTCCCGTTCGACCGGCAGACTCTCGAGGATGTCCATGCCTGCCAGGAAAGCGCATAGACTGCGAAATTGCAAGCTATGCATAAACGCAGGCCATGCTGTAGGGTTGCGCTGTGGAAGGTCATCGCGAACGCAAGAAGGCCCGCACTCGCCGTGCGCTACTGGAGGCCGCGGTGCGGCTGTTCAGTGAACGGGGCTATGAGCAGACCACTGTCGCCGAGATCGCCGCGGCGGCCGACGTGGCACCCCGGACCTTCTTCGCGTACTTCGCGAGCAAGGAGGAAGTGCTCTTCCTGAACGCCGAGGATCGCGGGCAGATCATGCTCGAGGTGATCGCCGGGCGGAAACCGGGGGAGCCCTTGGGGGATCTGCTGGGCCGGATGTTCGAGGCCCTGGTGCGCAGCCTGGCCGAGGGCGACGAGCTGGACTTCGCGCTGTCGCCGCTGCGGGCCCGGCTGGTGTTCACCGAGCCCGCGCTGCGGGCACGCGGGCTGACGCTCATGCTCCAGGAGCAGCCCGTGCTGGCCGGGGCCCTGTGCGAGGTCTACCCCGACCTGGATCCCGTGTCGGCAGGCGCGGCGGTCGGCAGCTTCATGGGCGCGCTGTCCGTGGCGGGGCTCGTCGCCCAGCAGCAGGGCGGCTCCAACGAGGACGTCCTGGCCGCCGGCCGGCGAGGGATCGAGGTCGCGGTCAACGGGCTGTCGAGCCTCGACGGTTCCTGACACGACCGCCGGAGTTCACCGCTGGCGTTGCATGGAGAGGGCCTGCCGCCAGTGCTCGGCCGCCTGGCCCATGTCGTGGCCGAGGAGCTCGAAGAACTGGGTGGTGGTACGGAGCCGGTCGCCGGTGGGTGTGTCGCTGCCGAAGATCCCGACACCGTGTCGCGTGGTGTCGGCCCAGATCGCGATCGACCTGGCGCTGGCCGCCCACGTGTGGTACCAGACGTCCACGTCCACGAAGTACCGCACCCGGCGCGCCTCCCGCTCCCGGGCGACCATCTGCCGCTGCTCCAGCCACTTGATGGCATTGGAGATCGTCGCCGGACTGACATGGAGTTGCCGGGCGAGTTCCGTGGCGGTCAGGCTGCCGCCCTCGCTGAGGAACAGCGCGGCGAACACCCTGGCTGTCATGGGTGCCATCCCGCCCTCGATCATCATGGCGACGAACTGTTCTTCGAACTCCCGGGCTGTGCGGACGTCACGGCTGTCGGTGGTGTGCGGAACGCCGGCGTGGGGAGCGCGCTTGCGGCGGCGGGCGCGCCAGTTCGTCGCATGCTGGGCGCGCGCCGCCCGGAGCCGTGCGGGCCGCCGTTCCTGGCGATCTCGCGGGTGACGGTGGACCTGGACCGTCCCAGCCGGCGGGCGATCTCCGCGTAGGTCAAGCCGGCCGCCAGGCCTTCGGCGATGCGGCGACGATCCTCGGCGGTCAGCCGGTCTCCCGGCATGTCATCCTCCCGGGTCGAGCCCTCGGTGCTGCAAGGCAGTTGCACTCAGCTACAAGGTCATTGCACCAATACGTGGCCTCTGACCTGCGTAAATGAATTCTTCGAGTTGTCCCATCCCAGAACACGACCCTAGCGTTCACCCAGACCGAAGAGGAGGTTCCACCATGAAAAAGGTCGTTCTCGTCACCGGCGCCTCCGCCGGCATCGGCAAGGCCACCGCACTCGAACTCATCCGCGCCGGCCACATCGTCTACGGCGCCGCGCGGCGCGTGCACAAGATGGACGACATCCGCGACGCCGGCGGACACGCCCTGGCGCTGGACGCACGCCGGCCGGAGGACCTGGAACACGTCATCGGCGCCATCGTCGCCGAACAGGGCCGCATCGATGTCCTGATCAACAATGCCGGCACCGTCCTGCACGGCGCGGCCGAGGACATCCCCATCGACCTGGCACGCGACCAGTTCGAGGTCAACGTCTTCGCCCCGGCCCGGCTGACCCAGCTCGTCCTGCCGTACATGCGCGAGCAGGGGTCCGGCACGATCGTCAACGTCTCCTCCATCGGCGGCGAGATCGCGCTGCCGCTCGGCTGCTGGTACTACGCGACCAAGCACGCGCTGGAGGCCTACTCCGACAGCCTGCGCATGGAGGTGGAGCCGTTCGGCATCGACGTCGTGATCATCCAGCCCGGCATCATCAAGACCGAGTTCGAAGACCACACGGCACAGGACCTCCGTGAGATCTCCGGCACGACCGCGTACGGGGAGATGGCCGAAGCCATGGCCCAACGCGCCGAGACACAGCTCGGCGAGAACACCCCGGCCAGCGCCCCAGGTGTCGTCGCCACCGCCATCCGGCAGGCCATCGAAGCCGGCAAGCCCGAGACGCGCTACGCGGTCGGCTACATGGCCGAAAGGCTCCTGGAGCTCAACAGGACGTTGCCGGACCGCGAATTCGACAAGCTCCTCACGAACGTCACGAAGTAGGCCGCCACGCTGTCTCGCAGATGGTGGGCGCTCATCGCGCTCGTGCTCACGTCGCCGGCCGTGGGCTTCGACGTGACCATCCTGAATCTGGCGCTGCCGAGCATGGCCGGCCGACGTCACGGCGTCAGCGTTCGCCACCTTGTGCGTCGGCTCGGTGCAGTTCAACCTGGGCGTGGACTCCGGGGACCCGGAGGAGCAGCGGATGCGCCGGAGGCTCTACGGGAGTCTGGCCCCTCACCAGTATCCCGTCCTGGTCGCTCATGCCGAGGAGCTGTCACGCGTGGCAGTCGCGACGAGTTCGAGTTCGGCCTGGCCGCGCTCCTGGACGCCATCGAGGCCCGGATCACACCCCGGTCTTGAAATGACGGCGGCTCAGTCGCGGGAACCGCGGCGGCGTACGATCGCATCGCTGATCTGCCGCGCCGCTTCGAGCTCGGGCGCCACCCAGCGCAGGCCGGTGTCCTTCACATCCGCCGGCTCGGCGATCGCCTGCGGCAACGGCGCTTCATCCCGACCAGACCGCCACGTCGCCGGGTCCGGCCGCTCCGGCAGGTGCCGGAACCGATCGTTATGTTCCTTGTCGCCCATGTTAGAGATGACGACCCTGACCCTCTCGAAGTTCCTCAGGCCTCGCCCTGAACGCACGCAAGAGGCCCGCCGGATGTCAGTGGCGGCGTCAGGACGGCGACAGCCCGGTATCAGAGCGGTCGGCGATCGTAGGGGCATCGAAAGAACATCGCACAAGGAGCACACGATGCAGAAGTTCGACACCCCCGCCCCGATCGCCGCCGTCCTGCACATCCCCGCGGGACGCGTCCAGCTCATCGCCGCC